>DATJTG010000209.1:0-23602 GCA_035503555.1 Acidobacteriaceae bacterium | reverse complement strand
GCCGCCGGAGATTCTACGGTGAACTACGCGCCGGGCGCATCGAATGCGGCTGCGGCGGCGAATCCTCCCGGCTCGACGAATCCTCCCGCGAGCACCGGCCGGCGGCCGCATCGCGAGCGGAAGATCGAATCGAAGGTCTGGATGAACTCCCTGGCCTGACGAAACGCGCCGCTCGGCTGTCTGGGATTGAACGACAGGCTCGGGGTCCGCACGGCCCCTGAGCCTCAGCTCTGTCTTCCATCGAATACCGGTCCCACAGCGAGCAGGCAGAAATCGACGGGAAGGACAGGCGCCGCGCAGGAGAGATTGTCAGGAATCTGACCGGAAGAACGGCAAGAACACTGGCGGAGAGGGGGGGATTCGAACCCCCGATAGCCTTTCAGCTATGTCCGCTTTCGAGGCGGGTGCATTCAACCACTCTGCCACCTCTCCAGGTGTGCGCGGTCCCTTTCGAGGATAACGTATCCCACCTGGGCGAGTCGAGGGCCAGCCGCCAGGCATCCAACCTCGAACGGCCTTGCAATGTCGTGCCGTCCTGCAGGCGCAATGGGGTCGCCCGTTAATGACCTGCGTTCCTGATCCGTGCTAGCATCGCGTCTTCGCCCAGAGGGGTGGCCTGCCCATGCCCGTGGTCACAATCAACGGAAGCGCTGCGCCGTTCACTGAAGGCGAGCGGCTCGTCGATATCCTGAACCGAAGCGGCGCGCAAGTGCCGCAGGTCTGTTATCACCCCCAGCTCGGCCCCATCCAAACCTGCGATACCTGCATGGTCGAAGTGGACGGCAGACTCGTGCGAGCCTGCGGAACCGCAGCCGCCGCCGGCATGACGATCGCCACCGAGTCGGCAGCCGCGCAGCGGGCGCAGCGCGATGCCTTCGACCGCATCCTCGGCAATCACCTGCTCTACTGCACCGTTTGCGACAACAACAACGGCAACTGCACGGTGCACAACACCACGAAGCAGCTCGCCGTCGAGCACCAGGCGATTCCCTACAAGCCCAAGCCGTATGACCCGGACTTCACCAACCCTTTCTATCGTTACGATCCCGACCAGTGCATTCTCTGCGGTCGCTGCGTGGAGGCCTGCCAGAATCTCCAGGTGAACGAGACGCTGAGCATCCGCTGGGAAGACGAGCATCCACGTGTGCTGTGGGATGGCGGCGCGCCCATCGGCGAATCGAGCTGCGTCTCCTGCGGCCACTGTGTCACCGTCTGCCCCTGCAACGCGCTCATGGAGCAATCCATGCTGGGCGAAGCCGGATACTTCACTTCCCTGCCCAAGCCCGCGCTGAACGGGATGATCGACGTCGTGAAAGGCATCGAGCCGGAGCTGGGCTACGGCGCGATCCTCCAGTTGTCCGAAGCCGAAGCCGAGATGCGCGAGACGCGCACGAAAAAGACGAAGACCGTCTGCACCTACTGCGGGGTGGGTTGCAGCTTCGATATCTGGACGCGCGATCGGCACATCCTCAAGGTCGAGCCTGCGCACGGCGCGGCCAACGGCGTTTCGACCTGCGTCAAAGGCAAATTCGGCTGGGAGTTCGTGAACAGCTCCGATCGGCTCACCAGGCCGCTCATCCGCGAAAACGACAAGTTCCGCGAAGCCACCTGGGACGAGGCGCTCAGCCTGGTGGCGCGGCGCTTCGCCGAAATCAGAGCCGAAAGGGGGCCGGATGCGCTGGCGTTCGTGTCGTCGTCGAAGTGCACCAACGAAGAGAGCTATCTGATGCAGAAGCTCGCCCGCGCGGTAATCGGCACCAACAACATGGACAACTGCTCGCGCTACTGCCAGGCTCCGGCAACCATCGGGCTATTCCGGACGGTCGGCTACGGCGGCGACTCCGGATCGATCTTCGACATCGAGCAGGCCGATCTGGTGCTGATCATCGGCAGCAATACCGCCGAAAGCCATCCGGTGCTCGCGACGCGCGTGAAGCGCTCGCACAAGCTGCGCGGGCAGAAGCTGATCGTGAGCGACTTGCGTAAAAACGAAATGGCGCACCGGGCTGACCTGTTCATCCATCCGCGGCCAGGCACCGACCTCGTCTGGCTCTGCGCGGTGACGAAGTACATCCTCGACAACGGCCTCGCAAAGATGGATTTCGTCGAGCGCTGGGTGAATGGTCTGGAGGAGTATCGGAAGAGTCTCGAACCCTTCACGCTGGAGATGGCCAGCGCTCGCTGCGGCCTGCCTGTCGAAACCCTCGTCCGCGTCGCCACGATGGTCGCCGAAGCGAAAAGCGTGTGCGCGCTGTGGGCCATGGGCATCACGCAGCACTCGATGGGATCTGACGGATCCACGGCCATTTCGAATTTGCTGCTGGCCACCGGCAACTACATGCGGCCGGGAACGGGCGCGTATCCGCTGCGCGGGCACAACAATGTGCAGGGCGCGAGCGATCACGGCGCGATGCCGAACAATTTCCCCGGCTATCAAAAAATCGAAGACCCGGAGATTCGCGCGAAATTCGAGAAGGCGTGGGGCGTGACTCTGCCGCCGAAGCCGGGACTCGACAACCACCAGATGATCGACGCGATCCACGAGGGCAAGCTGCGGGCGATGTATCTTTTCGGCGAAGAGATGGCTCTGGTGGATTCGAACGCAAACTACGTGGGCGACGCGCTCGCGAAACTCGACTTCTTCGTGATGCAGGAGATTTTCTTCTCAGAAACCTGCCGCTTCGCCGATGTGATTCTGCCGGCCAGTCCGAGCCTCGAGAAGGAAGGAACCTTCACCAGCACGGAGCGCAGGGTCCAGCGGCTGTATCAGGTATTTGAGCCGCTGGGCGATAGCCGTCCCGATTGGCAGATCATCATGGATATCGCCAACCACATGGGAGCAGGCTGGAATTACGCGCACCCATCGGAGATTTACCGGGAAATTGCGTCGCTCACTCCGATGTTTGCCGGAGTCACCTACGAGCGGCTGGAGGGCTACAGGACGCTGCAGTGGCCGGTGGCGGAAGACGGCAGCGATCAGCCGCTGCTCTACACGGAGAAATTTGCGCTTCCGGACGGCAAGGCGAAGTTCTTCCCGCTGGAGTGGTCGGAGCCGACCGACCAGCCCAACGAGGAGTTCGATCTGCACCTCAACAACGGGCGGCTGCTGGAGCATTTCCACGAGGGCAATCTGACCTATCGCACCCACGGCATCCGCGAGAAGACGCCCTGCACCTTCGTCGAGGTTTCTCCCGAGCTGGCCCACACGCGCGGCATCGCCAACGGAAGCTGGCTGGAGCTCACGTCGCGCTACGGCGAGGTGCGCGTGCAGGCCGTGGTCACCGACCGCGTACAGGGCAGTGAGCTGTACATGCCCATGAACTCCACCGACGAGCCCGTGAACCGGCTGACCAGCAGCTACACCGACAAAGTGACGCACACGCCCGCGTACAAAGAGGCGTCGGTGCGAATGACAGTGCTGGGCGAGACCGGCGCGAATCCGTTGCCAAAAACAAACTCGCGCTTCGGGCATCCGACCCCGCAAAACGGCGTCGAAGTCGAACGCAAGTGGAAGCGCGCGGACTATCACCCGCCCGGCGATGGACTGGTGCAAATAAGCCGTCAGTAGTCAGCTGTCGGTCGTAAGCGCGGTCGTCACCGAAACAAAAGGGAGCGCCAACCATGGCAAAGCCGATTGCACTCGAAATCACGCCGCGTGATCCGCGCAGGGAATTGCTGGCAAAACTCGAGAGCGCGCCGGCGGAACACGCAGCAGCCATTTTGGATTCCTACGAACTGCTGCAGGCCCTGCACGAGGCCGGCGTCCTCGAAACCCTGCGCGGCGCTTTAGGCGCGAAAGATCAGCTGGTGGAGACTGCGGTCAGCGCAACGCAGTCGGCCGAGGCCGTCCACGCGCTGCGCAACGCCATCATCTTCGGCAAGATGATGGGCGCCATCAATCCCGAGCTCATGCAATGCATTGCCAATGCCGCAGCCGAGACCCTGGGCAGCGAGCGCCGCCCCGTGATCGATCCGCCTGGCTTGATGTCGCTGCTGGGCCAGTTCCGCCGCCCCGAGCTGCGGCGCAGCGTGGCCCTCATCAATCGATTTCTTGAGACGCTTGGCTCGCGTTTGAAGGAGAAGGGCTGCACCCCCAGCCCGAAAGGCTAAATCGCAAAACAAATAGTTCCCTGGAGGAACAAGCATGAACGGCAAACGATGGGGTATCGCCCTGGCGGGCATCCTGATGCAAATGGCGCTGGGCGCTGTGTATGCGTGGAGCGTGTTTCGCACGCCGCTCGTGAAGGCGTTTCACTGGAGTATTTCCCAGGTGACGATGACCTTCACGATCTGCATCCTGATGGTGGGATTCGCCGCGTTCTTCGGGGGCCTGTGGCTCAATCGCAAGGGGCCGCGCGTGGTCGCGCTCACCGCAGGCTTCCTCTATGGGCTCGGCATTTTTCTGGCTGGCTTTTCCGCGAACAACCTGTTGTGGCTCTACCTCTCATACGGAGTCATTGGCGGCATCGGCCTGGGCCTCGGCTACATCGTTCCCGTCGCCGTGCTCCTCAAATGGTTCCCCGACAAGCGTGGGCTCATCACCGGCATCGCCGTGGGCGGCTTCGGCGCCGGCGCGCTGGTGACCGCGCCGGTGGCCACGCGCCTTCTTCAGACCGTCGGCGTGCTCAAAACCTTTGAGTATCTGGGCGTCGCCTATTTCTTTGTCCTCATCGTGACCGGCTGGTTCATGCAGAATCCGCCCGCCGGCTGGAAGCCCGATGGCTGGTCGCCGACCGCGAAGCAAACCGCCAACCGCGCCGCTCGCGACTACACTTTCGCCGAAGCTCTCGGGACCTGGCAGTGGTGGGCCCTCTGGCTGGCGCTTTTCCTGAATACGACGGCCGGCATCTCGATCATCTCCCAGGAATCGCCCATGTTTCAGGAGATCGCGAAAGTCTCGGCGGCAATCGCCGCCGGCATGGTCGGCGTTGCGGCCCTGGGCAATGCTCTGGGTCGCATCTTCTGGGCGTCGGTTTCCGATGGCATCACGCGGCGCTGGACGTTCGTCGCCATGTATCTGCTCCAGGTCGCGCTCTTCTGGCTCATGCCCACCGTGCACAACCCCACCGCGCTCACCGCTCTCACCTTCGTCATCCTCATGTGCTACGGCGGCGGCTTCGGAACCATGCCGGCCTTCGCAGCCGATTACTTCGGCACCAGGATGATCGGCCCCATCTACGGGCTCATGCTCACGGCATGGGGATTCGCGAGCGCCTTCGGCCCGATGATGATCGCAAAGTTGCGCGAAATGGGCACGTCATTCGGGTACGGACTGCACGTCATCGCCGTGATCCTGCTCGTTTCTATCGTGGTGCCGATCGTCGTGCGCCCGCCGCGCGAAAAAGCCGCGATACCCGATGCGGTCGCGACGGGGCAGTAGCACGAGTCAGGCCAGGGATCCGTTCGCAGCGGCCGCCCTACCGCGCCTTCCTCTTCTCCGAAGTCGCCAACTCCGCCACCTGCTCCCCGGCCAGCAGAAACGCCCCCACGCCGTAGTTGTAACTCGACGAAGGCAGGTAATGCGCCGGTCCGGCGCCGGTTTGCTGGATGTTCCCCAGCCGCCCATCGTCATAGATCTGCTTCACCAGGCCGTGCCACGCATGTTCGATCACCGGCAGATACGTCTTGCGGTCGAGCACGCCCTCATTCACGCCCCACGCCAGCGCGAACGTGATCAGCGCCGACCCCGAGACCTCCGGCTGCGGATACTCCATCGGCTCCAGCAGACTGGAGTGCCACAGGCCCGTATAGGGATTCTGCAGTTGCGCGACGGCTGCGGCCATCTCGCGCAGCTGGTTCTCGTAGAAGCCGCGGCGCGGATCGCCGGCGGGGATGTACTCGAGCGTGCGCGCCAGGCCGCCCATCACCCAGCCATTGCCGCGCGACCAGAAGATCGGCTTGCCGTGGGAGTCGGTCCGGTGCAGCCACGTCTGATCGCGATAGTAGAGGTGGCGCTGCGGATCGTAGAGCATGTCAGAGGTCTCGTGCCAGTGCTTGTCGATGTAGTCGAGATACTTCGTGTCGTGGGTGACGGCAAACATGCGAGACCAGACCGGCGGCGCCATGAACAGCGCATCGCACCACCACCAGGGAATATTCGCCTGGTCCTCCGGAATCGGCGCGTTCGCTCCGGCGGCCAGCGTATCGAGCGCCGATCGCGTGGGCATCACCTTGTCCGGCGCGGGATCGAGCATGTCGAGCTCGAGATACGTCTGCCCCAGCCCCTGATCGTCAGCGTTCGGCACCGCGGAGCGAAGCTGCCACTGGTGATGTTCGGCAAAGGCTTCCATCGCATCGCGATAGCGCGGATCGTTGAGCGTGCGCGACGCCGCCATGAATCCGGTGTACAAAACGTTCCATGTCCACGTGCGGTCGAAATACGGCTGCGACCGGTTCAGCTCCCAGTCAGCGACCTTCTTCATCGCTTGCCGAACCGACGCGGGACGAGTCAGCGCCAGCATCCGCGACTTCGGCCCCGGATTTTGTGGCGCGTCTCCGAAGTGCTGCGCGATATCGCCGTCGATGCCCTCCTGCTCGTCGGCCGTGATCGCAGTAGCCGCGGGCGTCCGGGCCTGCGCCCGCAGCGCGGGCCCGGAAACAACAGCCAGAACAACAGGCAGGAGCCAGAGCGGCTTACGAACGCGGAAACCCGGAAAGGTAGAAAGAGAAATAAATGAAGTCATCGTCGATTCCCCCTGGACCGGGACGGATCACAGCGTAAAAAAGTCGCTCGGGCCGGTTGCGTGCGCAGTCCGGATCCGGTAACAAACGAAACCCGACACCCGGCGGTCCATCCTAACGCGACCCGGCTTCGCCCGTACCCGCATCGGAAGGTCTTTGATTTCCTGTTGACAAGCGAGCCGCGCTTCCAGTACCGTCGCCGGTTGCCTGAATCAGGACCTGTCCGGTACCTCGGCTGGCAGCTTGCGCCAGACTGGGTCCGGAGGAGCGGTGAAGTTTGCCTCCCTGTAGTCTCCGAGTGCCGCTGCCTGCGGCACTCTTTTTGTTTGAGTTCAGGCCAGCCCGTGACCGTCGATACCGGCCCTCCCGCACTACAGTCACGTAAAAACCCGATTTCAGTGTGTCCCATGGCCGCGAAATCTGCGCCGGCATGCGATGCGCCTTCTAAAATTGGCGTATGCAGTACGCGGACGCAGCCATCGCAGGCGCAGGCATCATCGGACTGGCCACGGCTCTGGAACTGAGGGCAGCGGGATATAAGGTGGTCGTCTTTGACCGCGCAGAAGCCATGTCCGAAGCATCGCGCGCCGCTGCGGGCATGCTGGCCGGCAACGACCCTGAGAATCCTCCGGCTCTGCGGGAACTGGCGCGCCTGAGCCTCGATCTGTACCCCTGCTTCCTCGCGCGCGTCGAAGAGCTTTCCGGCGCGAAGGTGCCCATCCGGACCACAACCACCGTCCAGGGCTCGCACCAGCTGCCGCATGGCGCCGCCGCCCTGAGCTCCGCGGAAGTGCACAGCTTAGCCCCCGGCGCGCGGATCGACGGCTGGCACTTTTATCGCCTCCATGAACAGAGCATTGACGCGTGGGATCTCGCCGAAGCCCTGCCCGGCGCTGCGCGGCGGGACGGAGTCGAGCTGCGGGAGCACACGCCGGTGGTGAGTGTGCACGGGGAAAACGGCGGCGTCCTGCTTGAAACCTCCGCGGGGCCGGTCTCGGTGGGCTGCTTCCTCAATGCCGCCGGGGCCTGGGCGCCG
The DNA here is from genome assembly GCA_035503555.1 of Acidobacteriaceae bacterium. Taxonomy (GTDB): domain Bacteria; phylum Acidobacteriota; class Terriglobia; order Terriglobales; family Acidobacteriaceae; genus Palsa-343. The sequence goes on along the minus strand of DATJTG010000209.1, from coordinate 15,885 downwards.
AAAATCCATGGCGCCCTGCCCGTCACTCCGCGCAAGGGACACATGCTCACCGCCGAGATGCACGGCAGGGCGCAGATGCATTGCGTGCTGCGGACGCCCAACGTCTACATTGTGCCGCGCGGCAATGGCCGGTATACCATCGGCCCTACCGTCGAGGACGCCGGCTTCGACAAAGAGGTGCATGCGGAGCAAATCCACGCGCTCTTCCGGAAGGCCGTGGATCTCTGGCCCGCTCTCCGCGATGCGAATGTCGCCGAGACCTGGACGGGCCTCCGCCCCGGTTCCGAGGACGGCCTGCCCATTCTTGACCGAACGGCGCCCTACTCCTGGGTGGCGACCGGCCACTACAAAAACGGCATCATGCTCGGCCCGGGAACCGCCAGGGTGATGAGCCAGTGGATGACCGGCTCGTCGCCAGGTCTCGATCTTGCTCCCTTCGCCATGGAACGCTTCTCCGCCGCGTATGGCGCTGGTTCCTGACCCTCCCCGCAGCCCCTCTCGGCCGTTCCTGACTTTAGTAACGGAAACTCCGCACCCGCACTCCGCGTCTCAGATGACGGTGCTCTTTCGCGTAAGCTATAAGAGGACAGCAGGGATTCGCTGCGCTGTGCGCGCCGGGGCCATCGCCCCGTTGAACCGCAGCATCCAGGCAATCGAAGAGGACTTCCCTGGCTCAGGGTTGACGGGTAGAGAAAACACATGGCAACAGCAGCGGTGACGAAGGGACTGGAAGGCGTTGTAGCGGCAAACTCCGGCATTTGCTGGATTGATGGATACGCCGGCGTGCTCGCGTATCGCGGTATCGATATTCATGAGCTGGCAGAACGGTCCACCTTCGAAGAAACCACTTACCTGCTGTGGCATGGCCGATTGCCCGGCAAGTCGCAGTTGCACGAGTTCACCGCGAAGCTCACCCAGGCGCGCCATGTGCCATCGGAAATCTATGACCTCTTCCGCGCCTTCCCGAAGACCGGCACGCCCATGGAAGCCCTCCGCACCGCCGTCTCCGCGCTCAGCTTTTACGATCCCGCCGAAGCGGCCGTCGATCACGATTCGAACGTGCGCAAGGCCTTCGCGCTCACCGCGCAGCTTCCCATGCTGGTGGCGGCCTTCGATCGCATTCGCAAGGGCAAAAAAATCGTCGAGCCCGACCCCTCGCTCAGTCACGCAGCCAATTTCCTCTGGATGCTCCACGGCGAAAAGCCGATCCCGGCGGCGACCCGCACCTTTGACATTGCGCTCATCCTGCATGCCGATCACGAACTGAACGCCTCCACCTTTGCCGCGCGCGTCATCGCCGGCACCATGGCCGACATGCACTCCGCCATCACCGGCGCCATCGGCGCTCTCAAGGGCCCGCTCCACGGCGGCGCCAACGAAGCCGTGATGAAGATGCTCTTCGAGATCGCGCAGGAGGGCGGAGATCCCGTCGAATACGTCAAGAGCCTGCTCGCGCAGAAGAAGAAGGTCTTCGGCTTTGGGCATCGCGTCTATCGCACCGAAGATCCGCGCGCGACGCATCTGCGCCGCATGTCGGAGCAGCTCAGCCGCGACTCCGGCAACACAAAGTGGTATGACATGTCCCGGCGCATTGAAGACTTTGTGAAGAACGAGAAGAAGCTCAACGCGAACGTCGACTTCTATTCGGCCTCAACCTACACGACCCTGGGCATCGACCTCGATCTCTTCACGCCCATCTTCGCCGTCAGCCGGGTCGCCGGTTGGGCGGCGCACGTCATCGAACAGCTCGACGACAACCGGCTCATCCGCCCCCGCGCCGAGTACACCGGTCCGGAATACCCGGTGAAATACGTTCCCATCGAACAGCGGTAAGGGCTACCGGCCCCCGGCTCCGTTGTGACCTTCGTACCGTAGGAGCCGCCGCTTTCCCTTGCTTTGCCTTCTCAGGCTTTTTATCCTGATATCCGCGGAAAGCCCTGTTCTTCGGAGCAGGGCTTTTTCATGGCAGCCACTTCGTGCGTCCCTGGCTCGACGCTGCCAAACGCTGCAGGCTCCGGCTCAGGCCGGCAGGCACCCGCTCTTTGACATCCATGCTCCGCAAACTCCGGCCGTCTCTGCCAGACGGACCGTCCCGCGATCCGAGACGAATGAGGGTAATACCCTGCGGGTATTACCCTCCACCCACCTTAGAATCAATTATTTACGAGACACAGCATCGCAATATTTTGCGCAGCGACGCCAGAATGCCTCAAACCTGGGGCACTCGAATCTCGGTCGCCGCCTTCGCTTTCAGCGGCCGGAAAGCCCCGCCGGCAAACGGCGACCGCACCCGGGGCCCCCACCATAGCACCATCGCCGCCACGATGATCAGCAGCAGCGGCACGACGAGGAGGCTGCCCTCGGGCCCGGTGGCGCCACCGCTCATCAACAGTTTGCCGATGGGGTGCTCGCCGTAGAGGTGTCCCTTGACAATGAGCCCGCTGTCCGCGGTGCCATAGAAGTACGACTCGCCCCAGTCCCAGGCCGCATGGAAGCCCACCGCCCACCACAGCGAGCCGGTGTACCAAAGGCTCAGGCAGAAGACCAGCCCGATCGCTCCGGCGGAGAACAGCCCCACGGGCGACTCACCGGTATTCGTGTGGTGGCCGAACCCGAACAGGCACGACATCAGGATCGCGCCCCACCAGAAGCCGATGCCCCGCGTGAGCGTGAACTGCACGTAGCCGCGCATGATGGATTCTTCGAAGAATCCCACGACCAGGAACACGAGGCCCCACTCCGCGGCGTAGCTCAGGATGCTGCTGCCGCTGAGGCTGCGGCCATCCAGCGCGAGGTAGCCGAGCTTCCAGAGCGCCAGCACCAGCAGCGAAATGGCGGCAAAGCCCCACGCCAGTCCGGATACGAACCGAACAGCGCGCCCTTCCCCCTGATAGCCGTACGACAGAAACGGCTTGCGCTCGAGGATCGACATGATGAATACGACCAGCGCGAGGATCGCCAGCCCGCTGCCCTCGCCCACCACGCCCATAATCGGTGGCATCGGTCCAGGCGGAATATGCGGGTGCCAGAAATGCCTGAGCGCCAGCCCCGAGCCCCAGCTGAGGCCGAGAAACACGCCGACAAAGATCAGGATTGCCCAGCCGGCGCGCAGCCCATTCGGCCCAAGGAAAACCCAGCGGACGTCCCGTTGCGGCGGCGGCGACGCGAATGACGGCAGGCTCCCCGTGGGAGCTGAAGGTTGAAGCGTGGATTCGTCCAAAGGGCCTCCTGAGGCTGCTGACGAAAGGTGATTTCGTACGAGTGTACGTCAGCGAGTGCGGCGCGGTTCAATCGCCGCGATGCCTGCCGGCCAGGCTAATCCTTCTGCAGCGTCTCCAGCGCCTGACCCACGCGGAAGATCGTCGCCTCGTCGAAGTGCCTGCCCAGGATCTGCATCCCGATCGGCAGCCCGTCCCGCGACGCGCCGCAGGGCACCGAGAGCCCGCAGATGCCGGCAAGGCTCGCGGTGACGGTGTAGATATCCGCGAGGTACATCGCGACCGGGTCGTCGGACTTCTCGCCGATTTTGAAGGCCGGCGTCGGTGCTGTGGGCGTCACGATCGCGTCGACCTCTCGGAAGGCCGCGAGGAAATCATCCGTCAGCAGCCGCCGAACCTGCTGCGCCTTGCGGTAGAAAGCGTCGTAGTAGCCGTGGCTGAGCACGTAGGTGCCAAGCAGGATGCGGCGCTTCACCTCCGCGCCGAATCCGAGGTCGCGCGTGCGGCGATACATCGCGGCCAGCGTGTCCGATTGCGGCGCTCGGAATCCGTAGCGCACGCCGTCGAAGCGCGCAAGGTTGGAGCTGGCTTCGGCCGTCGCGATCACGTAGTACGTGGGAATCGCGTAGCGCGTGTGCGGCAGCGAGATCTTGCGAATCTCAGCTCCGGCTGCGCGCAGGCGCTCGATGCCGTCCTCGATGGCCGATCGGACTTCAGGGTCGAGCCCCTCTGCGAAGTACTCCGCCGGCACGCCGAGTTTCATCCCCGCGACGCCCTTGTCGATCTCCGCTGCGTAATCGGGAACCGGCAGCGGCGACGAGGTCGCGTCCATGCGATCGTGCCCGGCGATCACGCCCAATACTGTCGCTGCGTCGCGCACATTGGTCGCGAACGGGCCGATGCGATCGAGCGACGACGCGAAGGCAATCAGTCCGTAGCGCGATACCCGTCCGTAGGTGGGCAGCACGCCCACCACCCCGCAGAACGATGCAGGCTGGCGAATCGATCCGCCAGTGTCGGTGCCAAGACTGGCAACGGCCATGCCCGCAGCCACGGCGGCGGCCGAGCCTCCGCTCGATCCGCCGGGGACGCGATCGAGCGCGTGCGGATTGTGCACGGGGCCGTACGCGGAGTTCTCGTTCGACGATCCCATCGCGAACTCGTCGCAGTTGAGCTTGCCTGGAAAGACGGCCCCCGCTTCGGCGAGGCGGCGCACCGCGGTCGCGGTGTACGGAGGACAATAGCCCTCGAGGATCTTCGATCCGGCGGTCGCCGGAAATCCCTCCAGCGTGAGCACGTCCTTGATCCCGATAGGAACGCCGGCCAGCTTTGGCAGCGGTTGGCCGCTGGCGGCAAGCGCATCGATCTTCGCTGCCTGCGCGAGCGCGTAGTCGCGATCGACGCTCAGGTAGGCGTGAATGCGGTCGTCGTCGCGGGCGATGCGGGCCAGGCAGTCTTCCGCGATGTCGGCCGCGGTCGACTCGCGCGCCACCAGCGAGGAGCGAATGCTGTCGATGGAAAGGGGCGCCAAAGTCGTCGTCATCGCTCGATCACTTTCGGAACTTTGAAGTACACGGAGTCGGTTTCCGGAGCGGAAGCCATCACCTTGTCGCGATCGAGACAGGGGCGCACCTCATCGGCGCGAAGCACCTGCGACTCAACCGGGGGCGCCTCGCCTGCCGCGGCCAGCACCTCCGAAACCTGCGCCATGGGCGCGACATTCGCAGTGTCCAGCTCGGTGAGCTGCGCGACGTAATCCAGGATGGCGTTGAGGTCGCGGCGCATGTGCGATGCTTCGTCCGGCTCGAGTTCGAGGTGGGCCAGTTCGGCCACCCGCTGCACGTCTTCGAGCGATACCCGTTCCGCGTTCGGCATGGGTTCAGTTTAACGGAATCGTCACCATCGAAACTGGCCCCTGAAGTTGGCAGTTGACAGACGTATTGGCGGGAATACAATCTGCCCCATACCAGCTCAATTGCCAGCCATCACCCCATGAATACGGTTTGCAAGCACCCCAGGGTCCGGGTCGTCGCGCGCGAAGACGATGTTGAGTTCGTCGAGTGCCTCGACTGCGGAGACGTTTTCGACTCCAACGAATTTCGCGATATGGCCATCGAGGAAATGCAGGGCGAAGAGGAAGAGACCGCCTGAGCTCGCCTCCGCTCTTCCCGCCCGCCCATTCGCAATCCGCTGCTCCTCGCTAGGGATCGCCGAGCACTTCGGCCGCCGTCTTTCCCTGCTCGCGCAACGCGCGGATGGACAGAGCGTCGTGGCGCTTGGCCAGCCGCTCGCCTTGCTCGTCGACGACCAGCGAGCAGTGAAACCATCGCGGAGGCGCTTGTTGCAGCGCGCGATAGATCAGTAACTGCCGAGCCGTGGAGAGCAGCAGGTCTGCGCCGCGCACGACCTCGGTGATGCCCATCGCGATGTCGTCGGCGACAACTGCGAGCTGATACGCGGGAACATCGTCGCGCCGCCACACCGGAAAATCGCCGAAATCCTCGCCGGCTACGAAGCGCTGCGGACCGAGATGCTGATCCACAAACTCGATGGCGTCGCCGGCTGGCACACGGAAGCGCCAGTTCACCCCCGCGGGAGCTTCGGCGTCTACGGAGGCTTGGCCCGCTTTGGGGCGGCAGGTACCAGGGTACATGGGGCCTTCGTCCTGCTCCCATCGCGGAGCAGGCCCACCCTCATGCGGCGCCTGCGCGATGCTGCTGAGGTCTTTGCGCGAGCAGGTACACGGGTAGAGATACCCGCCTGCGGCCAGCTGCTTCCAGACGGCGAGGTAGACCGGGCGGCGACGGCTCTGCTCATAAGGCGCGACGGGACCCCCGACGTCGGGGCCCTCCTGCCAGCGGATGCCGAGCCACCCGAGGTCCTCCAGCATGGCCGCTGCGAAGTCGGGCCGCGATCGCTGGGGGTCGAGGTCTTCGTTACGCAGGATCAGTGTGCCATGGGCGTCCTGAGCGCGGCGATACGCCTGCCAGAACGTGCGGGCGTGGCCGATGTGCAGCAGGCCGGTGGGCGAAGGCGCAATGCGGCCGCGGTAGGAAGCACTCACGCGGACCAGTGTAGCGAAGCGTCAGGCGGCGCGATTCGTCTGCTGCAGCGGCTCCAGGTCTGCAATCGTTCGCGGCATAGCAAGGGGAGCCGGGGCCTGCGTCGTTTGCGGCACGGCGGCAGGCTGCGCTCCATCGGCGCCCTTGATGAACGACAGCGACTCCAGAACAATACCGAGCCCGATGCCACAGCCCAGAGCGGCAAAGACCCACGGCGCCCTCGCCGTGGCCCCGAGGCCGTGACGGATGCCCAGTTGCAGCGATGCAAGCGCGACGGCGCATGCCATGAGCGCGATCGGCAGGGATCCCAGCAGGGCAGGAATGCGCGGCAGCAGCAGCCACGCCAGCGGCGTCAGCAGCAACGTCACAAGCACCGCCAGCGGAACGAGGCTGGTAAACTGCGCGGCGCCGGGATGCTTGCGTATCAGGCGCATTTGGCCTCGACCGCGCGCGATCATCTGGCGGGCAAACGCGCCCAGCGTGGCAGGCGGACGGTCGTCGATGGCGAGGCGCGGATCGGTAAAGGCGCGAATGCCGGCTCTCCGCACGCGCAGGTTGAACTCAACGTCGGCACAGGCGTCGAAGGCCTCGTCGAAGAGACCGATGCGCTCGAAGACCTCGCGGCGGTACGTCGAGCCGCCGTGAACGGGATCTGCATAGGCGGAGACCTGCAGGTCGGCGGCCTGCGAATGGCGGCTGTGTCCCAGCCAGGTGGAGCGCGCCTGCGCAATCACGTCGCCCATGTGCGTCTCTGCGGGCGCGCGGAGCGGCTGCGGACGGCACAGGCACCCGGCGCCCGTGCGGCTGAGCAGCGCTGCCGTGTCTTCAAGCAAATTGCGCGACGGCACGGAGGAATGCCCGTCGATAAAAACCAGCACCTGGCCGCGCGCGGCGCGAACGCCGAGGTTCCGGCCCGCGGAGGCGCGCCGGCTGGGGCTGGCCAGCAAACGGATGCAGGAGTGCTTCTGCGCGTAGCGGCGGCGAACCAGATCGGCTGTGCCGTCCGTGGAGCCCAGGTCGACCACCAGGATTTCAAAGCGGTCCGCAGGGTAGTTTTGCCGGAGCAGTTCGTCCAGCAACTTTGGCATTGTTGTGCGCCCATCAAGGACGGGCAAAATCACCGAAATCAACGGCAGCATTCTTGTCCACCCACCGTGCTGTTCCCTAGGATGCGCGGTGGGGCTGCCTGGTTTCGTCGCGGCGCTGGTTACTATGGCGTACAGAAGGAGTTACCGGAGCAGTAACTGCGTAACATCACTCGACGGGCGGCAGGCGAACCATCAATTCGACCAGGGCGTGGGTTTGCGCTCCCAGCGATGAGCGCGGAGGCGCTGGATCGACGCCGCGTCGAGGCCTCCGGCATCGCTGAGGGCGAGATTGCCGCGGACATGAGCGGCCTGGCGCATGCCGACGATGATGGTGCTGACCGCCGGATGCGCGAGGATGAAGCGCAATGCGGCATCGGACAGCGACAGGTTCGGCGGAAGCTCGGCGCGCAACCGATCGACGCGATCCAGCGTCTGGCGCAGGTTCTCCGGGTTGAAGTAGCCTTTGCGCCAGTCGCCATCGGGGAAAGTGGTTTCGCGGGTCATTTTGCCGCCCAGCGATCCTTCGTCGAGCGGAACGCGTGCAATCACCCCGATTTTTAGTTCCTCGCACAACGGGAACAGTTCGTCCTCGGGGTTCTGGTCGAAGACGTTGTAGATCACCTGGACGGCGTCCACGAGGCCGGTGCGAATGGCCCGAATCCCGTTGGCTGGCTCCCAGCGGTTGAGACTGAGGCCGAAGGCGTGAACGATCCGGTCGCGCTTCAGTTTTTCGACGGTGCTGTGAAATTCAGGGTGATCGGTCCAGGAATCATCCCAGACGTGGAACTGCAGCAGGTCGATGGTATCGACACGGAGCGCCCTGCGAATCTTGTCGGCGTGTTTGAGAACGTGCTTTGCGGGAAATACATCGTTGTAGTCGTACGCGGACCGGGCTGGCCATCTGCCGTTCCCGGGCGGGATCTTCGACGCTGAGTAGAGCCGCTTTCCGGGATTCGCGGCGAGGATTTTGCCCAGAAAGCCGTCGCTCTTCCCGGCTCCATAGGCCCAGGCCGTATCGAAGAAATTGCAGCCGAGATCGACGGCGAGTTGCAGAGCCCGCAGCGACTCGGCGTCGTCGGAACCGCTCCAGCCGCTCATACCCCAAAGGCCGCAGGCAACGTCGCTGACTTCAAAACCGGTTTTTCCCAATGGACGATAGCGCATGAACAACAGGGTACAGGGCGCTGGGTGTCGGGTACAGTCACCGTGAGAGACACCCGCAGACAGAAAGGCCAGCCCGCAGGCTGGCCTCTCCCGGTGACGAAATTGTGAGTTAGTTGCTGCCGCTCCCGTTGCTGTTCGAATCGTCACGGCGGTGGAGCGTCGGCTGATCGCCGTTGTCGCTTCCGTCCGTGGAGCTGACACGCCGCAGCGAAGGCCTGCCCTTCGACCTGTCGGTGATGCGCCGCTTGTTCTCGATGCGCGCCAGCCTCGCCTTCACGTCGTTGAACTCCGAGGTGGTGACCAGGTACTGATCCTTAGGCGGCAGGAGCGACGCGATCTCCTGTTCGGCGTGGACGATGCGATCCGGCGTCGGCGGATGGTCCTCGAACACCTTGGCCACAATGCCGGGTTTCGTCTTCTCCAGGTTTTCGATCTTTTCGAAGAAGGCGATGAAGGCCTGCGGATCGTAGCCGGCGCGATACATGTACTGGATGCCCAGAAAATCCGCCTGCGCCTCAAACTCGCGCGAGAACTCGAGGAAAGTGATGGGAATCATGAGCTGCGTGGCTTCGTAGATGCCGTAGCCGGTCCAGCTATAGCCGGTCATCATGATGAGCGGAACCATACCGATTTGCGCATAGTTGGCGCGTGTCATCTCGCGGGCTGCGTGGTGGGCGCAGACATGGGCCGTCTCGTGCGACATCACGCCAGCCAGCTCGGCTTCCTCGTCCGCCGCCAGAATCAGCCCGGCGTTGACGTAGAAGAAACCGCCAGGCAGCGCCATGGCGTTGATTTGGTCCGTGTCGATCACCTTGATCGTGAAGGGCACCTTGCAGTCGGAGTTCTTCACGATGTTCTGGCCGATGCGGTTCACGTACTCGGTGATGACCGGATCGGTGATGAAGCGCGTGCTCTTCTCGATCTCGTCCGCATACTGCTTACCCATCTTGATTTCGGAGTCGGTCGAGTACCAGTTCCCCATGCCGCGGCAGCCGATGCAGCGCGTACCCACCGCGTTCACGTCATCGATGCTGCCCGCCTTCACTCCTGGCATCATCCCGTTCTTATCGGGTTCCGCCTGCTTGAAGGGGTTCACGTTGGGATCGGTGGTGGGGATGCTGGCCGTCTGAACATCGTCGCCGGCCGACCGCGGAACGATCGGAACCTGCTGGGAGCAAACGTCGCCGCGACCGGGAGCGCGATGCAGCACCGGACCGGGACAGTCCTGGTCGGACTGGGCGTCCGTCGAGGCCGTCGTTTGGGATGGCTGGGCCTGATCGGTCGCCGGAGCCGAGGCAGCCGGGGTTGCCGAAGGTGTTGTGGGTGCCGGGGTACCGGGGGTGCTGGTGCTCTGAGCGAACAAGGTGGCGCCGGAGAGTACGAGGCTTGCACCGAGGAGCAGAACCAGGGAGGTTGGGCGGATGGGCATTGGGGCACCCCTCTCCAGGGCGGACTCCGCCCTGTTCAGATTAGACGTAGTATGCGCCTTTCAGGTCATGGAAGTCGCGGGGATTATTTTGAGCCAGCGAAGCGCTCATGGCAGACCGCGATTTTCGACTTCCGGGCAAAAGATTGAGCGGCAAGTTGCGCCTGGAGGCGGCCGTTAACGAGGCTGCCAGCGGCAGCCAGTGGGCGCTGGCCGCCGCGGATGCCCGTTGACTGCGCTACTTCCAGGTCACGGTAGGCATAATCTGCGACTTGTCCACGCGGCCCTTGAACCGGATGGCGAAGTCGAGCAGGGAGGTCAGCAGCGACTCCGACAGGCAGTGCGGGACGAGCCCCAAATCCTTCAGTTGGGTGTTTTTCGCGTTGTAGTAGTGCGCTTCTTTTTCGACGCGCGGGTTTTTGACGTGGTCCACCTGGACTTTGAGCCCGGCGTCTTCGCCGGCCTTTTTCACCATCGTGGCCAGATCGAGGACGCTGAACTGCTCCGTGAACTGGTTGAAGACGCGGAACTCGCCCGCCGCCGCGGGGTTGGCGACAGCGATTTCCATGCAACGAATGGTGTCCCGGATGTCGAGGAAGCCGCGCGTCTGGCCGCCCGAGCCATAAACCGTGAGCGGATGGCCGATGGCCGCCTGAATGCAGAAACGGTTGAGCGCCGTGCCGAAAACTTCGTCGTAGTCGAGCCGGTTGATCAGCAGGTCATCGATGCCGGTCTGGTCGGTGAGCACGCCATAGACCACGCCCTGGTTGAGATCGGTGGCGCGCAGGCCCCAGATCCTGCACGCGAAGCGGATGTTGTGGGTGTCGTGCACCTTGCTCAGGTGGTAGAACGAGCCGGGCTGCATCGGATACGGCAGGCGGTCTTCGCGGCCGTTGTGCTGGATGGTGATGTAGCCTTCTTCGATGTCGATGTTGGGCTGGCCGTATTCGCCCATCGTGCCCAGCTTCACCAGGTGGATGGCCGGGTTGAATTCCTTGATCGCATACAGCAGGTTGAGCGTGCCTGTCACGTTCATGACCTGGGTCATGACGGCGTGCTCGCGATCGATCATCGAGTACGGCGCGGAGCGCTGCTCGCCGAAGTGCAGAATGGCTTCCGGCTCGAAGCTGCGCATGAAGTTCTGCACGAAAGAGTAATCGCAGATGTCGCCCACGAAGAGCTCGATCTTTTTGCCGGTCAGCTCATGCCAGCGATCGACGCGATGGCGGATGGGAGCGATGGGGGTGAGGGTGTCGACGCCGAGGCCCTGATCCCAGTGCCGGCGAATGAGACTGTCGACGATCGCGACGTCGTAACCACGTTCGGATAAATAGAGCGCGGTCGCCCACCCGCAATAACCGTCGCCCCCAACCACGAGAACCTTCATGAGCACGCCTTTTCGTTCTTCGTTCTGCGACCGAGCCAGCGGCCGCATGCTCTTGTCATACCGCGAGAGTGTTGCGCGTCTCCGCGGCCCAGTGAAGATGATTCAATTTTGGTACATCAGGACGATCGCCGCCTGCGAGCGCCGCATATGGCCCGCTCAGAGGCCTGGGCGGCAGGCACGGGCCGAAGGTCCTGCCTGGCTCAGCAGGCCCGCGGGCACCATTCTTCAGTTTACCTGCTGGAGCCGTTCTATGAGCTTATGAACCAGGCTTTCGCCGGATTCGGTCCAGAGCAGGCGGGTAGAGATGCCACCATGCTTTTGGACGCCGTTGGTGAAATCCACCAGCATCTGGACGTTTTGCTTCACCCGCTCGACAGCGTCCTCATCGAGGTCGAGGTCCTCGTAAAGGAACGGCGTATCGAGGCCGATGTCGACGCGGACGTGGCCGTTGGTTTCCCAGGTGCGGTCATCGAATTCAGGACCGAAAGCGACGACGCGGACTACGCGCGGCTCGTGCCGCCACATGACGTCGAGGCCCCCCGCCTGCTCCGGAACCCAAAGCTCCCAGGTCAGTTCAAACTCCCAGGCGTAGTCGATGTGAACGGTCTCCATGGCCGCGGAGATTGCGGCTTTGGGGCTGGCCGCCTCATCGTCGGCTTCGTTGCGAAAGACGCGCTGCCAAACCGGCGATTCATTCCACGAGATGGGGTAGACCGTCGCGGCGGCTACGCGCGCAGAGCCGCCGGCGGACGCGAACTGCTCCATCACGCGCTCGAGTGCCGCGGGCAGCGCGTCGATGCGGAAGTTCGGATACCACAGGCTGAGGTAGAGCTGGTCGGCCATGAATTACAGGGTACAAGGTGCCGGGGACCAGGGACCAGATGCACTCATTCGATGCGCTCATGGCGGTATCCCGCCTGAGTTAAAGCCGTTTCAATCTCACCGATGTGGCCGGCGCCGCGGGTTTCGAGGGTGAAATCGATCACAGTATCGCCGAGGCTGACGCCGTAGTACGCCCGGTCGTGTGAAGTCTGCACGATGTTCGCGCGGAGGTCCGCGATGATCTTCGTGAGATGGTGCAGCGCGCCGGGGCGATCGGTGAGATGGATCCGCACGCGGGTGCGGCGTCCGTCCTTGACCAGGCCGCGCTCGATAATCTTTGAGAGCAGCGTGACGTCGATGTTGCCTCCGCAGACGAGCACCGCCGTCCGCTGCCCTTTCAGCGACGTCTTCTCTTCGAGCAGGGCGGCTAATGCCGCGGCCCCGGCACCTTCGGCCAGCGTCTTCTCGCGCTCGAGCAGGACAAGAATCGCGCTGGCGATCTCCTCTTCATCGACCGTCACCAGCTGATCGACATATTTCTTCACCAGCGGAACCGTCTTCTCGCCCGCGCGGCGTACTGCGATGCCGTCAGCGATGGTGGCTTCGGCCGGCACGGTGACGGGATGGCCTGCCTCGGTGGCGCGCAGCATGGACGGCAGGCGCTCGGTCTGCACGCCGATGACACGAACCTGCGGGCGGCTCTCCTTGATGGCGCACGCTACGCCGCTGATGAGGCCGCCACCGCCGATGGGCACCACGACGGCTTCAAGGTCGGGGACCTGCTCCAGCAGTTCAAGGCCGATGGTTCCCTGCCCCGCAATCACCTCGTCGTCGTCAAAGGGATGCAGGAAGGTCATGCCTCCGTCCTGGCTCTGGTGGATGGCCTCGGCGCAGGCCTCGTCGTAATTCGCGCCGTGGAGAACGACGTCGGCGCCGAAATTCGAGGTCGCCGCCACCTTGACCAGCGGCGTCATCAGCGGCATCACGATGCGCGAGCGCAAGCCTTCGCGGCTGGCGTGATACGCCACCGCCTGCGCATGATTGCCGGCGCTGGCGGCGATCACGCCGCGGCTGCGCTCTTCCGGCGTGAGCGTGAGGATCCGGTTGAGCGCGCCGCGCTCCTTGAACGCGCCGGTCCGCTGCAGGTTGTCGAGCTTGAGGAAGACCTGCTGGCCGGTCATCTCCGACAAGCCAGCGGAATGACGCGCCGGCGAGAGGTAAAGGTGGCCGTGGATGCGCTTGCGCGCGGACCGGATGGAGTCGAGTGTGACGCTCAAGGTGAAGACCTCCGTGCAGAAAGTGCAAAAACAAAAGCCATCGGCGCGAGGAGCGCGATGGCTGGTTTCTTTCCTGATGCGATTGCTCGCTAGCCGCCCGCTCCTTTAGAGATGGCGATGCTAATTCGCGCGATGGCGATGGAGACAGCGATGCGCGTTGGCTGCGGGCGAACCATGGGGATGAAGCGATGAAACCAGAGGGCGGGTGGGATGTCAACCTGCGAAATAATCTGCCGACGCCACCCGGAGTTTCTGAGGCTCAGATTTCCGAACGGCTGGATCCAGGAAAATCTGCAGGACGGTCGAACTTATTGCCCCTCAAACCCGAATATCGAGGTGGAGAAACATTTTGCCTGACGACCGGGAAGTCTGGGCGGCGATTTGCCGCAGAGATGCGAGCGTTTACGACGCGTTTTATCGCGAGCATGCTCCCCGTCTGCGGACTTTTCTGCAACTGATCGTGGGCGAACGGCAGACCGCTGAGGATCTGACGCAGGAGACGTTCGTGCAGATCTGGAAACAGCCAAACGGGTATGACCCGGAACGCGGGGCCTTACGCGCTTACCTGTTCGGCATTGGCAGGAAGCGGGCTTCGGAGTGGTGGCGGCAGCAAAGGCCGTCGGACCCGCTTCCGGAAGATTGGACCGACACCGATCGGGCGGAGGTTCGCGCGATGGTTGACGATGTGTTCCGCCGTCTGCCCGAGGAGCACCGCACGCTGCTGTGGCTGCGTGAGGTGGAGGGCCAGTCGTACGCGGAGCTGGCCGTGACATTCGAAATTCCGATGGGTACGGTGCGGTCGCGACTGTTCACCGCGCGCGAGGCACTGCGGGAAGCCTGGCACAGCCGCCATCCGGAGCGGGAAAGGAGGCTCTATGAGGTGTGAAGAAGCGGTGGAGTTCGTCTCCGCCCTGTGCGACGGCGAGAGAATTCCGCCGGCAGCAGCGGAGCACATTGGGGCATGCGCCATGTGCCGAGCGCGGATGACCGAATACCTGGAGATGGGCGCGGAGCTGCGACGGATGGCGAGCCTGGATGCGCAGCAGAACGTTACGCCGATGGCGTGGAACCAGAGCCGGGGCAGCCTGGCAAAGTGGTGGCAGAAAGGATGGGAGCGTATGAGGATCCCTCGAATCGTATTCGCCGTGCTCGTCATCGGCGTGGTGCTGCTTGGCTCCGGCCTGGTGGTGGTGGGCGCGCGCGCCAGCAGTGAGGGCACTGTAGTGATGCTGAAAGTCTCCGCTGGTTCCGGAAACACGTACGATTGCGCGTTCTCGACCAAAAAGAACAAGAGATTGAGCGTCTGTTCGGCGATAGGCAAAGTGAACGCCACCGCCGCCACGTCGGGCGTGCTGGGCGATGAGGTTAGCTTTCTGGGAATCGATGGCAATCGCATTCTTCTCGGAGTGCGCTCGATTTATGCCCCAATTGAGCCGGGAAAACCGGACATTGAGATGGGGACCGACACCGTCGCAAACCAGCCTCAGCAGCAATATTCATTTACGCCCGGAGATACACTCCGAGTAAATGTTGCTGGATTCGGTGACCTGACCATCACCGGCGAGTGGGTGGACCACGTCCCAGTGGCCGAGGGACAGCTTGACCCCGATGCGGATCAATTGCGAATTCTTACGCCGGTGATCCTGCGTGGCGATCAGGTACTGGGAGATTTGGGATTCGGAAGCGCGTACGAACCGCATGGTATGGCTGTCATGATCTATCTGGCTGGACAGGGGCGTTTCCTCTTCTCGCCTGCTCCCATTCCGGGATCGGTACAGGCTAAGGTTAACTTCAACCGCATCACATTTGAGGCTAACGGACAGTCGTATAAGCTCGTCGCTGGTGCTCCGATCACACGCAGCGATCATGTGTGGGTGCTGTATCAGCCGGATTTCGCTCCGGCCGGTGACGCTGCGGCTCACTCGTTTATTGCAGGAGGCGAAGTTGACGAGTTCCTCAAGGGGACAAAGTAGCAGTTAGTTGTTGGATGACTGGAGTGAATGTCCCGGGCTTCTGGTTATGTCAGACTCCGCGACGTTTGCGATATCCTCGTGAACATCGCCAAGTCTGGAGGCTTGGTTTGCCCACCGCTGAAGCCGTGCAGCAACTGCTGCTGATTGTGATTCCCGCACTGATTTTGATCCTGATTCATTCCGGGTCGGCAAAGGAGCGCTGAAGCGATGTTCGCCGCGCACTTTGCCGCCGGACTTGCCGTCAAAGGCCGCGTTCCGCGGGCGCCGGCCAGCGCGCTCCTGACGGCTGTCTTTCTCCCCGATCTTTTGTGGGTAGCCCTGGCGCGAGCCGGCGTCGAGCCGGAGTATCCGCCGCGCGGCTTTTTCGACGACTGGTCGCACTCCGTCGTGATGATCGTCGTCTGGTCAAGCCTCTTCGCTGTGTTCTTCCTTAGACGTGATCGCGTCGTCGCCGCGGCCGTTTGGGTG
>DATJTG010000208.1:0-35732 GCA_035503555.1 Acidobacteriaceae bacterium | reverse complement strand
CGGACATGTAGGCCGCCTGCTGAGCCGGCATTTTCATGAGCAGGGGCACGAGGTGACGGTCCTGAGCCGGAAGCCTGAACCGGCTTCCTGGAAAACGGTGGTGTGGGACGGCCGCACGCTGGGCGCATGGGCAGAGACGCTCGAGGGATGCGACGCGTGCATCAACCTGGCGGGCCGCAGCGTGAATTGCCGGTACACCGCGAAGAATCGAGCGGAGATTTACAGCTCGCGCATAGAATCGACGCGTGTGCTGGGCGAGGCCATCGCCGGATTGCAAAAGCCGCCGCAGGTGTGGCTGAACGCGAGCACCGCGACGATCTACCGCCATGCTCTCGATCGAGCGATGGATGAGACGACCGGCGAACTCGGCGGAGGAGAGCCAGGCGCTCCGGAAACGTGGAACTTTTCGATACGCGTGGCCAGGGACTGGGAGGCCGCGTTCTTCGCGGCGCCGGCGGCCGGGACTCGCCGGGTAGCGATGCGCAGCGCGGTGATTATGGGCCCGGAGCCGGGAGCCCCGTTCGCGCTGCTGAGCCGGCTCGTGCGCCTGGGCGTAGGCGGGGCGAACGGATCGGGCGAGCAGTACGTTTCGTGGGTGCATCCAGTAGATTTCGTTCGTGCGGTGGAGTGGCTCATCGGGAAGGAGACGATGGAGGGCGCGGTCAATATCGCTGCGCCGGACCCATTGCCGAACCGCGACTTCATGCGCGTGCTGCGCGCTGCTTGGGGGCGGCGGATCGGCGTTCCCGCGAGCGTGTGGATGCTGGAAATGGCGGCCTTCGTGATGCGGACGGAGACAGAGCTGATCCTGAAGAGCCGGCGTGTGGTGCCTGGGCGGCTGCTGGAGGCGGGATTCCGGTTCGAATTTCCGGAATGGCCGGCGGCAGCCGGGGATCTGGTGGCGCGGAGCCGCGGCTGATCTCGCACAACTGCTGACTCAGAGCCAGGGCCGGAGCAGGCATTCGCATCGGGCGGTTCTGTCTTGACATCCCTAAATATCTAGGGCTACCGTAGGGACACCTAGATGCCAAGGGGTCGATGCCCCGCGAAGGACGCAGTGGAAGATGGCTAAGAACGATTTGCAGGGGACGCTGGATCTGCTGGTGCTGAAGTCGCTCGCGCACGCGGGGCGCATGCACGGCTACGGAATCGTGCAGCACATCCAGCGCGTGAGCGATGAACTGCTGCGCGTGGAAGAGGGATCGCTCTACCCCGCGCTGCACCGCATGGAACAGAGCGGGTGGATCGCGTCAGAGTGGGCGCTGACGGAGACCGGGCGCAAAGCGAAGTACTACCGGCTGACGGCGGTGGGCCGCAGGCGGCTCGATGAAGCGGAGAAGGATTTCGAGGAACTGGTGAAGGGCGTGCGCGCAGTGCTGCGCTACGCGTGAGGACTGGCCGTCCAGGCGGAGCCGCTTCGCGGATTCCCGCCGACAGAGAGTGGAAGGATGCGGCGATGGGGCTTGCGCAAAGAATCCGGAACCTGAGGCGGCGCGAGGCGGTCGATGCCGAGATTGCTGCGGAGCTGCGCGCGCATATCGAGCTGGCGGTGGAGGAAATGACGCGCAGCGGTATGAGCGAGCAGCAAGCGCGGCGCGCGGCGCGGCTGAAATTTGGAAATCCGGTGGCAGTGCGGGAGACAACGATGAAAGCGGATACGGCGCTGGGGATGGACGGGTTGTGGCGCGATGTGCAGTTCGCGCTGCGGCAACTGCGGAAGTCTCCGGGATTTGCGGCGACCGTGATCGTTACGCTGGCGCTGGGGGTGGGCGCGAACACGACGGTCTTCAGCATCGTCGACGCGGTGCTGCTGCGGCCGCTGCCGTACCATAAGCCGCAGCGGCTGGTTGAAGTGGAGTCGAGCGAGGCGGGCCAGGTGTACGAGGACGGTGACGTTTCGTATCCCGACTTCTTCGACTGGCGGGCGCAGAATCACAGCTTCGAGCATCTGGTGTCGTATCACGATACGTCGCTTACCCTGACCGGCGTGGAGCGCGCCGTGCACCTGGAAGGCGAAGTGGTGAGCGCGGATCTGCTGCCGCTGCTGGGCGTTGCTCCGCAGATGGGGCGCGGCTTCACTGCGGCGGACGAAAAGCAGGGCGCGCGGGTTGCGCTCATCAGCCATTCCCTTTGGGTTTCGCAGTTCGGCGGCGATCCGGCAATCGTGGGGCGAACGATCCATCTGAGTGGTGACGCGTTCACCGTGATCGGCGTGATGCCGGCGTCGTTTCGCTTTCCGGTGACCGCGCCGAGGAACGAATTCTGGACCACCCTGGCTCTGGACAACAATCCGAAAGACCCGAACCCCACCACCGCGAATCGGGGCATGCATTTCCTGAACGTGATGGGGCGGCTGAGGCCGGGCATCCCGGCGGCGCAGGCGGACGCGGAGATGAAGGCCATCGCGGTGCGCCTGGCGCAGCAATATCCCAAAACCAACACGAGGCACGATTCCGCGCGCGTCGAGAAAGAGCTGACGGTGTTGCTGGGCGATACGCGCACGCTGTTGCTGGTGGTGCTGGGCGCGGTAGCGCTGGTGCTGCTGGTGGCGTGCGGGAACATCGCGAATCTGCTGCTGGCGCGGATGCGCGACCGGCAGCGGGAGATTGCGATGCGGGCGGCGCTGGGCGCGGCGCGCGTGCGCATCGTGCGGCAACTGCTGGCCGAGAGCGTGGTGCTGGGCATGAGCGGCGGCCTCGCCGGATGCCTGCTGGCGCTGGCCGCCACGCCGCTGGTATTGCGCGTAATTCCCTCGGGAGTTCCGCGCGCCGGGGACGCGGGCGTGAACCTGGCGGTTCTGGCCTTTGCGCTGGCGATCTCTCTGCTGTGCGGGTTGGTCTTCGGCACGATTCCAGCGCTGATGGCTTCACGCACGAATCTTGTCGAAACGCTGAAGGAGAGCGGCCGCGCGCAGATCGCGGGACACGACTGGCTGCGCTCGGCGGTGATCGTGGGCCAGGTGGCGCTGGGCATCATGCTGACGGCGGGCGCGGGGCTGCTGCTCACCAGCTTCCTGCGGCTGACGCACACCAGCGAGGGGTTCAATCCCGATCATCTGCTGACGTATCTCTTCGAGACGCCGGACGCGCGCTACGAGCACACGCGGCCGCAGTTTTACCGGGATTATTTCGAGAAGCTGCGGGCGCTGCCGGGTGTTCAGGCGGCCAGCGGATCGATGCTGCTGCCCATGAGCGGCAATGACGCGGTGCTGAGCTTCGAAAATCCTGAGCGTCCGGCGCCGGACGGACAGCACCCGAGCGCGAACGTGGACATCATCGCGCCGGATTTCTTCCGCACGATGCAGATTCCCCTGCTGGCCGGCCGCGATTTCGGCGATGCGGACACGGTTCAGTCGCCGCAGGTCATGATCGTCAGCGAGGCCTTTGCGCGGAAGTTTTTTCCGGGGGAGAATCCGCTGGGCAAAAAACTGAAGCCCGGCGCAGGCAACGGCTCACCGGGAGGGCCAGCATGGCGGACGATCGTGGGCGTCGTGGGAGACGTGCACCGCGGGGCGACGGACCGCGACGTGACACCCATTCAGTACCTGCCGGCTGCTCAGCTCCCCAATTGGTGCTGCATGGCGACGGTGGTGCGCACGGCGATGGATCCAACCAGCCTCGAGCCCGATGCGCGCAAGCTGGTGGCATCGATAGATCACGATATTCCCGTGACCGATGTGCACACGATGCGCGATCTGATCGGCCTGCAGCTCGCGCAGCCCCGTTTTGCCATGGTGCTGCTGGCCGTCTTCGCGGGGCTGGCGCTGCTGCTCACGCTGGTGGGCCTGTATGGCGTGATGATGTATTCCGTCGCGCGGCGCACGCGGGAGATTGGCGTGCGGCTGGCGCTGGGAGCATCGCGCGGCGCGGTGATGCAGATGGTGCTGCGGCAGGCGGCGGCGCTGGTGGGCCTGGGGATGGCGATCGGCATCGCGGCGACGCTGGCCTCGGCGTCGGTGCTGCGTTCCATGCTGTACGGATCCGGGGAGCGGAATCCTGCGGTTCTGGGGATCGTGTGTGCCGTCGTGGCGATCACGGGATTGCTGGCGACCTGCGTACCGGCTCTCCGGGCGTCGGCGATTCAGCCGATGCAGGCGCTGCGGGCCGATTAGCGAGTGAGCGATGGGGTTGGTGACGAGAATCCGGAACCTGGGGCGGCGCGAGGCGGTCGATGCGGAGATCGGCGCGGAGCTGCGCACGCACCTTGAGATGGCCGCGGAGGCGCTGGTCGACCAGGGCATGAGCGAGCAGGAGGCGCGGCGGGCAGCGCGGCTGCGGTTTGGGAATCCGGTGGGCGTGCGGGAGCGAACGCTCGGCGCGGATGCGGCGCTGGCGCTCGAGGGATTCTGGCGGGACGTGCGGCATGCGCTGCGGCAACTGCGGCTGTCGCCGGCGTTCACGGCGACGGCCGTGGTGACGCTGGCGCTGGGCATCGGAGCCACCACGGCCATCTTTACCCTGGTGCAGCAGGTGATGCTGCGGTCGCTGCCGGTCGCCAAGCCGCAGGAGCTGTGGCGGATCGGCGACGCCGTGGAGTGCTGCTACGCGAATGGCTACACGCAGGGAAACGACCAAGCGCAGAACGACTGGAATCTGTTTTCGGATGAGGCGTACCAGCTTTTTCGCGATCACACCGCGGGATTTGCGGATCTCGCGGCGTTCCAGCCAGGAGAGGGCAATGCGGAGCTGTCGCTGCGGCGCGCCGGCTCAGAGACCGCCGCGCAGATCGGCAACGGCGAGTACGTCTCGGGGAATTTTTTCCGGACGCTGGGGACAAGGGCGTGGCGCGGGCGGCTCTTCTCCGATGCCGACGATCGGCAGGGCGCGGCGCCGGTGGCGGTGATGAGCTTCCATGCGTGGCAGGAGAAGTACGGATCCGACCCGTCGGTGGTGGGAGCCACGTTCGCGATCAACGGCCACGCCTTTACCATTGCCGGCATCACGCCGCCGGGATTCTTCGGGGCGAAGATCGATGCGGCGGCGATGCCGGATTTCTGGCTGCCGCTCGCGCAGGAGCCGCTGATTGCCGGGGGCAGTTCGCGGCTGAAAGATCCGCGCTCGGCATGGCTCGCCCTGATCGGACGCATGCAGCGGGGTGCCAACGAGAAAACGATTGCGGCTGAAATGCAGAGCGAACTGCACGGATGGCTGGGGAGCCATGTGCCCGATATGACCTCGGAGGAAAAGGCGGTGTGGGAAAAACAGACACTGCACCTGGCTCCGGGGGGCGCGGGCTTTTCGCTGATGCGCGAGGACTACAGCCGCGATCTGGGTCTGCTGCTGGCCGCGGCTTTGTGCGTGCTGCTGGTGGCGTGCGCGAATCTTGCGAACCTGCTGCTGGCGCGAGGGCTGAAGAATCGCCAGCAGACGGCGGTGCGCGCGGCGCTGGGCGCGTCGCGGGCACGGCTGGTCCGCAAGGCGCTGGCGGAAAGCGTGACTCTGGCGGTGTTGGGCAGCGCGGCTGGAGTGGGGGTGGCGTATGCGGGCGCGCGGCTGATCCTGCATCTGGCGTTCAGCGGAACAGGCAGCTGGCTGCCGGTGAGCCCGACGCCGTCCGTCCCGGTGCTGCTGTTCGCGCTGGGCCTCGCGCTGGTGACAGGAGTTCTTTTCGGTGTCGCGCCGGCGTGGATGAGTTCGCACGCGGAGCCGATCGAGGCGATGCGGGGAGCGGGGCGGACGACGGGAGCGCACGCGAGCGGCCGACAACGCTGGGCGCAGAAGATTCTGGTCGTCCTGCAGGCGGCGGTTTCGCTGGTGCTGCTGAGCGCGGCAGGCCTGCTGGGGCAGAGCCTGCGGAATTTGGAGCACGAGAATCTCGGCTTCGATCCCGAGGGGCGGTTTCTGGTGACGATCGATCCCAAGATTTCCGGCGTGGCGCAGCAGCAACTCGTCCCGCTGACGCGAGAGATTGAGGCGCGGCTCGGCGCGCTGCCTCAGGTACGCGGGGTGAGTCTGGCGCTGCATGCGCCGATGACCGGCCAGTGGGCACACGCCATTCGCATTGAAGGGCGGCCGGATCCGGGAGCGCGGGACGATGCGAGTTCCGACTGGAATCGCGTAACGCCGGGATATTTTGCAGTCCTCGGGGACCGAATCTTACTGGGTCGCGCGCTGACCGACGAAGACGACGCGAGCGCGCGGCGCGTGGCCGTGATCAACGAAGCGTTCGCGAAGAAGTTTTTCGGAAAGCAGAATCCGATTGGGCAGCACTTCGGACCGGCGCCGGCGAAGAATGCCGGCACGTATGAAATTGTCGGCGTGGCGGGAGATCTGGCACGAGATGCTTCGAGCGTGTGGTACGGCATGGAGCCGGCTTACTTCGTGCCCGAGGCGCAGAGCACGCAGTTCGCTGAGGCCGATCTCGAGGCGCGCGAGGTGTGGTCGCACTACCTGTACAACATCGTGCTCCGGGCGCCGGGCAATCCGCCGGAACTGGCCGCCGGAGTGAAGAGCACGCTTGCGAAGATCGATCCGGATCTGGTGCTTTACGGCATTCAGCCGTATGCGGACGTGATCCGGGGCGATTTTGCGGGAGACAACATGATCGCCACGCTGACCGGTTTGTTCGGCGCGGTGGGGCTGCTGCTGGCCGCAGTGGGGCTGTACGGCGTTACCGCGTATGGCGTGGAACAGCGCACGAGCGAGATTGGCGTGCGCATTGCGCTGGGCGCAGATCGCCGATCGGTGATGAGCCTGGTGCTGCGGGGAGCCCTGGCGCAGGTGCTGGCCGGATTGGCTCTGGGGATTCCGGCGGCGATCGGCATGGGGTATTGGATCGCCAGCCGGCTGTACGGCGTGCGGCCGTGGGAACCGCGCATGCTGGGCGGAGCCACGCTGCTGCTGGCGCTGGCGGCTCTGCTGGCGGCGGTGATGCCCGCGCTCCGGGCGGCGAAGGTGGATCCGATACAGGCTCTGCGAAGCGAGTGAGCAAGGCAGCGGAGAGGATTTCGGCAATGGGATGGTCGGCAAGAATTCGCAATCTTTGGCGGCGCGAGGCGGTGGATGCGGAGATCGATGCGGAGCTGCGCGCACATGTGGAGATGGCGGTGGAAGAGATGGTGGGCCACGGGATGAACGAGGAAGAAGCGCGGCGCGCGGCGAGGGTGAAGTTTGGGAATCCCGTGGTTATGCGGGAGCGGGCGGTGAAGGCCGATGCGGCGGTGGCGCTCAGCAGCCTAAGCTCCGATGTGCGCTTCGGGTTCCGGCAATTGCGGCGCGCGCCGGGCTTCGCTTTGACGTCGATTGCGGTTCTGGCGCTGGGCATCGGCGCATGCACAGCGATTTTCAGCGCGGTGAATCCGATTCTGTTTGAGCCGCTGCCGTATCCGCACGCGAACCGGATTCTGACGCTTTGGAGCTCGCTGGATGGAGAGCGCAGCCGGATGGCTTTTGGAAACTGGCGCGAGCTGAAGGAGCGGAACCATTCGCTCGAAGCCCTGGCGGCATTCGAGCCGTGGCAGCCGGTGCTGGTGGGCGGCGCCAAACCGGAACGGCTGAACGGGCAGAGCGTGAGCGCGAGCTATCTGCGGGTGCTCGGCGTGAAGCCGTGGCTGGGCCGCGACTTTCTGCCGGAGGAGGATCGCTTTCATGGGCCGAAGGTCGCGATCGTGAGCTATGGGCTCTGGCAAAAGAAGCTCGGCGGCAATCGCGGCATCGTGGGCGGAGCTGTCACGCTCGCCGGCGATCGCTACACGATCGTCGGCGTGATGCCATCGGGATTTGAAAACGTGCTCTCGCCGCAGACGGAGATCTGGACCCCGCTCGACTACGATACGCAGGCGCTGGCGGCCGACTTCGACAGCTATGAATGGGGAAACCACCTGTATCTGGTGGGCCGCGCGCGACCCGGTGTGAGCCGTGAAGCCGCCGTACGCGATCTGAATGCAATTGCGGCCGATCCGGTGCCGCAGTACGTTCGCCCGCGCTGGGCGAGTCTGCGGCACGGCCTGATTGTCGATGCGCTGCAGGCGGATATTACGCGCGAAGTGCGTCCGGCGCTGCTGGCGGTGATGGGCGCCGTGCTGCTGGTGCTGCTGATTGCCGCGGTGAACGTCACCAACCTGCAACTCGCGCGCGGCGCGCAGCGGCAGGGCGAGTTTGCCATGCGCATGACGCTGGGCGCGGGGAGGATGCGGGTGATTCGCCAGCTGGTGACCGAAAGCCTGCTGCTGGCGGGGATGGGCGGCGCAGCCGGCGTGGGGATCGCGGTTGCGGGCGTGCGCGCGCTGGTGGCGATGAGCCCGCCGGGACTGCCGCGGGTGGATGCGATTCATTGCAGCGGCGAAGCGTTCTTCTTCGCGCTCGCGATCTCGACGCTGGTGGGCGTGGGGGCGGGACTGATTCCCGCGCTGCAGGCTTCGCGGGAAGAGCTGCGCGCGAACGCGCAGAGAAGCACATCGCGCACGACGCGGAGCGAAAGCTGGACGCGGCGCGCTCTGGTCGTGGCGGAGATGGCTCTGGCGCTGGTGCTGCTCGCCGGAGCCGGACTTCTGCTGCGGAGCATGGAGCGGCTGCTCGCCGTCGATCCGGGCTTCGATCCCGCGCATCTGCTGACTATCCAGATCAGCACGAGCGGTCACGAATTCGATGACACGCCTGCCGCACCCGACGCGGGCACACGGGCGCGAAGGCTCTTCTTTGAGCAGGCGCTCGACGCCGTGCGCGGCGTGCCGGGAGTGACCGCGGCGGGCCTGACCACGAACCTGCCGCTCACCGACGACGCGGTGATCTACGGAAACTACGGCGCGCATTTCGAGAAGGATCCCGACCGCGGTTTCGACGTCTTTCGCTACGTGGTGAGCCCGGGCTACTGCGAGGCGATGCATCTTGCTTTGCGCAGCGGGCGTTTCCTCGGCGAGCAGGACAGCGCGGATGCGCCGCCGGCCGTGCTGCTGAGCGAGTCTCTGGCGAAGAGCGAATTTCCGGGGCAAAACCCGATCGGCAAGCGCGTTCACGTGGGGCCGATGGACCGGCCGTGGTACACCGTTGTGGGTGTGGTGGGCGACGTGAAGCAAACGTCGCTCGCGCTCGATGAGCCTGACGCGGTGTATCTCACTGAGGCGCAGTCGTGGTACGCCGACGACACCATGTCGGCAGCGGTGCGCGCGCGGGGCGACGCAGGAGCGCTGGCGCCCGCCGTCGAGAGAGCCATCTGGTCGGTGAATCAGAATCAGGCGCTGGTACGGGTGGCGACGATGGAGGACCTGCTCCAGTCGGGGCAGGCCACGCGCCGGTTCGTGCTCATCCTGTTTGAGGCGTTCGCGGTGGTGGCTCTGCTGCTGGCGGCCACGGGCATCTACGGGGTGCTCGCGGGCAGCGTGGCCGAGCGAAAGCGCGAGATCGGCGTGCGCGCGGCGCTGGGCGCATCGCGGGGAGCCATTCTCGGCCTGGTGCTGCGGCAGGGCCTGAAAATGGCGGGCGTGGGCGCGGGCATCGGTGTATGCGCGGCGGTGGTGTCGAGCCGCGCGCTGGCGGCGTTGCTGTTCGGCGTGTCGCGGCTCGATCCGCTCACGTATCTCACGGTCACGGCGCTGCTGCTGGCGGTGGCTGGAGCGGCGTGCGCGATTCCGGCGGCGCGCGCGGTGGCCGTGGATCCGGTGGAGGCGCTGCGGAGCGAGTGAGAACTGGCCGCTCTACCGAAGAGTCGCCGTCCGGAGGAAATCGAAGGTGCCGCTCGGGTTGGGATGAATGTCGGAGAGCCGGCGGGAGTGCACCACGATGGAGTTGAGATACCAGAGGTTGAGAGAGGGCAGGTCGCGGCCGGCGATCTGCTGGATGCGGACGTAGTCGTCGCGCCGGCGCGCGCGGTCGAAGGTCGAGGATGCGTCAGCGATCAGCTTGTCGACCTCGGGATTCGAATAGAAGCCGCGATTGCTGCCGTGGGGCGGGAAGCTCGCCGTGGCGAGGGCGTAGCGGAAGATGTCGGGGTTCTCGTTGCCGCCGATCCAGCGCGACGGCGCGAGCTGGAAGGCGCCGCGGACGAGATCGGAATAGAAGGTCGCAAACTCGTAGCTGCGCAGATCGAGCGCGATGCCCACCTGGGCGAGCTGCTGCTGCATGGCGACGGCGACGAGGCGCACGGTCTCGTCGCTTGAAGTCTTTTCGCTGATGTGGAAGCGAATGCCGC
The DNA here is from genome assembly GCA_035503555.1 of Acidobacteriaceae bacterium. GTDB lineage: Bacteria > Acidobacteriota > Terriglobia > Terriglobales > Acidobacteriaceae > Palsa-343. The sequence continues at coordinate 25,607 of DATJTG010000208.1, read as the reverse complement.
CAGAGCCGCGCCGGTAGCCGGCCTGGTCGAGCAGGGCGTTGGCCGCGGCGGGGTCGTACGCGTGGGGATCGACATCGGCGGTGAAGGCCCAGCTCTGCGTCGGCAGCAGGCTGTTGGCGATGCGCGCTTCGCCGCGATAGAGAGTCTGGATGATGAGGGGGCGATTGATGGCCTCGGCGATGGCGGTGCGCACGCGCACGTCGCGCAGGATGGGATCCCGCAGATTGAAGACGAGGTAGTAGAGGTTCGTGCCCGGGCCCTGGTCGACGGTGAGGCGCGGATCGCGGGCGAGGGAATCGATCAGGTCGGGCGTCAGCGCGTTGCTCTCGACGTCGGCCGAGCCTTTCTCCAGTTCAAGCGCGCGGGTGGTGTCGTCGGGTACGACGGCGAAGCGGATGCGCGGGATCGCGGCGGGCGTGCCCCAGTAAGAATGCGCGCGCTGGATGACGACATCGCGATCGAACTGCTGGCTGACGAACGCGAAGGGTCCGCTGCCGATGGGGTGACGCCAGAAATCGCGCCCGCTGCCCCAGGGAACGATGCCGATGGCGCCGTCGCAGAGATTGAAGGGCAGCGCGGGGTCGGGCTTTTTGAGATGGAAGACGACCGTTGCCGGATCGGGAGCGTCGATGCGATCGGTGGTGGCGAAGGAGCCGGCCTTCACACTGATCACGGTGCCGTTCAGGATGGAATCGATGGTCCACTTCACGTCACGCGAAGTGAGCGGGCGGCCGTCGTGGAAGCGCGCATCGGTACGCAGGTGGAAGATCCACGTGAGCGGATCGGGATTCTCCCAGGCGGTGGCGAGAAAGGGCTGGAGGCCGAAGTGCTCATCGCGGCGCACGAGAGCGTCGAACATGAGGGAATCGATGTGCTCGGCCTGGGCGTCGGTGCCGATGCGGGGATCGAGATTCGCGGGGCTCGACTCGATGAGCATGGTGACGGTGCCGGCATCGGGCTTTTGCGAACAGCCGGAAAGGAGGCAGAAGGCAACAGGCAAAAGGCAACAGAGTGCCGCAAGGAAACGAGAAGCCGGGAGCCGGGAGCCAGGAGTGAAGGCGACGCGGCGGGACAGCTCAGACATAGCTGATCTGGCCGAGGATAGCGGGGCGCACGGCGCCGGTGGCTTTGGGAAGATTGCCGGGGCGATGGTGCCAGGTCTGGTAGGCGAGCAGCGCGAAAGCCGCGGCTTCCCTGGCTTCAGCGGGCAGGCCGAGCGCATCGGTGGTGGTGACGGTGCAGCCGTAGCGCGCGAGCTGCTCGCCAAGCCGCTCCATGAGAAACGTGTTGCGCGCGCCGCCGCCCGAGGCGACCAGTTCCGTCCCAGTGTCAACTGTGAGCGGCTCGACCCACCGATGGTAGGCATGCCAGATGCTGATGACCGTGAGCGCAGTCGCTGAGGTAATGGCGTCTTCCGGTTTCCTGCTGTGCTTTTTGCAGGCGGCGAGGAGGCGCTCCGCGTACTCCGCGCCAAACTGTTCGCGTCCGGTGGATTTTGGCGGCGGCTGGAGGAAGTATTTCGCCTTGAGCGCAGGCAGCACGACGGGATCGAGAATGACACCGCGCGCGGCGACACGGCCGCCCCGATCGAAAGGCTTGCTGTAGAGCTTCTGCATCAGCGCATCGATGATCATGTTGCCGGGGCCGGTGTCGAAGGCGATCACCTGATCCTGTCCGGCGCCGGCGGGGATCACGGTGAGATTGGCGATGCCGCCGAGGTTGAGGAGGACGCGGGTGCGCCTGGGGTGCGCGAAGTACGCGTAGTCAAAGAACGGCACGAGCGGCGCGCCCTGTCCGCCGGCGGCCATGTCGGCCGGGCGAAAGTTGGAGACGACGGGGATGCCGCACTCCGCGGCGATTAACGCGGGCTCGCCGGCTTGCCAGGTGCACGCGAAGCGGCGGCCGTTGTAAGCGGCGGGCACTCCCTGGTGGTAAAGCGTCTGCCCGTGGCAGCCGATGAGCGCGGGGCGGATCTTCGTTGCCTCGATCGTCGTCTTCACCGCTTCCGCATAGGCGAGGCCGAGCCGCCAGTTGAGCCGCGCCAGATCCGCGGTCGAGATCGATGGCGCATTCATCGCGGCCAGGGTGGCGGAGCGCAGCGAGCGCGGGTATGGAAAGGCGCGATGAGCGAGCAGGGCGATCTTCGGCGGCGCATCGGCATTGCGCGCGGGAGCCGCGATCCTGACGAGGGCAACGTCGATGCCGTCGGCGGAGGTTCCGCTCATGACGCCGGCGACGATCATCGGTTTCGATTCTGGCATGCTCCGACCAGATTACGGTAATCGAGGGACCTGAGGATCGATGGGAGATCCAGTGAATTCCCACATCTCCAAAAGCCGCGGAGATGTGGGGCGCCGGAGGATTTGTTCAGCGCCGGGGTCAGCGCTTCTGCAGCCGCACCGACTGCCAGCTTCCGTCGGAACTCCATCCGCCATCGACGGTGAGCGTGTGGCCGTTCACGAAGCCGCTTTCGGAGTCGTCAGCGAGGAAGGCGATGGCTCGCGCGACGTCATCGGGCCGTGCGAAGCGGCCCATGGGCACGCGGTCGGTGATGTCGGCGTCGGAGTAGCTGCCTCCGGCCTGGTCGGCAACGTCCATCTCGGTCTTCACCCAGCCGGGGCAGACGGCATTCACGCGAACGCCGCGGCCTCCCCACTCGGCAGCGAGCGTGCGGGTGAGGCCCACCAGGCCATGCTTCGATGCGTTGTAGGCGGCGCGATCGGCCACGGCGACGAGCCCCGCGATGGAGGCGACGTTGACGATCGATCCGCTCCGGGCTTCGAGCATTTTGCTCCCGAAGGCGCGCGCCAGCAGAAACGGCGCGACCAGGTTGACCTCCATGACGCGGCGATATTCGGCGGCCGTGGTGTCTTCGGCGGCCCGGATGAGGCTGATGCCGGCGTTGTTCACCAGAACGTCGGCGCGGCCGAAGTGGGCATAGACTCGGCAGGCAAACTCCTCCACCAGATCTTCGCGCGTGATGTCGGCGGTGAACGTGAAAGCCGTGCCGCCGCTCACCTCAATCGCGGCGACGGTAGCCTTCGGTTCCTGCAGATCGATGAGAGCGAGGCGAAATCCGCGCTCGGCCAGCAATTCGGCGGTTCGCCGGCCAATGCCCTGGGCTCCGCCGGTGACGACGGCGACTCGTTCGATATTCATCTTCAGCGATCAGCGTACAGGGTGCAGCGTTCAGGGTCTATCCTGGCCGTTCAAGGCTGGCCCTCGTGGCTGAGGCCCTGGCGCTTGCCGACCGAAACGACCGGATCGGCGGAGTGAACCGGCACTTCGCCGACGCGCTCGGCGAATTCGCGGACCTCGTCGCAGAGGCGGCTGATGCGGCCTTCGGAGAGGTTCTGGCGGCGGACCGGGTGCAGCCATTTCTTCTTCGAGCGGTAGATCTTGCGCCAGGCGCTGGCGACCATCTCGCGGAAGGCGCGCGACTGTTCCGCCTCTTTCACCAGGGCTTCGTAGGCGCGCAGCACGAGGGCGGGGTCGCGGCAGATCTCAATCATCTGAATACCGGCGCGGACCGCCTGGACCACGGCCTCCTCGATCGACATCTGGGAGAGGATGCCGCCCATTTCCATATCGTCGGAGAGGATGATGCCGCGGAAGCGGACCTGGCGGCGGAGCACGTTGGTCACCCAGTAGCGCGAGACGGTGGCGAGGGCCTCGTCGCGGCCAGGCCAGGGGTAGGAGGCGTGGGCGACCATGGCGAAAGGCAGGCGGCTGCCCACAGCCAGCCACGGCGCGAGATCGGAGCGCCACATGAGGCGCGTCTGGCGCGTGATGACCGGGGTGCTGTGGTGCGAATCGACGGTGGCTCCGCCGAGGCCGGGGAAATGTTTGCCGCAGCCGAGGATGTTCTCTATGTTGAGCCCGGAGACGAAGTAGCGGGCGTAGTCGATCACGCGCCAGGGCTCGGCGGCGACGGCGCGGGTGCGGAGAATCGGCTCGGACTCCGGCAATCCAAGATCGAGCACGGGAGCGAGCACCACGTTGAATCCGAGCGCGCGGGCCTCGCGGGCGATCAGCCATCCGTGCTGGCGGTAGAGATTGCGCTTGCCGGTGGCGAAGACGGCGGCCGCGGAGGGCATGGGGTGAACCACGTCGCGAAAACGATCGACGAGGCCGCCTTCGAGATCGACGCAGCGAAACAGAGGAGTGTCGCCGAGCTGGTCGGCGTCGCGCAACAGGGAGGCGACCTGGGCCGGCTCTTCGATATTGCGGCGAAAGAGGATGATGCCGCCGGGACGGATGCGCTCGATCCAGCCGCGTTCTTCAGGGGAAAGCGACGCGGAACCCACGCCGGCGATGAGGATTTGGCCCGCCATCTCGGCGAGCTGCACATTGCGCCGCCGCGGCATGAAGACGTGCTGCCGGCGCCGGCCATCCGGGGACGTTTTGGAAGAACGCACAGGGCTCGAGCTCATGGGAAACAGGTCTCTTCGCGGCTTGCCAGCAACTGGGGTTATCCCCTGATTTCGGTCTTCAGCTCTTCCAGCAGATTCAACGCCTGTAACGGCGTGAGCGAATCAATGTCAGTGTCCGCCAGACGATCGAGGATGCGCTGCGACAGAGGAGTAAACATGGTGAGCTGCAGTGACGACTCGGTTTCGACGGCGACATTTTGCCGCTCCGAGCGTTCATGCTGCTTGAGCACCTGACGCGCGCGCTGGATGACCGCCGGCGGCAGTCCGGCCAGCCGCGCCACGTCGATTCCATAACTCCGGTTCGCGGGCCCCTGCTCTATCCGATGCAAAAAAACGATGCCATGGGGGCTTTCGTTCACAGATACGTGCAGGTTTTTCAGACGCGGAAACTCGTCGGCCAGCATGGTGAGCTCGTGGTAGTGGGTGGCAAAGAGCGTGCGCGCGCCGATGTGGCGCTGGATGTACTCGAGGGTGGCCCAGGCGAGCGAAAGTCCGTCGAAGGTCGAGGTGCCGCGGCCCATCTCGTCGAGCAGGATGAGGGACTGCGGGGTGGCCGTGTTCAGGATGGTGGCCGTCTCGGTCATTTCCACCATGAAGGTGGAGCGGCCGCGGGCGAGATTGTCGCTGGCCCCGATGCGGGTGTAGACGCGATCGACCAGCCCCCAGGTCATGCGATCGGCGGGGACAAAGCTTCCGGCCTGGGCCATGATGACCAGAAGGGCGGCCTGCCGCAGGTACGTGGATTTGCCGCCCATGTTCGGCCCGGTGATGAGCAGCAGGTTGGGCTGCGACGTGGTTTCGCTCGCGTCGAGGAACAAATCGTTGGGGACGAAACGGGACTCGCCGGCCTCGTCCATGAGGCGCTCGATCACGGGATGGCGGCCGTTGGCGATTTCGAGGATGGGCGCGGCGTCGATGCGGGGGCGGGTGTATCCGCGGAGCGCGGCGAGATGCGCGAAGCAGGCGACCAGGTCAACCTCCGCAACGGCGGCGCTGGTGCGGCGGATGCGCGAGGCGTGTTCGACCACGCGGGCGCGCAGCGCGGAGAAGATGCGCTTCTCGATCTCAACCGAGCGCTCCTGCGCGGTCAGGACTTTCGTTTCGTACTCCTTCAGCTCGGGGGTGGTGAAGCGCTCGGCGTTCACGAGGGTCTGCTTGCGCTCGTAATCGGCGGGAACGCTGGCCAGATTGGCCTTCGTGATCTCGATGTAATAGCCGAAGACGGAGTTGAAACGGACTTTGAGCGAGCCGATGCCGGTGCGGCGGCGTTCGCGCTCTTCGATGGCGGCGATGGAAGCGCGGCCGCTGGAGCCGATGGAGCGCAGGTCGTCGAGCTCGGCGTCCTGTCCTGGGGCGATCACGCCGCCTTCGGCGAGCGTGAGGGGCGGTTCGGGAACAAGCGTGGTCGCGATGGCGGAGCAGAGATCGTCGAGGGTGTCGAGGGTCGTCGCTGTCGTGGACCAGAACGACGCCGCAGCCGCCGATGGCGCGAGCGCGGCAGCCAGGTCTTTCACTGCGGGCAGATGCCGGAGCGACGCGGCGAGCGCGAGCAGGTCCCGGGGGCCGGCGCTGTCGAGGGAGATGCGGGCGAGGAGACGGTCCAGATCAAGGATGCCGGAAAGCGCGCGGCGCAGCTCTTCGCGGCGGATGAGATCGGAGCGCGTGACATCGACGGCATCGAAGCGGGCGTTGAGCGCGGCGGCATCGATGCCGGGACGCAGCAGCGTGGCGCGCAACAGGCGCTTGCCCATGGGCGTGCAGCCGGCATCGAGGGTGCGGAAGAGCGTGGTCTCGGGGCCGGCGTCGAAGAAGAGCGGCTCGACCAGCTCGAGATTGCGCGCGGTCACCTGATCGAGGTGGAGGCACTCGGCACGGGCATAGAAGCGGAGCGAGTCGACGTGGGCAGCGTCGGTTTGCTGCGTCGTGCGCACGTAGTGAACGATGGCTCCGGCAGCGATGGCGGCGGCAGCGTGGCCGGCGAGGCCGAAGCCTTCGAGTCCGCGGCTGCCGAGCTGCCGTTCAAGCAGCGGCACGGCAAAGTCGGCGGAGAAAACCCAGTCGTCGACTGGGGTGCGGGTGCGCACCTGCGCCAGCAGCGATTGGAGCGCCGCAGTATCGGTTTGCGGGCCAAGCGGGCCGCGCGCGGCGGGAAAGATGAGTTCGCTGGGCGCGAGGCGCAGCAGCTCGTCCAGGCACTGCGCGGCAGCGGCGGGACCCGAAGAACCGGAGCCGGAAAACTCCGTGGCGCGGAAATCGCCGGTCGAGAGGTCGAGATACGCGAGGCCAGCCGCATCGTTGGCGACATGGACGGCGGCGAGGTAATTGCTCTGCTCGGCGGCGAGCGACGGGTCGAGCGCAGTGCCGGGGGTAAGAACCCGCGTCACTTCGCGGCGGACAATCTTTTTGGCGAGCTTCGGGTCCTCCATCTGCTCGCAGATGGCGATCCGATAGCCCTTGCGCAGCAGGCGGGCGATGTAGGTCTCCGCGGCGTGCCATGGAACCCCACACATGGGCGTGTTGCGCTCCTTGTCACGCGCCGTGAGGGTGAGCTGCAGCTCGCGGGAAGCCGTCTTCGCGTCGTCGAAAAACAGCTCGTAGAAGTCGCCGAGACGAAAGAAGAGCAGCGCGTCGGGGTGCTGGCGCTTGGCGGCCAGGTACTGGCGCATGAGGGGAGTTTGGGAGTCGGTGACGGCGTCCGGCACGGGAAAGGTTAAGGATACAAGGGAACGCGCAGCGGGGTCTCCCGCAGCGGAGATTTTGCACTGCGGCTTGTGGAACGCGCTATGATGTCAGCCGCGATGTGCCGGCGGGCGCTATCCGGAGGGGCTCGACGCGCGCGTCGTGAAAGCGAGTGGATCGATGAGCGAAGCAGGCACGCCCGGAATTTCGGAACCCAGGCCATCCCCACAGGAGCGCGATCGAGGGCCACGCTCATCCCCGGTGCTCCCTCTGCAGGTTGCCATCGGCTTCTTTGCGACCGCGCTGCTGCTGGGTTTGATCGCTGCGCCGTTTGAGCGGACCAGCAAGTCAGTCAATCCCGAAACGCAGTCAACCGCGGCCTTACCGCATTCACCGGACGGCGTGCGGGGAGGTTCGGGACAGCCCGCTCCCGGCGCCGTGCCCGATGGCGGCAGCTCAACGAAGACCGAATCCGAAGCTCCGGCGCAGGCCATCCAGCTTGACGGAAAGGCCTGGGCTTTGCTCCTCGGGCTCCTGGTTTGCGTGGGAATCGGCCTTCCGGTCGCGTGCATTTTGTGTTTGAAGCGAGGCCATCGAGCTAAGGTCGCCGGCGCTGCACTGGGCATGCTGAGTCTGTTCGGCGCGAAGGAAGTCACCGGAGCGCTGGTAAAGGAGATATCCATCAATCCGGATCTCAGCCTGTTTGGAAGGCGAGACGGTGGTGGTGCCAGTGCCAAGCCGGCCGGAGGCTGTTCGCAGGAATGCGGGGTAGACGTGACGGTGTTCGCCGGAGCCATGAAGGCGCAGCCGCTGGGGAGCGTTGGACCCTTTGTTTCAGGCAGTGGCGTCGCGGAGAATGCGGCGACCGATGCGGAGTTGAGCTCCATCGCGGCGAAGCTGGGCGAGGCGCCGCAGAAGCGCCCGGCCATGCTGTTGCTGCTGGGGTCGGCGGATGAGCAGGAGTTGCGCCGGGCCGTTCTGGTGCAGTTTGGGACCAACGAGGGCCTGGCCAAGGTAAGGGCGGTGTGGACGATGCAGCAGCTGATTTCCCGCTACCCTCGCGTGGTATCTCCGCTGGCGGTGATGGTGGAGAGCACGGGGCCACGCCACACGGGCGGAAAGACGACAGATGCCGAGAGGGCGGAGGATCGGGAGGTTGAGGTCTGGGCGGTGAGCGCGGCTCAGTAGGCGGAGGACTCTCGTCCCGGCGCGTCGCGCCGCTCGGGCGCGCGCGGAGGTCAACGCTGGCGCGCCTCCTGATCAAGCTGGGCGTATCGATCGACGAGCTGGAGAAAGCGCCGGTCGGGCTCGACGAGCGCGACGAACCGTCCGCTGGAGCGAAACACGGCGGTCAGAACGTCGGCCTTCGGCTTGTCAGACGAGCTAACCACCCACGAACGCTCGAACACCGTTGCGAACATCGATTCGGCGTCAGAGGCTCCGATCCACCGTGCGTGCTCGTATTTGGGAGGAGAGCTGGAGAGGTCGATCCAGGTTGCATCCGGGGGGACCGGAGCCTGGATGTTTCTCAGGAAGTTTTGAACGAGCTGGGTTGCGGGCCAGGAATCAAGCGCGCCGTTGGAGGAAACGATGGCCGGACTTCCCGGAAGCAGGGTAGCGAGGGCCGCGTTGTAGGCGTCCGCGTAGGCCAGTTCGAGCCAAGGGCATTGCCGCGCGATGGACCAGCGGACGGCCTTAGGATCGGCGGTACCGATGAAGCGCCTGGACTGGTCCTGGCCGTTGGCGACAAAGACAAAGCTGCGGAGGCCCCGCATGCGAGAGAGCAGGATGGAGAAGAGGAAAATTCGGGAAGTGAGCCAGCGGTCGCCGTCGCCGAGGTCGATGACCGCATAGTCGACGGGCCTGTCAGAGCGGATCTGTTCGAGCAAGGCCGTCATGTTGCTGCTGAAGGACTCGGCTGGCTGCAGGGCCTGGATATCGGCGGAGAGGGTAGCCACGGGGGCTTCAGCGAGCGGATGCAACTCGATCTCAACGTGGAAGGCGGAAATCTTCGAGGCGCGCTTGCCGAGATCGCGGAGAAATTCGACGAGAGGATTATGAAATACGATGAGCGCCGCAGCGATCAAAATCGGCCAAGCCACCACCTGAACGAGGAGCACAAAGTCTTTCATGGCGAGCCTCTTTGTATGGGGCCAATAGAATACTCCATGGGTCGGTGGCGAGGGCACAGGTCAGAGGGGCGAACGCCGGGGCCTCCGCACTCCTGCTGCATCCTCCGGGGCAAGCGTTTTCCGGGCTGCGGCGCACCGACGGGCGACTTTGCTCTGCCGCATCATCAGCGGTTCCTCGGGCCTGGTCCTGTCTTCTGTTTTGCCATCCGATTCAGCCGCAGCGCGGAGGCACGACGCAGTGGTAGGCTGGCGAGCATGAGAGGTTGGTTGGCTCCTTGCCTGATGGCGGCGATCGCGGCGGCATCTTTTGCCCAGACTCCGGCTCCCGCGGCGCAGAGTCCGGCGATGCAGGTGCTCAAAGATGCGGATGTGCACCTGACGTTCAGCTATGCGGCCGATCTGCAGCCCATGGACGCCAAATCCCTGGCCGATGCCACGAGCAATTCGCGCTTCGGCGCCGATTCGGACGAGAACTCCGACACCACCCAGCCCGGCGCCTGCGGCAAGGTGCTCCTTTCGGTCGGCAAAGTGGCGCAGGGGAGTCACGGAACGGTGTGGGGCATTCTGACCATGTTCGACGTGGCACCTGCGTGCCTTCCCCCGAAAGTGCTGAAGAGCAGAAAAGCGATGGACGCCCTGCTGAAGCCGCTGGTGACCGGAGGGACGACGGTGCTGGGCATGATGCCGGTAGGCGCCGAGAGCGTGTATCTGATCCAGGGCTATCGGGTGCACTTTATGGCGGCGCAGGGACAGCCGGTGGCGAAGACCGACCTGCAGCCTGCCGAACAGCTGCAGACGGTCGCGCACATGGCGGTTGCGGTCGACAACCACATCGTGCTCTGGAAGGTGGAGTCGAACAACGCGAAGCTGCTCAACCACATGCTGGCCAGCCAGGTGGATTTCGGAGCGGGAACGCCCCAGCCGCTGTTCCCGGGGCGGCTCCAGAACGATCTGCAGTTCTAAACGGTCCTGACGAGCATCTTTTAGATCAGGCTGACGGGGAGCCGATCGGGCCGTGGGTCCGGGACAAGGGATTGCGACCCTGCGGCGTGACCCGAGAGGTGTGACATTTCTCACATCCTTCGGGAGTTGCGGTTCGGATAATGAGGTCCGGAAGCAGCGATCCGGGACATTTATACTTTTCTTGCCCCCGGTTGAGTTCGCCTCGGATCGCGGCCTCCCCCAGACCGACTATGTTTGTGCTTTGGCTTCGAGTTGCGGCAGCGTTGTACGGGGTCGCCACCGTTCTGGCGATCCCCGCTGTGCTCGGAAACCGCCCGCGGGGCCATCGATTCTGCCTGCCGGTTGCGCTGGGAGCCTGGTTCTTCCACCTGGTGGCATCGGTGGAAATGCTGGCGGCGGCGCACCACCTGATTCCGGTGATGGCCGACGAAATCATCTCCACTCTTGCGCTGGCCATTGTCGCTGTTTTCCTCTTTATTTTCTTCATTTACCGAACGATTTCGTTCGGACTGTTCGCCCTCCCCCTGGCGTTCCTCCTCACCCTGATTCCGGCGATCGGCCCGGACCGGTACACGTTCAGCTCGCCGCTGGTGCGCAATGGATGGATCGCGTTCCACGTGGCCATGCTGCTGGCAGCGTATGCGGCGCTGCTGTTCGCCATGCTGTCGAGCTTCCTCTACCTGATCCAGGAGAAGCGGCTGAAGACTAAGGACTGGGCGAAGGCAGGGGTGACTCCGCGTCCGAAAACCCGGCCGAGGGGATTTCTGACCTGGTTGCCGCCGCTGGCCACGATGGACCAGATCACCAGCAGCACGCTGATGCTGGGCTTCTGCTGCATGACGGTGGGCCTGGCGGCCGGGTCGCTGATCGCACAGGAAAAGGTGGGGATCAGCTACTTCGGCGATCCTAAGATTTTGTTGTCGTTCGTGATGTGGGGACTCTACGTCGCCATCCTCTTCATCCGGCGGAGCGCCGGCCTGCGCGGACGCCGCGCGGCGTGGCTCACGTCGGGAGTCTTCGTCGTGATGCTCTGCGTGTGGGCGGCGAATTCTCTGAGCGGTATCCACGACTCCGCGCACAGGTTCGGTCTGAAATGAGATTCCTTGTCACAGGACTGAATCACAAGACGGCCCCGGTCGAGCTGCGCGAGCGGCTGGCCTTTGCGAAGGAGACGCTGCCGGACGCGACACGGGCCCTGCTCGATGAGCCGGGCGTGAAGGAAGCGATGATCCTCTCCACCTGCAATCGCGTGGAGCTGGTGGTTTCGCACAACGGCCTCGAGCCGCAGTTGCCGGGCTTCCTGGCGAAGCATTTCTCGCTCGACCGCAGCATGCTGGAGCCGCACCTCTACCGCTATCAGGACGAAGAAGCGGTGCGTCACATGTTCCGCGTGGCGTCGAGCCTGGATTCGATGGTGGTGGGCGAAGCGCAGATTCTGGGCCAGGTGAAGCAGTCGTGGAGCGTGGCGCGCGAGATCGGCGCGGTGAAAGGCGCGCTCGACAAGCTGCTGCAGGGCGCATTCACGGCCGCCAAGCGCGTGCGCACGGAGACGGAGATCGGCTCGTCGTCGGTGTCGATTGCGTCGGTAGCGGTGGATCTGGCGCGGCGCATCTTCGGCTCGCTCGACGGCAAACGGGTGCTGGTGGTGGGCGCCGGCAAGATGAGCGAGCTGGCGGCGCGGCACCTGATGCAGCACGGCGCGGACTCGATGATGGTGGCCAACCGCACGTTCGATCGCGCGGTGCGGCTCGCGGAGCAGTTCCTCGGCCAGGCGATCCGATTCGAAGATCTGCATGCACGGGCGCACGAGGCCGACATCATCATCACGTCGACCGGCTCGTCGGAGCAAATCTTTGGTATGGAGCAGGCGCAGCAGATTCTGCATAAGCGGAAGAACCGCCCGGTGTTTCTGATCGACATCGCGGTACCGCGCGACGTGGATCCGCAGATCAACCGGCTGGAAGGCATCTTCCTGTACGACATCGACGATCTGCAGTCGGTGGCGGTGTCGAACCTGGTGGACCGCGGCCGCGAGGCCGAGCGCGCCGAAGCGATTATCGCGGAAGAAGCGGAGCGGTTCCGGCGGCGGATCCGGACTCTCGATATCGCACCGGCGATCGTGGAAGTGCAGGGCACGGCGGAAGAGCTGCGCCAGGCCGAGCTGCACCGGCAGCAGAAGCTGCTGCAGTCGCTCAGCCCCGACCAGCAGGCGGCGGTGGAGTCGCTGACGCGCGGGCTGATGGCGAAGTTTCTGCACCTGCCGCTGCAGGCCATGAAGAGCGCGGCGCGCGACGGCGACGCGGCGGCGCTGGAGACGATTCGCGGTATGTTCGGCAAAGATGCGGCGGAAGCGAAGGGGGAACCGGAAGCTTCGAAGCAAAGCGATCCGGGAAGCGATCCAGCCGACCGCTCCAAAGGTTCCGAGTAAACTACTCTCGCTCCCCATGACTTCGTCCAGCTCTGAACGCCGACCACCGACTGCCGACCGCTCCGTACTCCGCATTGGCTCGCGCGGATCGCAGCTCGCTCTGTGGCAGGCCAACCATATCGCCGGCCGGCTGCGCGACGAGGGGCATGAGGTCACGATCGAGATCATCAAAACGCTCGGCGACGCGATGCAGCACGTGCCGTTCGCCGAGGTCGGCGATGCGACGCGTGACGGCAAGGGGATGTTCACGAAGGAGATTGAGGAGGCGCTTTTCGACGGCCGCATCGATCTCGCCGTGCACAGCCTGAAGGATCTGCCGACCGAACTGGCGAAGCCGTTCACCATTGCAGCGATTCCCGAGCGCGTGGATCCGAGGGATGCGTTCGTTTCGGTGCGGCATGAGAGTTTCGAGGCGCTGCCGCACAAGGCGCGCATTGGGACGAGCAGCCTGCGGCGGCAGGCGCAATTGCGGGCGGCACGGCCCGACGTGGAGTGCCTGGAATTTCGCGGCAACGTCGATACGCGGTTGCGCAAGCTGGTCGAGGGGCAGGTGGATGCGATCATTCTGGCATCGGCGGGTCTGGAGCGGCTGGGACTGACGCAGCACCGGCGCGAATGCTTTTCTCCGCTGGTGCTTTGCCCGGCTGCGGGCCAGGGCGCGCTGGGCATCGAGGCGCGCGCGGGCGACGAGCGCGTGCTCGAGGCGCTGTACTCTCTGGATCACGAACCGACGCGCTACGCGGTCACCGCGGAACGCACGGCGCTGGCGGCGCTGGGCGGCGGCTGCCAGGTTCCGATTGGAATTCACTGCTTCCCGGGCGACGCGGGTTACAGCATCGTGGGCGCGGTCGCTTCGCCGGATGGCAGCCAGGTGCTGCGCGTCGCGATGGATCGCCAGCAGGGCGACGCGGCGGCGCTGGGGCGCACGGTGGCGGCGCGGCTGTGGGAGCAGGGCGCGATGGAACTGCTGGGCTCTTCGGCGCCGGCGAAAGCTCCGAGCGGGACCGGCGCGGCGTGAGCGGGCTTCCGCTCGCGGGCCGCACGATTCTGGTGACGCGGGCGCGGCGCCAGGCGGGGCGGCTGAGCGAGGAGCTGCGTGCTCGGGGGGCGAACGTCCTCGAGATTCCAGCGATTGAGATCGTGCCGCCGGAGTCGTACGCGGCGCTCGATGCGGCTCTCCGCAATATGTCGCAGTATCAGTGGCTGATTGTGACCAGCGCGAACGGCGCGCAGGCGCTCCGGGAACGATGGGCGGCGCTGGATGTGGACGCGGGCGGAGCGGCGCATTTGCAGGTTGCCGCCGTCGGCTCGGCGACGGAGCAGGCGCTGCGGGACGCGGGTGTCCAGGTGACGGTTACGCCGCGCGAATATGTGGCGGAGTCGCTGCTGGAGGCGCTGGGCGAGCGAACACGGAATCAGCGCGTGCTGCTGGCGCGTGCGGCGGTGGCGCGGGATGTGATTCCCGACGCGCTGCGGACGCAGGGCGCAACGGTCGACGTGGTGGATGCCTATCGGACGGTGATTCCCAGGGAATCTGTAACCGCGATCCGCACGATTTTTACTGCTGGCGGGCGCGTGCCCGATGCCGCGACCTTTACCAGCTCATCCACAGTTACAAATTTTCTGGCTCTCCTGCGCGAGGCGGGCGCGACGAGGCCCGCGACGATGAAGGCCATTTCCATTGGCCCCATCACGAGCGCGACGCTGCGCGAGCATGGGTGGGAGCCGGCGGCGGAGGCCGATCCGCACGACCTCAGCGGCTTGGTGGAAGCGCTGGTGCGGGCGCTGGCTTCGACGTAGCAATATCCGACGATGACACAGGCACGGAAAAATGTCCGCCGCGAATGGATGCCACTTCCGGGCCGGGATTCTTTCCGGTGAGCGATGCCGGCAGCGGCCTGCCGCCATGCGCGTCGGGCGCGGCGGGATCGGACCAGAGCGCGCCGACCTCAACCTTCTTCTGATCCTGGGCGACGAGATTGTGGTTCAGGCGGCGCTGCTTGTCGACGTAGGCCTCGATGACGCGCGCGGCGATCGGAGCAGCGGCTTCGGCGCCCCATCCGCCATGCTCGTTCAGGACCACCACGATGATGTCGGGGTTGCGGCGCGGCGCGATGCCCACGAACCACGCGTTGGCGCGCTCGTTGCCGGAGCCCAGGCTTTTGACGCCGGCGCTGTGGTTCACCACCTCGGCGGTGCCGGTTTTGCCGGCGAAGTCGATGCCGGTAAGGTGCGAAGCGAAGGCCGTACCCCCGGGCCCGTTCACCGCGTTCCACATGCCATCGGTGATGATTTCCCAGTTCGCCGGCGAAAGCGGAACGGTTGCGTCGCCGGAGCCTGGATACTCATCATGGACCGCCTGCAGCATGTCAGAGCTGAGCTCGCTGGGAAAGACCACGTGGGGACGCCGGAGCACGCCTCCTGAGGCGAGACCGCCGAGAGCGCGGGCCAGCTGGATCGGTGTGACGGTCACGGCGCCCTGGCCGATGCCCACGGAGACCACTTCACCCGCATACCACTTCTCGTGGAAGGTGCGCAGCTTCCACTCGGTGGAAGGCATGGTCCCTGAGGCTTCATTGGGCAGATCGACGCCGGTCTTCACGCCGATGCCGACGGCGTGTGCGTATTTGGCGATGGTGTCGATGCCGAGCCTGACTGCGAGATTGTAAAAGTATGTGTCGCACGACCACGCAATGCCGTGCTCGATGTCCACTTCGCCGTGGTGCTTATCGCAGGCGTAGAAGTGTCCGAAGAGGTTGGCGCCGCCCTGGCAGTCGATCCTGAAGTTCTGGGCGACGTTTTCCTCGAGGCCGGCGTACGACATGATGACCTTGAAGGTCGATCCCGGCGCGAGCTGGGCCTGGATGGCTTTGTTCATCAGCGGGTGCGCGGGATCGGTGATGAGCTTGTTCCACTCGTCGCGGCTGATGCGCACCGAAAATTCATTGGGGTCGAAGATGGGCCGGCTGACCATGGCGAGAATTTCGCCGGTGTGGGGATCCATCGCGATCACCGCGCCGTTGTGGTTGCCCATGGCGTTTTCGGCGGCGCGCTGGATGTCGAGATCGATGGTGAGGCGCAGGTCCTGGCCGGGTTTGGCGGGCTCGATGCCGAGGCGGCCCACTTCGCGCCCATGGCTGTCGACGGCCACATCCTGGGAGCCGTCCACGCCGCGCAGAATCCCGTCATAGGTCGCTTCGACACCAGCCATGCCGACGACGTCGCCGGGCGCGTAGAGCGCATAGCGCGCGTCGTTTTCGAGCATCTCCTCGCTCACTTCGCCGACGTATCCGATCACGTGGGCTGCGAAGCCGTCGCGGGGATAAAGCCGGCGCTGTTCCTGGATGGTGTCCAGTTCGGGCAGTTCGTCCTTGTGCGCCTCGATGAACTCGACTTCGTCCGGGGTGATGTCCTGCTTGAGCGGCAGTGGCTGATAGCGGGGCGCGGCGCGATATTTCTGCAGAATGGCGTCGATCTGATCGACGGTCATGTGGAGGCCGCGCGCGATCAGCGGCAAATCGGGGGTGACGTCGTGGTCCTGCTCGCGGACGAGGAAGCAGGAGACCGAGGGGTAATTGTCGACGATGAGCCGGTTTTCGCGGTCGAAGATTTTGCCGCGCGGGGCGAGGATGGGCACCTTGCGGATGCGGTTGGCCTCGGCGAGCGCGTGGTAGTTCTGGCCGCCCACCACCTGGAGGCGCCACAGTCCGAAAACGAGCACGGCCAGCACGCCCGCGATCAGGTACTGAAAGAAGGCGAGGCGGTAAGCGGGGAGTTTTTCGTCGCGGTTGATCACGGGGATGACCCGAGCCCCGGCGGAAGAGGGTGAATCGCGCTTCAGGCAGGGGTTGTAACAAGGATAACCCGAAGCGCCGCCGGCTGCGTGAAATGCGCTGGAAATGCGCTTTTTAGGAGTACCTTTGTAGGTTGCAGATCTCTCCCACGGACCGTTAAAAGAGGACCATGGCCGAACGCAGGAAAGACGGGGCGAAGCGGTCGCCCACCCCCCCGCCGGAGCCGGGGAAGGAGGCGAAGAATCCGTATTTGCCGCCCCGCCCCATCAGTTTGCGGACGCTGGGGGACTATCTCGACCTTTCGCCGGCGACGATTTCTCTGGTGCTGAACAATGCGCCCGGGGTGCGGTCAATTCCGCAGGAGACGCGGGACCGCGTGATCGCGGCGGCGAAGAAGTTCGAGTATCGGCCGAGCTTCTTTGCGCGGTCGCTGCGGCGCCGGCAAAGCTTCTCCATCGGCGTTCTGGTCCCCGAGCTGAGCGACGGCTACTCCGTGCTGGTGATGAACGGCATCGAGGAGGTCCTGATCGAAGAGGGATACTTCTATCTGACGGCCAGCCATCGCCGCAAGGCCGACCTGATTGAGGAGTACCCCGGCCTGCTGATGGACCGCTCGGTGGAAGGGTTCATCGCGATCGACACGGCGCTGCAGCATAGCCTGCCGCTGCCGGTGGTAGCGGTGGCGGGGCACAAACCTCTGCCGGGCGTAACCCGCATCCTGCTCGACCACCGGCGGGCCGCCGAGCACACCCTGCGTCATCTGTGGCAGCTGGGCCACCGGCAGATCGCATTTATGCGCGGCCAGACGTTCAGCTCCGATTCCGACGATCGCTGGCGGAGCCTGATGGCCGTGGCCAGGGATCTCGGCCTGGAGATTCAGCCGGAGCTGGTGGTACAGCTGGAGCAGAATCTGTCGTCGCCGGAGCTGGGCTATCCGGTGCCCGGCCGCCTGCTCGCGCAGAAGAAGCCGTTTACCGCGCTGGTATCCTACAACGACATCGCGGCCATCGGCGCAATCCGGGCCTTCCGCGATCACGGGCTGCGGGTTCCCGACGATGTTTCCGTCGTCGGGTTCGACGATATCCAGGGGGCGGCGTATCACGCGCCCAGCCTGACCACGATCCGCCAGCCTCTGAACAGTATGGGCAACACCGCGGCGCGTATTCTGCTGGAACGAATTCGCGGCCCGAAAGAGTTTCCAGACGAAGTGCCGATCGTTCCGGAGCTGATCATCAGGGAATCGACGATGCCGCCGAATCCCAGTCGAATGAAGAAGAAGTCGTAAAGGACAGGAACCGACACCCATGCCACCCTCACGGACCCGGGACCCACGCTTCGGACTGCTGTGCTTTGGATTTGTGGTGTGCGGGATTGTGACCGTCCTGCCCGGGCCGATGCTGCCGCTGCTGGCGGCGAAGTGGGGGCTGCGCGACGTTCAGTCGGGCGCATTTTTCGCCGCAGAGTTCGCAGCCTCGACCATTGCGGCCATCATGGCGCCGCGCCGCATGCGCTGGAGCCTGCCCCGGGGCTACGCGCTGCTGACGGTGGGCGTGCTGCTGCTGGTGGTCGCCGGCCGCGCTGTATCGCCTTCCACAGGTCACGCCCTCGCGCTCGGCTCCTTCCTGCTGATTGGCTTCGGCATTGGATTGTCGGTCACGGCCACGAATCTGCTGGTCGGGAGTGCGAATAAAGAGCTGCGGGCGCAGCGGCTTTCTGTGGTGAACCTGTGGTGGGGGATCGGAGCCGTCGGCTGCCCCTGGCTGATCGCCTTTGCAGCGCCGGCGGCCAACCTGCCCATTTTTCTCGCCTGTGTCGCGGGGGTGGCCTGTGTGATGTTCGTCCTCTTCCTGCCGCTGCGGGAAGTGCCTGGCGAGATGAGGGCCACGAAGCTCTCGCTGGCGTCGGACGGCCCGGTGCTGATCTTCTTCGCGGTGATGCTGTTTCTCTATGTCGGCGTGGAGAACGCGGTCAGCGGGTGGGTGGCAACGTATACGAACCGATTCAGCGGCCTGAACTTCCGCGATTCGAGCATGATGGTCTCGATTTTCTGGCTGGCGCTGCTGACCGGGCGGGGGGTGGGATCGGTAGCGCTGCGGCGCATGCCCGAACGGGCGGTTCTGGTGCCGAGCCTGGCCATCTCCGTCACCGCGGTGACGCTGCTGCTGCTGCCGCATACCACGATTACGGTCATCGCAGCCGTGGTGGTGGCGGGCCTCGGCTTCGGTCCGGTCTTCCCCATCGGAGTGTCGCGCATGCTGGCGCGGCTATCCGATCACCGGAACACAGGGTGGGTATTCGCCACCTGCGCCAGCGGGGGAGCCGTGCTGCCGTGGCTCACGGGCCTGTTTTCCAGCAGTCTGGGGTCGCTGCGGATGGGCTTTGCGGTGCCGCTGGCCGCGCTCGCGGTCATCCTGCTGCTGGCGCTGGGCGAAAATGCGATTCTCGGCGACGCGGAAGCCATGTCGGCCGCCGAGCGGCTCTAGGCGAAACTCAGGCGATCTGAACAGACAGGCGGCAGCGCCATCGCGGCCGGCGAATCCGCAGCCGGACTACAGCTTCTCGTAAAAGTCGCAGGCCGAGCAGGAGATGTAGACGCCGCCGGCCACGCCGCGCTCGCGGTCCTTCACCCGCTTCACAATGCGCGTGGGCTTGGAGCACTTGGGGCAGTCGGTGCTCTTGGTGGTGTCCATCATCTTCTTGCGGTCGGCTGTCTTGGCAATCTTCGCCATGGTGATGCTCCTCAGGAATCCTGTTGGTGCGCCAGTTGTCGGGGCGCGGAGCGTCCGGGATCTTCGCGGTTATTCACCTGAACTGTGCAGGGATGTCGGGAAGTCCGCCGGGACGCGTTACCTCTGATTTTACATGACCTGCGGGATCCGCCCGAGTTCGGCGTGACATTCGTCACTGAGCCGGAACGGTCCCGGCCGCTAGCCTCAGGAGAAACGAGGAGCGGCGGAGATGAGCACACCCATGGCCGAGGCCGACGCAGCCGCGCGGACAGAAGCCGCAGCAAAAACCCCGCGGCCCAAAAAGAAGCTGGTGCGGCGATCGGCGCCCGACGTCTCGCAGCGGATCCGGCGAGCCACCCAGGCGGCGTTGATCGCCCTGAACGCCTGGATCGGCCTGCAATTCTTCCTCTGGGTGCGCTGGTTTGAGAGGGGCGGCCAGGGTCTCGCCGTAAGCCGGCCTGCCGGCGTCGAAGGCTGGCTGCCCATCGCGGGCCTGATGAACCTGAAGTATCTGCTCGTGACCGGGCACGTGCCGGCCATTCATCCGGCCGCGATGTTCCTGCTCGTGGCGTTCCTGCTGATCAGCGTCGCGCTCAAGAAGGCCTTCTGCGCCTGGCTCTGCCCAGTGGGCACGCTGTCGGAATATCTCTGGAAATTCGGCCGCAAATTTTTCGGCTTCAACGTGACCGTTCCGCGCTGGCTCGACGTTCCGCTGCGAGGCCTCAAATACATTTTGCTGGGATTCTTCGTTTTCGTGATCGCGGCCATGTCGGCGGCCGGCCTGGCCGATTTCATGACGTCTCCTTACGGCGTGGTGGCCGACGTCAAGATGCTGAACTTTTTCCGGAACATGAGCGTGACCGGAATCGTGGTGCTCATCGTGCTGGGTGCGCTCTCGGTGGCGATCCAGAATTTCTGGTGCCGCTATCTGTGCCCCTACGGAGCCCTGATGGGCCTCGTATCGCTGCTCAGTCCGATGAAAATCCGGCGCGACGCATCAGCCTGCATTGACTGCGGGAAGTGCGCGAAGGCCTGCCCTGCGCATCTGAAAGTCGACCAACTGGTGCAGATCCGCTCGGTGGAGTGCAGCGCGTGCATGGCCTGCGTGGCCTCGTGCCCGGTGGAGAATGCTCTGCAGTTCGCTCTGCCGCCGGCAAAGATCAGCACGGCAGAGCGGTGGCGGCGCCGAGTGGCGAGACCGCAGACTGTGGCCGCCATGATGGCCCTCATCTTCTTCGGATCGGTGCTCATCGCGCGCGCCACAGGACACTGGCACACGAATCTGCCGCAGTCCGTTTACGCGCGCCTGGTGCCGCATGCGAACGAGGTGACGCACCCGGGGATGTGAGGAAACCAGCGGTTAGCGGTCAGCAGTTAGCGGTCAGCGGACAGCGGACAGCGAACCGCCGACAGCGGTCAGCAGAGGCGCACGCGCGATCCTTATTCCGCGTGGATTTCGTAGTGGCCGCCCTGCTTCAGCTCGATGGCCGCACGCGCGCCATTCTCCGCGGGAGTTGTTGTCGCGACAGAGCCGTTGACGGTGACGCGGCCCGCGCCTGGCGCCGCTGGATACAGCACGGTCGCGTCGATGCCCGCCGGCAGATCGACGACCAGATGCAGGCTGTGCTCGTCGTGCTTGTGGCTCAGGCTCACGGAGAGCAGTCCGTGGGGCGTTGGCTCGGCGCCCCGTGCCCACGTGAGACCGAGCAGATCCGGCCGAATGGTCGTCTGCGAAAAGCCGGGACCCGTGGGCTGGATGCCGAGCACCTGCTCCATGAGCCAGTACGACGGCCCGCTCGACCACCCATGCGCGAGCGAGATGCGGTAGCCCGCAGTGTCGTCGGCCTGGAGATCGACGTGCGGATCGTCTTTCGGCCAGGCGGGATCGTACGCTTCCCAGAAGCTGGTCGCGCCCTCGGCAATCATGCCGCCCCAGAACTCGCGAATCCACGCGAGCGCCGCGTCGCGGTGGCCGGTTTCGGCCATGGCATCCAGCACGTAGGAGCCGTAGTAGGGGCTCACGACATCGGGCCGGTAGGTCTTCTCGCCTACATGTTGCAGCACATTGCTCCAGATCGATCCATACTGGCCGGGCGTGGCGACGCCGGCGAGGACGGCCATCGAGTTCGTCTGCCAGCGCGGACCGAAGCTGCCATCGGAGAACGCCGTGTCCTGGCTGGTCTTTGCGAGCGCGGCGGCGCGCTGCTCCCAGCGATCGGCATTTTGCGCATCGCCGATCTGCCGCAGCAGCCAGGCCGCCTCGCGGTAGGCGCGAATGTACTCGAGCGGCGTGGCCCTGCGCGTCTCCGGCGTATCGCCGTCGAGGCCCAGAGCCCAGTCGACGTAGGGCCACTCCCTGGTGTGGTTGATGAAGTTGTTTTGCGCGTCGAAATCCTTGTCCATGAAGGCCAGCAAGTGCAGCAGCTCTTCGTGTTCCTTCCTCACGTAATCGGTCTGCCCGGTGT
Source organism: Acidobacteriaceae bacterium (assembly GCA_035503555.1). GTDB lineage: Bacteria > Acidobacteriota > Terriglobia > Terriglobales > Acidobacteriaceae > Palsa-343. Next base: position 3,984 of record DATJTG010000208.1, on the reverse strand, counting down.
GGCGCACGAAATCGGCGAGCTCGGTGAACCAGTACGACGAGTAGCCCGGGATGCCGTTGACGTGGTTCTCGATCGGCACCGTGCCGATGAGGCGCGTGAGCGTATCTTCAACCAGAAACCGATCGGCGAAGACGGCATCGATTACGCGGCCGCTCACGTCGGTATCGCCCATCCAGCGGCCGCGATCACGCTTGGGCGCGTCCCAGATGTCGTCCTGCATGCAGAGGTGCGAGGTGTAGACGCCCGTCTCCCAGATGCGGTTCAGCAGCTCGTCGGATGAATCGAAGGAGCCGAGGTAGTGGACCGGATAGTAGATGTCTTCGAGCCGGATCGCCTTCGCCCGGAAGTGCGGCGCGGCGAGGAAACGAATGCGCGCGTAGCGGAAGGCCGACTTCGGCCCGACCGCGCTCGAATGCGCGTTGATCATCACCGCGTCGTCGCCGAGGTAGGGCTCGTTCTGCAACTCGCCGAGCGATTCGCCGTAGGCAATGGAGACCATCGCCGGGGCATCGCTGTCGGAAACGATCTGCACGCGGCCCGTGACTTCGCGCCCGAAGTCGAGGGTGACGTAAGGCGTGTACTCGCCGGTGATGTCGAGCTGCATTTCGAGCGAGAACTCCTGCTGCGGATCGGGGTTCGCCTGGGTGAGCGCGTCGACGTTTTGGAAGCTGCCCTCCCCTGCGTACGCGTCGATCACTTTCACGGCGGGCCAGTACGCGTGCGCCAGGAACGGCGAGGCGCCTTCGTAGCCCGGCCAGTTATAGAGGCCGGCGTCGCTGTTCCACTGGAAGAAGTCGATGTTGCTCTCGATGCCGCCCTGCTCCTGCGCGGCAGGCCAGGCGCCGTCGTCAAAGCTGGCTGCTTCCCACCCGCTCGCCGGCTGCGTGGTGGCTTTCCAGCCGGGGCCGCTGATGAGCGCAGAGGGCGCGATCTCGCCGAGCGTCGCCGGCATGAGCTTCACCACCAGATGATCGGCGTGATCGGCCTGCAGGGCGATGACGTTGTCGCCCGCATGCAGCAAGGCATGCACCTCGGCATAGAAGACGTGCTCGTCGAGCCGCGAATTAGGATCGGCGGCGAAGCGGCCGGCGCGCTCCCCATTGATATACGCCTCTGCGTTGCGCGGGCCCGCGATGTAGAGGGTGGCCACCGCGGGAACGCTGTCGACGCGGAAATGCGCACGAAACCAGCGCGGCGCTTCTGCCTGCTGGTGCGTCTGGTGCGCCGGATCGTTCGTCCAGATGTACTGCTCGGCCAGCGGCTGGTGAAACGACGAGAAAAGCTGCGGGCTCGCGATGGCGCGGGTGGGATCGAGCTGGCCCGGCGGCGGCGCATCCGGCGCGGATTGCGCGGCGGCGATGAGTGCGGGCACAAGAAGCAGCGGCAGAACGACGAAACGGCGCAGCATGGCGGGAACTCCCGATGCGAGGATTCTTAAGCCAGAGCCGAAGGTAAGCGCGCGCCTGTCAGATGTCAATTGCGCGGCGCAGCGCGGCGCGCGCCAGCAGGCGGGTGGAGTCCAGCGTGGGCAGCGGGGAATTTGCATCGCTCATGATAAGCGGAATTTCGGTGCAGCCGAGGACGACCGCATCGCAGCCATCGGCCTTCATGCGGGCGATGGTCTGCTGGTGGAACGCAATGCCTTCGGGCGAGCGGATGCCGCGCACCAGCTCGTCCATGATGATGCGGTTGATTTCTTCGCGCTCGTTGTCGCTGGGGCGCATCCAGGCAAGCCCGCGCTGCGCCAGCTTGAGGGGATAGACCTCGCTGAGCACGAGCCAGCGCGTGCCGAGGATGCCGATGCGCCGGAAGCCGCGGGCGAGAGCCTCATCGGCGACGACGCCGGCGATGTGCAGCCATGGCAGCGGCGACTTTGGCGCGACAAACGGCATCGCCTGGTGGATGGTGTTGTCGGGGCAGATGAGGAAGTTGGCGCCGGCCCGCGCCAGGCGCTCGGCCGAATCGAGCATGAGCGCGCCGACCTGTTCCCAATCGCCCGCGGCGATGTGCGGCTGGTACTCGCCGAGCGAGTGGTTATCGAGCGTGATGTGCGGATGCTCGTGCTTGCCGAGCAGCGCGTCGGCTTCGAGGCAGATGGTGCGGTAGCAGAGACCCGCGCCCTCAAAGGAGCAGGCAACGATGCCAATGTGCAGCATGACAGCAGGGTACAGGGATCAGGGGTCCTGGATCACTGACAACGGATCATTGACAAGGGAATTATGCTTCGGGCGAGAGCTCCAGGTCCTCGAAGCCGCGCACCTTGTAGATCGCGATGGAAACGATCCAGCTCAGCGCGAAGAGGCCCACGATGCAGTAGCCGAGGATGCCGAAGTTGGAGTTGAGGCGATCGACCAGCGCCCAGAACGATCCCTGCAAATGAAGCTGCCCGCCGAGCAGGCCGAGCGCCTCAATGCCGCCCACCACCAGCGCTACGACGACCGAAACCGATGTGATCGTCAGGTTGTAGTAGAGCTTGCGGATCGGCTTCACATAGGCCCAGCCGTACGCGCCGAGCATCAGGATGTTGTCGGTGGTATCGACGAGCGACATGCCGGCGGCGAAGAGCACCGGGAACACGAGGATGGAGATGATGGGCAGGCCGCGCGAGGCTTCCGCGGCCGAGATGCCGAGGAGGCCGATCTCCGTGGCCGTGTCGAAGCCGAGGCCGAAGAGCACGCCGAGCGGATACATGTGCCAGCTGCGGCGGATCATGGCGAAGATGGGACGGAAGATGCGCGCGAGGAATCCGCGATTCGCGAGCAGCAGGTCGAGGTCCTCGTCGACGTAGGGCTCGCCGCGGCGCACGCTCTTAAACGTGTGGTAGACGGAGCGCAGGACGATCAGGTTCACTCCTGCGATCGCCAGCAGAAAAACGGCCGAGACGAGCGTGCCGATGACGCCGCCGATGGAGCGAAAGTGATCGAGGCGCTGCTGGAGGCCGAGAGCGGCGACGGCGATGAGCAGAGAACCCGCGACCACGATGGTGGAGTGGCCGAGCGAGAAGAGGAAGCCGACGGCGACGGGCCGCTTGCCCTCCTGCATCAGCTTGCGGGTGACGTTATCAATAGCGGCAATGTGGTCGGCATCGACGGCGTGGCGCAGCCCGAAGCTGTACGCCAGAAACGCCGTGCCCAGCAGGACGGGGAAACGATGGAAAGCGGCGACCGCCCAGAGCCAGGCTCCGGCGTTGAAGAGAACGAGGATGGCGTAGATGCCCGCAATTTTGCCGCGAAGATGCCCTGCCCGATCGCTGAACAATTGCAGGATGGCGGAGGTCATAGCGGCGGGAAGCTCCCAGGCGAAGCAGTCGTAAGTCCAATTCTAGACTCAGGCTACGAAGGCCATACAGCGGCGGGATGTGATTTTCATCACCAGCGCCGCTATCAACGAGCGATCTGGCTTGCGATGGGTTCCGCGCCTCAACCCCGTCCCGCCGCGATCTTCTGCAATTCCGGCAGCACGTCACCCAGAGCGAAGGGCTGGGCATTCCGCGTGCCGAGCGCGAAGTACACCTGGCGATAGAGCGTGTAGAGCTTGTTGTAGACAGCGTGCGCTTCCGGCTGCGGCTCGATGGTTTTGAACGGCAGGCAGCAGGCGGCCTGGGCCTTCTCGATGGAGGGATACGCCCCCGCCGCGACCAGCGCGAAGATTCCAGAGCCGAGGCTGGTGGGAATGCCGTCGGGGACGAGCACCGGCTTGCCCAGCACGTTCGCGTAGACCTGATTGAGCACCGGGTTGTTCTGCGGAATGCCGCCGCCGTTGATCACGCGATCCACCGGCACGCCGAACTCGGCCATGCGCTCGAGGATGATGCGCGTGTGGAACGCCGTGCCCTCGATCGCGGCGAACAGCTCGTCCTGCGCGGTGTGCACCAGGTTCCAGCCCAGCGTGATGCCGCCCAGCTCGGAGTTGACCAGCACCGTGCGGTCGCCGTTATCCCACGAGAGGCGCAGCAGGCCGGTTTGGCCGGCGCGATAGTTTTCG
>DATJTG010000207.1:0-22145 GCA_035503555.1 Acidobacteriaceae bacterium | reverse complement strand
CCCACGATCGCTCGTCGAAGTCGTTGCTCTGGACGTCGATCTCGCGGCTCGCCTTCGTCGAGGGATCGCGGGCAACGAAGCGGTAGTACGTGTGGAACCGGCCCAACGGCTCGAAATACTGGATCGCGTTGACCTCGAGCGATCCGACCTTAAACATTTCGAGCAGGAATCCGTTGGCCTTGCGGGCATCCGGTGCGCCACTCGAGTGGAGCCTGGCGAGCCGCGCGCGCTCGTCGTCACGCTGCTGCTTCATGCCGGCTGCCGCGTAGGCGGCCACCAGGGTCGTGTGGATCTTCCAGCTCTGCGGATCGATCTGCCGGGCATTTTCCGCGTACTGCACGGCCAGCGGCCCGTTGAACTCTTCCAGTGCGGCGGTCGCGGCGTAGAGGTCAGCGACAGCGTTGTTGGGGTCGGCAGCCAGAATCTGCTGGAAGATCGCCAGCGCGTGGGCCGGCTGGCCGGATCGCAGAGCGCCGACTCCCTGATCGACGGACGGTGGGGCGGGGGTGGTCTCCGGGGGAGTTTGAGCGGCGATTGGCGCCGCGCAGAACCACGCAAGCAAAAGAGCCAAAGTGAGGGTCATGGGTCCGAGGTCTACTGTACGCCCGGATCTCACCCCCTCCGACTACCCTGGCGCCGTCTCAAACCTGTTTGCAAGACGTGGTGAGTCCCGGCGCGGTATTCTTGTTGACGACGTCTCAAGTTTCCCAGCAAGGAGAACGCCTGTGGCACTATTGGTCGTCGGTGGATTCGCGGTCATTTTCATCAGCGGTATTTTGTGGGCAACGCGCAGGGGCGAGAGCGATCACCATTAAGCCGCTGTTCCGTCTAAAAGCGCAAGCCTCGATTCCTCAACGTCTATGATTTTTCATAGATTCTGACGGAAAACCGGAGCGCCGCTTTCGTTAGATCGGAGCGGTTGCGCGGACAGGCTTTTTGCTTCCTGCCTATCTCCTTCAGTTTGTGTCGCCTGGAGCGCACCAAAGAAATACGGGAAATCGGATGCGCCTTGGCAAGCCATTTGCACCATGGCCACCTGGATGGAATTCCGGGCCCCCGGCGATAGCCATCGACGGTCCTCAGCCTCCTCGGGATTCGCCCGCGATTCAATTCGATGGAAAGGACCCTTCCAACCCGCATTACCGCCACCTTGCTGGCGCTGCTCACGGGCGCGGCCGTGGTGTGCGCGGGGTTCAACCTAACCCAGGAGAATCGCTTCCAGGTCCCGACCGATGGGATTGTGTGGTCCGAGGGCCAGGGCGGCCTGATCGCGCAGCGGGTTCCCGACAACAGCCCGGGTGAAAAGGCTGGCGTAAAAACCGGCGATCTGCTGGTGGCCGCCAATCATGTGCCGACGCCGCGTGTAGCCTCCGTGGTGGAACAGATGTGGCGGACCGCTCCCTTCAACACGATCCACTACACCATTGAGCGCCACGGCTACCGGCTGCTCGATGTTCAGGTCGTGCTCGACGCACAGGACCGCAGCATCAACCAGGGTTTCCGGTTCATCGCGCTGGTCTATCTGGGCATCGGTCTCTACGTGCTGCTGCGACGCTGGACGGCGCCGCATTCCACGCATTTCTATCTCTTCTGTCTGGCGTCGTTCGTCCTGTACGCCTTTTTCTACACCGGCAAGTTCAATGAGTTCGACTGGATCGTGTACTGGGGCGGAATCGGCGCAGCGGCGCTGCAGCCGGCGCTCTTCCTCCATTTCGCGCAGGCTTTCGCTCGCGACAGCAGCCGCGCCCGGCGCTGGCTGGTCCCGCTCACCTATCTGCCCGGAGCGGCGCTGGTCGGCATTCAAATTGTTGCGCAAACCCAGTGGCAGGCAACGGAGCTGCTGCGGCACAGGCTCGACCAGGTGTCCACCGGATACGAGGCGCTCTTCTACGTGCTGGCCGCGGGGGTCTTCTACTCGCAATTCCAGGGCGCGACCGCGCCGCTGCAGCGCCAGCAGCTCAAGTGGCTCACCTGGGGCACGGTGCTGGCCGTCGGTCCCTTCACGCTGCTTTACGCCATCCCGTACATGGCCGACTTGCCCATGCCCGATGTGGTGACGAAGCTCGCCAGCATCTGCCTGGTCTTTTTGCCCCTCACGTTCAGCTGGGCCATCGTGCGCTACCGCATGATGGATGTCGACCTGATCTTCAAGCGCGGCGTGACGTACACGCTGGCTACGGCCACTCTGGTGGGTGTGTACTTTTCCATGGTCGCCGTGTCGGCGGAAGTCGTGCACACGCGCCTGCCCAATACCGGTGTCTGGGGCCTGATGGCGGCCATTATCGTGGTGGCGCTGCTCTTCGATCCCCTGAAGAAGACCATTCAGGGCCAGGTGGACAAGGTCTTCGACCGGCAGAGCTATGACTACCGCACGACGCTGATCGACTTCGGCCGCGGCCTCAGTTCGTTTACCAATCTTGAAGCCCTGCTGCATGCCATCGTCGACCGCCTGCCGCGGACCCTGCTGGTGGAGCGCGTCGCGGTGTTTCTGTCGGACGCGCCGGGCGCTTATCGTCTCGCGGCGCAGCGCGGCTTGCCGGCGGCGGCGGGCGCGAATCTGGATATGGGCTTCTTCGACTTCGACGCGCCGGGCGCCGGCACGCACATGTTCCTCGAGAACCCCCAGCAGGCACTGCACCTGACCGAGCCGCAGCAGAGCAGCGTGGCCCTGCTCGACATGAATTACTTCCTGCCCTGCCGCGTCGGCGTGCCCGGCGCGAGGGACTGGGAGGTGCAGGACCGGACCATTGCCGTGATCGGCCTCGGCCGCCGCGAGGGCGGCGATTTTCTCTCGAGCGAAGACATGGAACTGCTCGAGTCCCTGGCCGGCTACATCGGCATCGCGCTCCAGAACGCCCGCCTCTACGCCAGCCTCGAAGAGAAGATCAGCGAATACGAGCGCCTGAAAGAGTTCAACGAGAACATCGTCGAATCGATCAACGTCGGCATTCTGGCCGTCGATCCCGAAGAGAAGATCGAGAGCTGGAACTCGCAGATGGAAGTCATGTTCGCGATCGCGCGTACGGAAGCCCTGCGGCAGCCGCTGGCGAAGGTGTTTCCGCCGGATCTGGTGACCGAGTTTCAGCGCGTGAAGGATCAGCCGGGCGTCCACAACCTCTACAAATTCCGGCTCGAGACGCGCGCCGAAGAGAGCCGCATCGCCAACATCGCCATCGCGCCGCTGGTCTCGCGCGATTTCAAGACGCTGGGCCGCATCATCCTCATCGACGACATCACCGACCAGACAGACATGGAAGGCCAGCTGGCGCAGGCCGAGAAGCTGTCGTCCATCGGCTTGCTCGCCGCGGGCGTGGCGCACGAAGTGAACACGCCGCTGGCCGTCATCTCGTCGTACACGCAGATGCTGTCGCGCCAGCTGCGCGGCGACGACCGCCTCGGCCCGCTGCTCGAAAAAATCACGCAGCAGACCTTCCGCGCCTCTGAGATCGTCAACGGCCTGCTGAATTTCTCGCGAACCAGCGGCACCGAGTATCGCGAGACCGACGTGAACGCAATCATCCGCGAAACGCTCACGCTGCTCGATCACCAGTTCCGCACCGCGCAGATCACCGTGGAAATGAGCCTGATGCCCGAGCTGCCGCCGATTCTGGGCAACGCCGGGAAACTGCAGCAGGTGTTTCTGAATCTGTTTCTGAATGCGAAGGACGCGATGGCCGGCGTTTCCGTGCCCGGCAGCGAGCAGCGCTCGCTGCGGGTGGCCACCGAAGTCAACGGCCACGTGAGCGTCTCCATCGCCGACAATGGATCGGGCATCGCGCCGGAGCATCTGCGGCGCATCTACGATCCTTTCTTTACGACCAAGTCTGCGCGGAAGGATGGCCAGCCGCGCGGCACAGGGCTGGGCCTGGCAGTGACCTACGGGATCATCCAGGAGCACTCCGGAAAGATCCACGTGGAAAGTCAGGTAGGCCAGGGCACGACTTTCTACCTTGAGTTTCCTATGCTGAGGAAACCCGCGCATGTCTGAAGCTACGATTGCGGTCCCGTCCAATATGCACGGTGCCGGCGAGAACGCTCCCCGCATTCTGATCATCGACGACGAAGCCGCGATCCGCGAGTCGCTGGAGACGCTGCTTGCGCTCGAAGGCTACGCCATCGACACCGCCGAAAATGGCGAGCTCGGCCTCGAGCGCATCGGTGAGCAGCCCTTCGATCTCGTGCTGCTCGATCTCGCCTTGCCTGGGCGCAACGGCATCGAGATCCTCGCCTCCATCCGCGAGCGCCAGCCGTCGCTGCCGGTCATCATGATCACTGCCTACGGCACGGTGGGCAATGTGGTCGACGCTATCCGCAGCGGCGCGCAGAACTTCGTCCAGAAGCCGTGGGACAATGAAAAGCTGCTGGCCGACATTCGCGCGGCCATCGCGCGGTACCGCGCCGAAGAAGAAAACGTCCAGCTCAAGCGCGCCCTGCGCCAGCGGTACAGCTTCGCCAACATCGTCGGCAAGAGCGAGGTGATGCTGCGCATCTTCGATCTGGTCGCGCAGGTGGCGCCCACGCGGTCGACGGTGCTGATCCAGGGCGAAAGCGGCACCGGCAAGGAACTCATCGCCAAAGCGCTGCACGCGAACTCGCCGCGCAAGGACAAGCCGTTCGTGCCGGTGAACACCGGCGCCATGCCTACCGATCTGCTCGAGTCCACGCTCTTTGGGCACGTGAAGGGCGCGTTCACCTCGGCCATCGCCGCCAAGAAGGGCCTCTTCGAAGTCGCCAACGGCGGCACCCTCTTCCTCGACGAGATCGCCACCATGGGCATGGACACCCAGGCGAAGATTCTGCGCGTGCTCCAGGACCGCCGCTTCATGCACCTCGGCGGCGTGCAGGAAATCCAGGTGGACGTGCGCATCATCGCCGCCACCAACGTCGATCTGCGCACCGCCGTGCGCGAAGGCAAGTTCCGCGAAGACCTTTTCTACCGCCTCAATGTGATCGCCATTGAGCTGCCGCCTCTGCGCAGCCGCCGCGAGGATATACCTTTGCTGGCGGCGCATTTCCTCCGCCGCTTTGCCGAGGAGAACGGCCTGCCGCCGCGGTCGCTCACGCCCGATGCGATGCGGGCGCTGGTGGATTACGAGTGGCCCGGCAACGTGCGCGAACTCGAAAACGTGATTGAGCGCGGGGTGGTGCTCTCGTCGGGCGCGACCATCGGCGTCGACCTGCTGCCCGGGCATCTCACCGGCTCCAGCTATTCGAGCAGCCTGCTCGAGCACAGCCCGGACGCATCGCTCTTCGACATCATGGAAGACATCGAGCGGCGCATCATCGTTGACAAGCTCGAGCGCTCGAACTGGAACCAGACCGAAGCTGCCGAGCAATTCCGCATCCCGCTCTCGACGCTCAACCAGAAAATCAAGCGGCTGAACATCGAGATCCGGAAGAGGAACAGTAAAGACTAGGGGTCAGAAGTCGGCGCTGAGAGGCTAGCGATCAGGATTGGGTGCAGAAAGCTGTCCACGCGGGATGCTTGTCATGTACGACCTGAAAGAGGCGGTTTTCGACGCATATCCGTCGCTCCGCGATTGGCGGCGATTTCGTTTCGGCCTGCTTGCTGTTTTCCTTGAAACTCTTGCGTTCTTTGGGGTTCTTGCCTGCACTATGATCGGCGGCGAAATGGGCTATGCTCCGCCGAGTCGCTTGCCGCTACCTCCCGCCCTGATCCTGGCGACACAAGCCGGATTGTCTGTACTTGGCGTTTCGGTGCTTCTCGCTCTCATCGGCCTGGCCTTCGACCGAAGGAAGGGCCCATCGGTTGTTGTCCTCGCAAGCTTCGTGCCGGCTTTCATGATCGCAATCGGCGGCCCGTTCGTTTAGGCAGGACTACCGCGCCGCTGTCCATCAGCATGGTCTGCGCCGAAAGCAACGGCGAGCAAATTGTCACAGTCACGGCTACCCATAGAGCGGTGCGTTTCACGGCGGGAGCCCTCCCCCGAGGGATTCTACACGCCATCCCGCCCCGGAAAGCCGCGGGACACTAAAGGATGCACCAATGGGTCATTCGTGGTCCGGTAGCGGATGGTATATTCGCGCCATGCGAAAAGCCCGGCATTCGCTCTCTGGTAGTCTGCTCGTCGCCGCTTTTCTCATTTTCTTCGCACCCCCGGCCCGCGCGGATGCAGGCATCCCCATGATGCCGGTGCGGTATCCGGAAATCCTGCTCTTTCTGATCCCCGTGATCGCAATTGAGACTGTCTATCTCAAGCGCCATCTGCAGGCACGCTGGCGCCGCACGCTCATTGCCGTAGCCGGCCTCAATCTGATTACGACGGGCATGGGTTATCCGCTGGCTTACGGCATTTACGCGGGACTGAACTGGTCGCTGCATTTTCCTGAAGGCATGTCTACTGTCTTTCAGCATCTGGGATGGCTGCCGCTGTGGCTCTGCGTCCGGCTCTTTCCCGGCTGGACCGGCCTGCAGCAGGGCGGAGCTTTCCCGGTGCTCGCCACGTTTGTGGTGCTGCTGTTGCCCAGCTTTCTTTTGTCGGGATTCGTGAAGGCGTGGCTGATCGACTGGTACGATCTGCTGAGTTTCGGCGGCACGGCGCGCAGCGCGGTCTGGGTGGCCAATCGGCTGTCGTACCTCTTCCTCATCGTCGTCGGCTGCATGATCCTCTACCAGAGCCTCGGCCAGCCGTAGACACTCAAGCGTCTTTCGCTACTTCGATTCCTCCGCTGCCAGTGCGGCCAGCACCCCGCCGTAGAGCGAGAAGAAGTGGTTCTCGTCGAGCACTCCGCCGTTGTTCCACGTCGCCGTCACGCAGTAGCGATGGCCGTTTTTGCCGGTGAGCGCCGTCGTCAGATTCAGCACGCCCGGCTCCGAGCCGCCCTTGTAAGCAATCTGCTTCCAGTCCTTTTTCTCGGCGACCCCAGGATTGATCTGCATAGCCCCGAGATCGCGCACGCGATCGATCAGGCCGCACAGCTCCGCCGGGGTAAAGAACCACTCCACGTCGGTTGCCGACGGCCCTCCGTCAAAGATCGACGGATCCGGCAGCGGCAGCCTGTCGATCTCCGGCAGCAGCGCGCGTTTGCCGCCCGCATCGGCGGCGCGCCACTGCGCCAGCAGCGTCATGTTCTTCGGATCCTTCAGAATGAAGGCCTCGCGCGTCGAAAGAAACGGCGTGTTGCGTGGCGATACCGCCTCCACCTGCGCGCGCCCGGCGATCGCGAGCAGCGCGTCGGCGGCAGTGTTGTCGCTGATGGAGATCATCTGGTTGGCGTAGGTCGCCAGGGTGATTGGCGTGTTGTCGGGCCAGGCGCGGATCACTCCCGAAGGCAAGGTCTTCCACGCCGGGTTGAGTGGAACCACTTCGTCCCAGCGGTGCCGGCCGGCGGCAATCTCCTGGCTGAGTGCGGTGAGCACGGCGAGCTTGAATGCCGAGCCGACGGCCAGAGCCTGATCGGGATGGAGCGAGCCCCGCACCTTGCCGTCCTCCAGCACCAGCAGCCCCACTTTTCCGGGGAGATCGCTCAAGGGCCTGAGGCTGTCGTCGAACGATGCGTACCAGGGCTGTTCGGCGCCGAACCAGAGGCCTGTGAATTGCCCCTGCGCGTTGAGATACGCCTTTGAAGGGAGGCTCGCCTTCTGAAGGAAGACCGTGAACTCGTGACCGCTGCCGGTGACGCGCTGGAATTTGCCGCCCTGCGCCGTGCACTGATCGATGATCTGCTGCACCTGCGCCACCGGAATCTGCGCCAGAAACCCTGCGTCGAACCATGCGGCCTGCACCGGGCCGCCGGTGAAGAGCCGCTCCAGCGCCTCCTGCGGAGTTTGCGGCTGTGTGGACTGCGCGAGAGCGGGAACGGCCAACAGTGAAACCAGCAGGGCAGACAAAACCAGGCGGCGCATGGAGGAGCCTTTCCGGAAACGGACTATGATAGCCCACGTCCGGCGCGGCTCTGGTACGATTCCCAACCATGGAGGACGCTGAGGGCCAGAGCGGCACGTTCGTCACGGTGCGCCGCTACCGCGATCTCTCTGAGGCCATCGTCGCCAAATCCCTGCTCGAGTCGGCGGGGATTGCCGCGTGGATCCGCGACGAGAACATCGCGCGCATGGAGTGGCAGTACTCCAATCTGCTCGGCGGTGTGCGCCTCCAGGTGGAATCAGGCGACCAGGCAGCGGCGGAAGAAGTTCTGGGGCAGCCGATTCCCGAGACCGTTGCCTTCGACAGCCAGAAGAACTTCGAGCAGCCGAAATGCCCGGCCTGCGGGTCGATCGATATCACCTACGAAGGCGCGTCGCGGGGTGCCGCGCTTGTGTCGGTCACGATGCTGTCGCTTCCTCTGCCGCATGGCGGCACCAGTTGGCGATGCAATGCGTGCGCAGCGCGCTGGCACGATAGCGCGGACGATGCGCCGGAGGAGGCGGCGGTTCTTCCAGCGCCTCGAGACGGCAAGGCCAAAGGCGAGAGCTCCGTTCTGGAGCAGTTCGGCTACGGGCTGCTGCCCATCGTTCTGGCGCTCGCGCTGCTCGATGCGGGCCTGCGCGTGCGGGCGATGTTCTGGCCTGATCTGGTGCTCAGCGCTTTGGTGCTGTGGTTCGGGCGGCGATGGATGGCCGGGACGCTGCTGACGCGCTCCGCCGGGATCAGCCTCGGGATCGTGATGGTCCTGCTCCCGGTGCTGCTCTCCGATTCGGCCATCACCGGCGTGGGTCCGATTGCTGCGCTGGCGGGCTGCCTGTCGATTCCCGTCATGCTGTGGGATTTGTTCATCCGTCAGCCGTATAAAGGGCGGTTTTCTCGGGCGCGCGCTGAGCGGCGGGGCACGCCGCAGTAATTCACGGCCGGATCTCGACCGGCGTTCCGACCGCGACCATTTTCCAAATCTCATCGATCTCGGGATTGCTGACCGCAATGCATCCCGTCGTCCAGTCGGTCATGCTCTGCGTGCGCCCGAGCCACGCGTACTGCGCCGCCAGGCCATGGATCTCGATGTCGCCGCCGGGGCTGACGCCAAGCTTCCGCGCGCGCTCGCGATCCGCCGCATTGGGATATGACAGATGCAGCGCGCGATGAAACAGGCTCCGCGGATTCTTCCCGTCGACCGAATACACCCCCTCCGGCGTTTTTTTATCGCCCGCCCGGACTTTGTTCCCATGCGGATCGCCCAGCGCGACTTTGTAGGTCTTCAGCACCCTGCCATGGCTAAGCAGTTCCATGGTGTGCGCAGACTTGAGGATCAGGATGCGATCGGCCGTAGGATGCATGGATTGCGCCGCAAGGGGGAAGAGCGCAGGAGTTATAAGCACCAGCAGCCGGATAAGTGTCCGCTTCATGACAGACGATGATAGCGGAGCCCTTCCAAACACAAAGGGCAGGCTTCTCAGCCTGCCCTTCGCCTTCCTTGCTGACTCGCGTTACTTCGCCGCCAGGGCTTCCTTCTTCAGCCCGGCCTGTTCCCGCAGGGTCGCGGCCTTGTCGGTCGCTTCCCAGGTGAAGTCGGCTTCGTTGACGCGGCCGAAGTGGCCGTACGCCGCGGTCTTCCGGTAGATCGGTCGACGCAGCTTCAGGCTTTCGATGATGCCCTTCGGCGTGAGCGAGAAGTTCTTGCGAACCAGGGCCACCAGCTCGGTCTCATCGAGCTTGCTGGTCCCGAAGGTGTCCACCAGAACGCTCACCGGCTCCGCGACGCCGATGGCGTAGGCGAGCTGGACTTCGCAGCGGTCGGCCAGGCCGGCGGCCACGATGTTCTTGGCGATGTAGCGAGCGAGGTACGCGGCCGAGCGGTCCACCTTTGTCGGATCCTTGCCCGAGAACGCGCCGCCGCCGTGACGGCCCATGCCGCCGTAGGTGTCGACGATGATCTTGCGGCCGGTCAGGCCGGTGTCGCCCATGGGTCCGCCAATGACGAAGCGCCCCGTGGGATTGATGTGGTACTTGGTGTTCTCGTCGAGCAGGTGCGCGGGCAGCACGGCCTGAATCACATGCTTCAGGATTGAGGCGCGCAGCTCTTCGTTGCTGACGGTTTCTGCGTGCTGCGTGGAGATAACAACGGCGTCGATGCGCACCGGCTTGTGCTTCGCGTCGTACTCGACGGTCACCTGGCTCTTGCCGTCGGGACGCAGCCACGCCAGCTTGCCGGACTTGCGCACTTCGGACAGCTTGTGGGTGAGCTTGTGGGCCAGCGAGATCGGCGTCGGCATCAGCTCCGGCGTCTCGTTCGTCGCGTAGCCGAACATCATGCCCTGATCACCGGCGCCGCCGGTGTCCACGCCCATGGCGATGTCGCCCGACTGTTTGTTGATCGACGAGATCACCGCGCAGGTGTTCGAGTCGAAGCCATACGTTGCGTTGTCGTAGCCGATCGAAGCGACCACCCCGCGCACCAGCGACTGGAAGTCGACGTAGGCGCTGGTGGTGATCTCACCGGCGATGACCACGAGGCCGGTCGCGGTCAGCGTCTCGCAGGCGACCCGGCTGTACGGATCCTGCTCAAGGCAGGCGTCCAGAATCGCGTCCGAAACCTGATCCGCGATCTTATCGGGATGGCCTTCGGTGACGGACTCCGAAGTGAAGAGAAAACGTTCTGATGCTGGCAAGGAGATTCCTCCGGGAAAGTGCGGATCGCCTGACGAAAGGGTGGCGGATTCCGGTGGGGTCGTAGCCTCTATGGTAAATGGTGCGGCGGGCGGAGCCAACCGGTTTAATCGGACGGGGAAAACCCGCTGGCCAAAGGAGAAATGGGGCAGGGAACAGGGGACACCGCCCGCGTGGCACCCGCCCCGGCGGGCATTCGTTCGGGTTGACACGCTCGGGTCCGGCCTGCACAATCCGGTCAGCCCTCCCATGAGCCAACATTCGCCGCAAAGCCTTGCGAATCACGCGCGATTCGACCCTCTTTATCACGGACTGCTCGCGTTCGCGATTGTCGTCAACCTCGCCCTGGCCATTGTCAGCCTGGTGAAGGTCCGCGATTTTGAGAACGTCTGGGTGCTCGTTCTCTCGCTGACCGTCGTGGCCCTGTGGCTGCGCCTCCGGACGTATCCGCTCAAGGTGCAGGATCGCGTGATTCGCCTGGAGGAGCGCCTCCGCCTGCAGGCCCTGGCGCCTGCGGACTGGTACCCGCAAATCCTGCGCCTCACCGAAGGCCAGCTCATCGCCCTGCGGTTTGCTTCCGATGAAGAAGTGGTCGCGCTGGCCCGCCAGGCGCTCGCGGAGAATCTCACCCGCCGCCAGATCAAGGAGCGCATCCGCCAGTGGCGGCCGGACTACTGGCGCATCTGATCGCAGCTTCTCCCCGGTGGGGGTTATTCGGCCGTCTTGCGGCTTCGTCTTACTGGGGCTTCGCCGGCGTCTGGGCCGGCTGCTGCTGGCCGCTCGGTTGCTGACCGTTGGGTTGCGCAGGCTGACCGTTGTTCGTAATGTCCTGCCCGTTATAGAGCACGCGGATGCTGGTGCGGAACTGGTGATAGTTCGTGTACTTCACCGTCTCGCGCATGTTGGCGTTCTCGCTGAGATAGCCGTGGCCGCCCTGGAAATGCAGCGTGGCCGCGCCCACCGTGTAAACCGGGAACCAGTATTTGCCATCGACCATCTGCCGGTAGGTGATGAACGGCAGCGTCAGGTCTTCATGGCCAGGCCGCAGATCGTCAGGGACGTTTTTCCCGTTGGTCA
The DNA here is from genome assembly GCA_035503555.1 of Acidobacteriaceae bacterium. Classification (GTDB taxonomy): domain Bacteria; phylum Acidobacteriota; class Terriglobia; order Terriglobales; family Acidobacteriaceae; genus Palsa-343. The sequence continues at coordinate 10,509 of DATJTG010000207.1, read as the reverse complement.
CCACGATCTGGTGCTCCTTCTGGTCGACCCAGATCTTTCCCTGGAAATACCGCTTATTCTTCTGGATCGCTTTCGGCTTTACGTCAAAGACCCACGTGTCGATCTGATCGACTTTCTGCTGGCCCAGGTAGGTGATGTTGTATTGCGCTGCGTCCTCCGTAGTCAGCACGAAGGGCAGCCGCTCCTCGATATCCGAGAAATCTCTCTCCGACATCATGATTTCGCCGGTGCAGGTGCTGGCATTGCCCGACGCGGGCATGTTGTCCGCGGAGCTGTTGGAGTTGTCGGTTGGGCTGTTGATGTCGCGGGAGCAGGTCGTGTCGAACAGCTTGCCCTGGGGCGCGTCGGTCACGCGCTCGCTGCGCTTTCCGTCCGGCGTGTAGTAGATGTCCACTACCTGGTAGTACTGGCCGTTGGGATGGCCGTCGTCGTCCATCGTCTGCACTTTGACGGCGCGCGTCCAGGTGTAATCGTCGAGGGCGTGGAGGAAGAGCGTCTCCTTCGCCGTGAACTCCTGGATAATCTGGGCGACCGGTATCGAGGGCTGCGTCGGGTCGAGCGGCCCGAATCCCTCATCGAGCGGCATGGATGTGGCAGAGGTCTGCGCGTGCGCTGCGCTCAGGCACGCGATCGCCACGACCGGCGCGAGGGTCAGAATCCTGAGAAATCGGCGGGAAGCGGCGGCTGGGGGCAAGGTCCGGCTCCTGTTCACATAAGGATAGACGCAAACGGGAGCGGGTTGGTCAGGCCTGGCGGGGCCAACGTTTTTCGCTGAGAGCGAGCCGCCTCCGGGATGGCAATCCAGATTCCGCCCGGCCTTGCAAAAGCCCCGAACTCGGCCGAAAAAACAGTAGTATATGGGTCAATAGCCGGTCCCCGGAGCGCTGCTCCCCGGATCCGCTTTCGCACCAACGAGAGCTATGAAAATTAAGCAGTTTCCTCTGTTTTTGGCGTTCCTGGCCGCTCTCCTGACGGGTTTGCCGGCTTCCCAGGCTCAAATCGCGAAGTCCTCCTGGCTGCCGATCGGACCCGACGGCGGCGATGCGCGCCGCTTCGCCTTCGATCCCCGCGACCCGTCGCGCATCTATCTCGGCACGACCGACAGCTGGATCTACGTCTCGACCGACGGTGGCTCGACGTGGTCGCGGATCGCCCAGCTCGCGGCGCAGGACAACCTCGTCGTCGACAGCCTCGTCGTCGATCGATCCGATCCGAACACGATCTATGCCGGAGTCCACGTGGTCACGCGTCCCGACGGAGGCGTGTACATCAGCCACGATCGCGGTGTCAGCTGGCTCGAGTCGCCCGGCATCAAAGGGCAGGCCGTGCTGGCGCTCACCCAGGCGCCTTCGCGTCCCGAGGTGCTGATTGCCGGCACTCTCCAGGGTGTTTTTCGCACCGAAGACCGCGGCGCGCACTGGCGTCAGATCAGCGAACCCGACATCCACGAGGTCCAGTCCATCGCCATCGATCCCGGCGATCCCAATACGATTTACGCGGGCACCTGGCACTTGCCCTGGAAAACCACCGACGGCGGTGCGCACTGGAGCGGCATGACCACCGGCCTCATCGACGATTCCGACGTCTTCTCCATGGTGGTCGACCGCTCCTACCCGAGCATCATGTTCCTGAGCGCCTGCTCCGGCATCTATCGCAGCGACACCGCCGGAGACCTGTTCCATAAGATCCAGGGCATTCCCTCTACCGCGCGGCGGACGAGGGTCCTGACGATGGATCCCTCGGACCACAACACGGTCTACGCGGGCACGACGGAGGGACTGTACAAGACCACCGACGGCGGCACGAACTGGACCCGCACCACCGGGCCTGACGTGATCATCAACGACGTCTACGTCGATCCGCGCAATCCAAAGCACGTGCTGCTGGCGACGGATCGCAGCGGCGTGCTGGCCAGCGAGGACGCCGGACTTGGGTTCATTGCTTCCAACACCGGCTTCTCCCAGCGCCAGGTCGCCGCGCTGCTGCCCGACGCGAAGAATCCCGGAACTCTCTACGTCGGCGTCGTCAACGACAAAACCTACGGGGGAGTCTTCGTCACCGCCGACTACGGCAAGACCTGGAAGCAGCAGAGCGAAGGCCTCAGGGGCGCTGACGTCTTTCTGCTGGCGCAAAGCGAGGCGGAAACGCTGATGGCGGGGACCAGCGACGGTATCTTCCGCTGGTCGGGCTCGGAGTGGGTGGCCGCCGATGCGGGATTTGTTCGCCCGCCGCCACCCGTCGTCAGCCGATCGAGAAGGGCGGCAGGGCATGCGACAACCTCAGGCGCCGCGCATCGCAGCACGACGGCAAGGGCGGTTCCGAGGAAGCTCGACCTGCACGCGATCCACGGGCGCATCACCGCACTCTCGGTGGCGGGGGATACCTGGTACGCCGCGACCGCCCAGGGAGTCTTCATCAGCACCGACAACGGCGAGGCCTGGGAGATGCCGGGCGCCCACGACGCGGCTGGCGTCGTGGAAAACGGCAATCGCTACACCGCGATCGCGGGCGAGGGCTCGTCGGTTTTCGTGGCCCGCCGTGAGGGCATGCTGTTTTCTCCCGACAAGGGAGACACCTGGCAGACCGTCGCAATGCCCAACGGCCTCACCGTCGTGAGCGCGCTGGCGATCACTCCTGACGGCACCATGTGGGCGGCCGGCCGGGAAGGCGTCTTCTACACCGCCGACCGCGGCAGCACCTGGACGCAGCTGCGGCAGCTTCCCGTGTCGGACATCAACAGCCTCGCCTGGGACGCCTCGATGAACCGTGTGCTCGTCACCTCCGGGCAAAGCACAGTCATCTTCGCCATCGACCCCAGCCAGAAATCCTGGAAGTGGTGGAACGTCGGCTGGCCCGTGCATTCCTTCACCGAACTCAGCGGACACCTGATGGCAGCATCGTTCTTCAGCGGCGTCGTTGCGGCGCCCCAGCCCGAATCCGCCAGTGCGGGCGGCGGGAGCAGCGGCGTCACCAGTGCACGGAGATAGCCGGTGGAGTGGCGTCTGCGGGCGGCACGGCCCGATGATCTGGAAGCTCTCTACACCCTCGACCAGGCGTGCTTTGCCCCCGGCATCGCCTGGTCGAAGGCCGAGATGCTCTATTTCCTCAGGCACGCGAACAACTTTGCCCTGGTTGCGGACGGTGAAGGTCCTGGGATCACCGGCTTCGCGATTGCTGGCACGCATCGTCGCCGCGGCGCGACGCTCGGTCGCCTCATCACCATCGACATTCGCGCCGATGCTCGCCGCAAGGGGCTGGGCAACGCCCTGATGGCCGCCGTCGTCGAGCGGCTGCGCACCGCAGGCGCCACCGCCATGGTGCTCGAGGTGGCCGTCGACAACGCGTCAGCGCAAGCCTTCTACGAGCGTCACGGTTTTGCGAGAACCGGACGCATTCCCGGCTATTACATGGGGAAGATCGACGCGCTGGCGATGGAAAAGGCGCTGTAGGCGCCATCAGCCTGGTTTGATTGCCGCCGCGCACTCTGCCCGCCATCCGCTGCACGCTGTCGTTCTGCCGGGTGCTCGATCCCGGCTCGTGCCGCTCGAGTGGGGTTGTTTCCGCCCCGCAGCTACAATGAAAGCAATGCTCCGATCGAGAGCCACAATCGCCGGATGGATCCTGCTCACGGTGTGCGCCGGGGTTCCGGCGGGCGCGCAGGCGGTAAAGGACCTGCCCAGGCCGACGGATTACGTGAGCGACGATGCTCACGTGATGTCGCCCGCGGCCATCAGCCAGCTCAACCACCTTTGCGGTGAAGTGGATCATGAAGCCCACGCGCAGATGGCGATCGTTACCGTCAACAACCTGAACGGCGAGGATCCGAACCAGTACGCCGTTGAGCTCGAAGACGCCTGGGGCGTCGGCGCCAGGTCGACGGATCGCGGCGTCATCATCCTCGTCTCCATCCAGGACCGGCATCGCTTCATCCTTACCGGGCGCGGCCTCGAGGGCATTCTGCCCGACGGCAAAGTGGGCGACATCGGCCGCCAGATGGTCCCGATGCTGCGCGCCGACGACTTCGACGGCGCGATGACGCTGGCCTCCGACGAGATTTCGCAGATCATCGCGCAGGATGCCGGCGTGCAGCTCACACCGCTTACCCGCTGGGGCGCGACCCAGCAGCGGCCGCACGCTTCCGCAGGACAGGTGATCGGCGGCATCGTCTTCCTGGTCCTCGTCGTCATCTTTCTCATCTGGGCCGGAGGCTCGGGGCTGCTGGGTTTCCTGCTGGGCATGTTCTTCGGCGGAGGCGGCCGCTGGGGCGGTGGCGGATGGGGCGGTGGTGGAGGCGGTGGCGACTTCGGCGGAGGCGGCGGAGGCGACGGCGGCAGTGGATTTGGCGGGTTTGGCGGTGGCGGATCCGACGGCGGCGGCGCCGGTGGAAGCTGGTAAGCCTCGTCTCATCAACCGGCAGGAACACAGGGCCGGCGGTTTGCGTAACAGCATAGGTTTTGCGAGGAGAACAGCAAGATGATGCGTCGTGGGCTTTGGATCGCGGTAGGCGTGGTAGTGCTTCTTGTGCTGGCGGCCCTGATGGTGTTCGGCAGCTATGTAAGCGCGAAGAATCAGATGGTGTCCAAACAGGAAGGCGTGCAGGAGCTGTGGTCGAACGTACAGACGCAGCTGCAGCGCCGCGCCGACCTGATCCCCAACCTCGTGGCCACGGTGAAGGGCGCCGCGCAGCATGAGGAATCGGTGTTTGCCGATGTCGACAAGGCTCGCTCGGAGCTGCTGGCCGCGCACGATCCGCAGTCGGCAATTACCGCCAACGGACATCTCGATGGAGCCCTCGGGCGCCTGCTTGCCGTCGCTGAAAACTATCCCAATCTCAAGGCCAATCAGAACTTCCTCGAACTGCAGGATCAGCTCGAAGGCACGGAGAACCGCATCACAGTCGCACGTGAGCGCTACAATGCCGGCATCCGCGACTACAACACCTTCATCCGCCAGTTCCCTAACAGCATCTGGGCGGGGATCGCTGGATTCCAGGTGAACAACGCTTATTTCAACGCCAGCCCCGCTTCGCAGAACGCGCCGCAGGTGAAGTTCTAGAGGGCAGGGCACAGGAATCGGAAACCGCCGCCGATGGCGCAGCGCGGACCCCCTTCGCCGGCCCTGGGTTTTCTGACGCGGGACGTCTGTTCCGCCTCACTGCGCGGGGGTGTTCGTTTTGGCAGGAGCCGGCGCGCCGCCCTGGCCGCGGGTGAACGTCTGCAACAAGCCCTCCAGAAAGGTGAAGAAAACATCGACGGCGTAGCCCACAAGAAAAGCCAGCGCCAGGGGTGGGACCGTGGCCCCCGCGCTGATGGTGAAGTTGTTGTTGAAGAGGCCGACGACGCCGCCTCCAATTCCGGCGATGAGAAATCGCGCTGAATTTGCCTCAGACGGGATAAAGGTACGGCTCGCCATCTGCTGCTCAAACGACCGCAGCAGATAAGCACAGGTGCCCAGCAGTGCATACAGCACGGGGAGAATGCAGGTGGTGATCGCGCCGTAGAAGAAGGACTCGTCTTCGAGCAGATTCTGACCGAAATAGCGGATGTCCTGGTACAGCGTGGTGCGGTCCTGCGCGGCCTGGGCGAAATTGGGAAGCCCGGCGGGGAGCTGGAAAATCTGATGCAGCTTCTCCGGCAGTTTCCGGTATCGCCCGCATGGGTCCGGTTCCCGGTTGGGGACCAGCCACTTGAGCTGGCGTGCCCGCGCATCGATCGACCGGATGGTCGCGGCGTATTGCTGAAGTTCGGTAACGACCTCGTTGGCGTCGATATTCGGCGGAGGCTGCACCGACTCCCCAGGTGGGAAGGGAGTGCAGGGCTGCTGGGGGGCTTCGGTGGCTGCGGCCTTTTGCTCCGAATAACCCAGTTCGGTCTGCAATTTGACAGCAAGCGCATCTCCGGTGGCGATGTCGGTGCGCATGGTGGTGGAGATCGCGGAGACCAGAAAGCTGGCGACTGAGAAGGGCACGATGAAGACTGCCAGCCAGATTGCCATGGTGAAATAGTTGCGGACCGTGGGCACTGGATCTTCGTAGCAGTACTTCAGGCTGGCGGCGCTGACCGGCCTCACGAGGGCTGCCAGGGTCGTCAGCGCTGTGATGAGATTCGCTGCCGTCTCCTCGCTCCATCCGTTGCCGGCGGCCGACCGGGCCTCGAGGACGTGCTCGCGCGTCACATCATCCACGGCGATACCCGATTCAGCGGCGAAGCGGAGCAGCCGCTCGGCATCGGTCAGAGAATCGTTCAGATACGCAGGCGGATTGGCGAAAACTGGGGAGGGAGAATGACCATTGCCTTCCGGGGCAGGCGGAGCACTCAGTGTGCCCACAGCAGGGGGTGTATTTCCGTTCGGGGGATCCGACATCGGCAACCCTTCCTTTCAGGCCGGGACGTCAGCGCAAATCATACCGTCGTGCATAAGTTGTGAACAGGGAAAAATGCAGGGAGCGGCGCCGAGAGCTCGGCGGATGGCGGGTTGATGCAACCTAGCCGGCAATCAGGATGCGCAGGTCGCGGAGGTTGTTCCCCGTGGGGCCGGTCATGACCGTGTCGCCGAGTGCGGTGAACAGCGTGCACGCATCGAAGCGGGCCAGCGTGGCTTCGGGATCGAAGCTGTAGCTGCGCGCGCGCTCGATCGTCGTGGTGTCGGCCACGGCGCCGGCGGCTGGGCTGTTGCCGTCCACGCCGTCGGACCCGGCGCTGAGCACCGCCAGCGGCTCGCCGTGGAAGCGCGCCAGATCGAGCGCGGCCAGCAGCGCGAACTGCTGATTGCGGCCGCCGCATCCGGGATTCTTGCCCAGTTGCACCGTGACTTCGCCGCTCGAGAGGAGGCAGAGGCGGGGCGTCTCGCGGCGCAGTTCGTGAAAGCGCGCGAGCAAATAGCGCGCGGCTTCGGCGTAGTCCCAGTCGTCGCAGCTGTTGTCGATGACCACGCGATAGCCGAGCGCCTGCGCCCGGTCGCGTGCCGCATTCACGAAGTCGTGATTGGAAAGGAGCGTGTCGAACTGCGCGTGCTCGAACGTGTGCGAGACGTCGTCGCCTTTCTTCTGGCCGCTCTGCGCGGGCTCGGCCAGGTGCTCCGGCAAATGGGTGAAGTATTCGCGCACCGACGGGGGGAATCTCTCGAGGAGGTGAAACCGTTCCAGCACCTGCATGCAGTCGTCGGGAGTCGATGCGTCAGGCAGCGTGGGCGACGACGCGACCGCGGCCAGATCCTTCAGGGGCACATCGGCCAGCAGCAACGATAGCTTTTCCGCCTCGGGCGCGGCCATCGCCAGCCGCCCGCCCTTCACCGACGAGAAATACTTGCGAACTGTGTTGACTTCGGTGATCGTCGCTCCGCTGGCGACGAGCGTCTCGTAAAACGCAATCGTATCGTCGAGGGTGATGTTCTTATCGCGCGGCAGCTCCAGCATCGCCGATCCGCCGCCACTGATGAGGAAGAAGATGAACGTGTCCTTTTTCGCGTGCTTCAGCAGCGCGAGGGCGGCGCGGGCCGCGCCAAAGGAGTCCTCATTGGGCAACGGATGGCCGCCCTCAAAGTACCGGATGTGCCAGTTGCGTTTTTTGGGAATCTGCGGAGCGGAGCAAACACCCTTGACGTGCGATTTCGCCGGCAGCCGCTCCAGCAGCGCGTCGAGCATGGTGAGTCCGGCCTTGCCGAACGAGACGATGTAGAACTCTTTGAACTTTTCCAGCGGCTGGGTGATTTCCGGCAGCCGCGGCGATGGATGCCGCACCAGCGATCGGCCTTCGAAGTGCAAATGCCGGTCGAAGGCGCGAGGAATATCGCACTCGCGCAGGGCAGTCTCGAAGATATCCCGCGCTGCGATTTGCTGATTTTCGAGCGGATTGATCAATTGACCTGGGGCGGAAACCACTGCATCGTCCAGGTGCGGATGGCTTCACGCACCTCATCCAATTTACTCCCTGCAGGTCGCGTGTGCGGATCGCCGGTCGCTGAAAGCGGTGTAAAGAAGTGATCGGCGTCCTGAATCCAGACAAGCTGCTTCGGCTCCGCTGCCTGGGCCACGACAGCTTCCACCGCGGCCTTCGGCCCAAACGGGTCGCGCGTGCCACTGATGAAGAGCCTGGGCTGCGGGCAGTGGCGGAGGAAATCGTAATCGTAGCCACGCCCCTCCGCCTCGACTGGCAATCCCAGCGCAATGAGCCCGGGTACACGTTCTGTGTCGCCGCAACAGGCGCGCAGACTTACGTACGCGCCGAACGAAAAGCCTGCCACGAGAATCGGTCGATGGAATTCGCGCTCGAGCCAGTCAAGCGCCGCGCGCACGTCGTCCTGCTCGCCGCGGCCTTCGTCGTGCGTGCCCTCGCTCAGCTCCGTGCCGCGAAAGTTGAAGCGCAGCACTGGCAGGCCGAGGCTCTGCAGAGCTTTCATGGCGTGGTACACGACTTTGTTGTGCAGAGTGCCGCCTCCCAGCGGATGCGGATGGCAGACCAGCGCTGCGTATGGCGCATCGGGCTCGCCGGGGTTCAGCAGTGCTTCAAGATGACCTGCTGGTCCGCGCAGATCGTCCACCGTGCGCAAGATGGCTGTACCGAGGTGCGATTGCTTCATCGACTCTGATTTTACGAGGCGGCGACGCCAGGGGCGTCGGGTATCCTGAAGCTTCTATGGAGCTCGATCCCATCCAGCTCACGCGGCGCCTTGTGGACATCGAGTCCATCACCTACAACGAGGGCGCGGTGGGCGCGTTTCTGGCGGAGTTCCTGGCGGGGCGCGGCTTCGCGGTCGAGAAAATGCACGTGGAGCAGCCCACCGAGAGCCGTTCCACCAGCGCGCGTTTCAACGTGTTCGCCGGCGTGTCGGGCGAGTCGCCCGACGTAGTTTTTTCCACGCACATGGACACCGTGCCGCCGTTCATCCCGTCCAGCGAGGACGACGCGTTCATTCACGGGCGCGGATCGTGCGACGCCAAGGGCATCATCGCCGCGCAGATCGCCGCCGCCGAGCGCCTGCGCGACAGCGGCGTCCGCGTCGGCCTGCTCTTCGTCGTCGGCGAGGAGCGCGATTCGGCCGGCGCGAAGGTGGCGAATCAGCATCCGCGAGGCAGCCGCTTCCTCATCAACGGGGAGCCGACCGACAACCGCGTCGCTTTGGCGTCGAAGGGCGCGCTCCGCGTTCGCATTCGCGCCGCGGGCAAGATGGCGCACTCCGCGTATCCGGAGCTGGGGGAGAGCGCGACCCACAAACTCGTCCATGCGCTCGAGCGGGTGCTGGCGCTGCCGCTGCCCGTCACGCCCGACGTCGGACCGGGCACGCTGAACATCGGCACGATCACCGGAGGCCGCGCGACCAACGTGATCGCCGACGAAGCGGAGGCGCATCTGCTCGTTCGCCTCGTGGGTCCGGCCGAGCCGATCCGCCACGCGCTGGAGCAGGCCGTCGAAGGCCTGGCGACGATCGAGTTTCCGTTGGAGATTCCGTTCAAGCGTTTCCATCCGGTCGTGGGACTGCCCACGATGATCGCGGCCTTCACCACCGACGCGCCCTGGCTCAGCGAGTGGGGCGAACCGGTGCTGCTGGGGCCAGGCTCGATTCATGTCGCGCATACGCCGCACGAAAAGCTGGCGAAGAAAGAGCTGTTCGAGTCGATCGATCAGTACGTCGCAGTGGCGCAGCAGCTCGTCGCCTCGATCGGCTGAACCGCGCTACCCTGAAGAGGTGGACAAAACCGTAACCGCCGCGCACAACGCGCTCGATCGTGCTGCCTCATCGTATTTGCGCTCCGCCATGCATCAGCCGGTGCAGTGGCAGGAGTGGGGCCCGGGCGCCTTTGAGCTGGCGGCCCAGCAGGACAAGCCGATTCTGCTCGACGTGGGCGCGGTGTGGTGCCACTGGTGCCACGTGATGGATCGCGAATCGTACGAGGACGCGGCGCTGGCGGCCACCATCAACCAGCATTTCGTCGCCATCAAAGTCGATCGCGACGAGCGCCCGGACGTCGATGCGCGCTACCAGGCCGCAGTGCAGGCGATTGCCGGCCAGGGCGGATGGCCGCTCACCGCGATTCTCACGCCCGATGGGCGGCCCTTTTTCGCGGGTACCTATTTCCCGCGCGAGGATCGCTACGGCCGCCCCGGCTTCGAGCGCGTGTTGCTCACGCTCGCCAATGCATGGAAGAACCACCGCGATCAGGTGCTCGAATCAGCTTCGAGCGTGATCGCCGCCATCGAGCATGGCGAGACCTTCGCCGCGCGCAGCGAGGGCCTCTCGCTTGAGATCACCGCGAAGCTCGCGCAGAGCGCGGTGGCGCAGTTCGATCCGCGCAACGGCGGCTTTGGATCGCAGCCCAAGTTTCCGCATCCCGGCGCGCTCGATCTGCTGATCGACGTGGCGGCGCGGACGGGGAATGAAGGCGCGAAGACCGCGGCCACGGTCACTCTGCAGAAGATGGCGCGCGGCGGCGTTTACGATCAGCTTGCCGGCGGCTTCCATCGGTATTCGGTCGACGAGCGCTGGGTGGTTCCGCATTTCGAGAAGATGCTC
>DATJTG010000206.1:0-23653 GCA_035503555.1 Acidobacteriaceae bacterium | reverse complement strand
GCGGACTTTTTTCTTGCCGCCCTTGAGCATCTCGTCGTTGAGGAAGGCAATCAGTTTTTTCGCGTCGTCGGTTCCCTCTTTGAACTCGATGCCCGCGTAAACGTCTTCGGTGTTCTCACGGAAGATGACGACGTCGAGCTTCTCAGGATGCTTCACGGGGCTGGGTACGCCGGAGTAGTACTTGACGGGGCGCACGCAGGCGTAGAGGTCCATGATCTGGCGCAGGGCCACGTTGAGCGAGCGGATGCCGCCGCCGACGGGGGTGGTGAGAGGGCCCTTGATGGAGACGCGGAAGTCGGTCGCAGCTTTGACGCTGTCGTCGGGGAGCCAGGTTTTGAACTCGCGGAAGGCTTTCTCGCCTGCGTAAATCTCAAACCATTTCACGGCGCGCTTGCCGCCGTAGGCCTTCTCTACGGCTGCGTCGAAGACGCGCTGCGATGCACGCCAGATATCGCGGCCGGTGCCGTCGCCCTCGATGAACGGGATGATGGGGTGGTCGGGAATGGTGTATTTCCCGTCGGCGTAGGTGATGACCTCGCCTCCCGCGGGCAGGGCAAGAGAGTTGTAACTGGTCTGCATGGAAGCGGTTTTCCTTCAATCGGAGATGGGTTGGAGTCGAATTTTCACGGTAACACCCGCGAAAGAGCGGGCGCAACGGGAAGCCGGCGCGTTGCGCACGGCGGTAACATCGGGGATATGTGGACACGGATCGCGCGACTTCTCCCTCTCTGGCTCATCGTCGGCTTCGTAACGCTTCCTTCAACCATCTGCGCACAGCAGGCGCCGGTGCGCGTAGCGATCGTGGGGCTGGAGCATGGACATGTGACGGGGTTCCTGCATGCCTTTCCGCAGCAGCACGACGCGGAGCTGGTGGGGATTGTGGATCCTCATGCGGATTTGCGGGAGAAGTACGAGCGGGATTACCACCTGGACGCGAAGCTGTTCTATCCGACGATCGACGCGCTGCTCGAGGAGCAGCATCCGCAGGCGCTGCTGGTGTACACGTCGATCGGGGAACATCGGCGGATCATCGAGGAGGCGGCCGCGCATCACCTGGACGTGATGGTGGAGAAGCCGCTGACGCTTTCGCTGGACGATGCGCTGGCGATTCAGCGCGTCGCGAAGGCCGCGCACATCCAGGTACTGGTGAATTACGAGACGACCTGGTACGCGAGCAACCAAGCCGTCCACGACATGGTGGAAGGGGGAAAGCTGGGCACGCTGCGCAAGGTGGTGGTGCATGACGGGCACCAGGGGCCGAAAGAGATTGGAGTTCAGCCGGAGTTTTTGTCGTGGCTGACCGATCCGGCGCAGAACGGCGCCGGGGCACTCTACGATTTCGGCTGCTACGGCGCGGACCTGGTGACGTGGCTGATGCGCGGCGAGACGCCGGTGAGCGTGACGGCGGTGGCGCAGACGGACAAGCCGGAGATTTATCCGCGGGTGGACGACGATGCGACGGTGATCCTTCGCTACAAAGGCATGCAGGCGGTGCTGATGCCGTCGTGGGACTGGACGTTTGGGCGCAAGGACATGGAGGTGTATGGGACGAAAGGCTACGCGATCGCGGTGAATCCCACGCTGGTGCGGGAGCGTTTCAGCGAGTCGTCGCCGGAGGAGCCGATGACTGAGCCGCCGCTGGCTGCGCCGGAGGATACTTCGCTCCATTATCTGGCTGCAGTGGTGCGGGGACAGCTGGATCCCGACCACGATCTGACGTCTCTGGACACGAACCTGGTGGTGATGCAGATACTGGATGCGGCGCGGGAGTCGGCGCGGACCGGAAAAACGGTGGCGTTGCGTCCACTGCCCGAATAGGACGCTGCAGCAGCGTATTCTGAAGTGTGATCCGCATTCGTAACCTGGTTGTCTCGGTCGGGGTGGGCGTGGCTCTTATTGCGCCTTCAGCACACGCGTGGCAGTACTCGGCCGATCGGCCGGTGGGGGCATCGGCGCAGCAGGCGCCGGATTGGCAGAAACACGCGGGCATCGATCAGAAATTGAACGGACAGTTGCCGCTCGACGCGGCATTCACCGATGAGACGGGACGAACCGGGAAACTGGGCGACTACTTCGGGCACAATCGGCCGGTGATGATGGCGCTGATGTACTACAACTGCCAGATGCTGTGTCCGCAGGTGCTGCACGGTATGGCGGACGCGCTGCGATCGAGTGGCTTCCACGCAGGACGTGAGTACGACGTGGTGGTGGCGAGCATCGATCCGTCGGACAAGCCGTCGGACGCGGTGCAGGAAAAGCAGCATTTTCTCTCGATGCTCGACGCGCCGGCCGCAGCGGCGAGTTCGGTGCATTTTCTCACCGGGCCGCAGGCGTCGATCACGGCGCTGGCGCAGGCGACGGGGTTCCACTACGTGCGGGTGCCAGGGCCGGACGGCAAGATGGACCAGTTCGCGCACTCGAGCGTGATCATGGTGGCGACGCCGGATGGGCGGCTATCGAAGTATCTGTTCGGCGTCGATTACCAGTCGCGCGACGTGCGACTGGCACTGATCCAGGCGAGCAGCCGGCACATTGGGACGCTGAGCGATCTGGTGCTGCTGTATTGCTGCAGCTATTCGCCTTCGCAGGGGCGGTACACGGTGGCGGTGCTGCGGATTCTGGGCCTGGCGGGCGTGGGGTCGTTGCTCGCAGTGGGGTTCATGCTGTATTTGCTCTCGAAGAAGCCGAAAAAAGCCGCGATTGGCGTCTAGCAGTTAGGGTCAGGTGCGGGTTGCTGACCGTGACATCCGTCATGGCTGCGCACCATCATGGCGGCGACATAGGCGGCGCCGAAACCGTTGTCGATGTTCACTACGCACACATTGGGAGAGCAGGAGTTGAGCATGCCGAGGAGGGCGGCTACGCCGCCGAAAGCTGCGCCGTAGCCCACGCTGGTGGGCACCGCGATGACGGGCGCGGCGACGAGTCCGCCGACGACGCTGGGCAGCGCGCCCTCCATGCCGGCGCAGACGATGGCGGCGCGGACATCGGCGAGGGTGTCGCGTTCGGCGAGGATGCGGTGCAGACCGGCGACGCCGACGTCGGCGATGCGGGTGACGCGGAGGCCGAGATACTCGGCGGTGACGGCGGCTTCTTCGGCGACGGGCAGATCGCTGGTACCGGCACAGATGACCGCGACGGGGCCGGCAGATTCATGAGGGGCGGCCTTGCGCAGGCCGATGATGCGAGCGGTTTCATGGAAGACGGCCTCTGGGACGCGCGCAAGAACAGCGTCGCAGGCATCGGCATCAGCTCGCGTGGCGAGCACGCTGCCCCCGGCGGCGGCCATGCGGAAGAAGATTTCCGCGACCTGCGCCGGAGTTTTGCCCGCCGCGTAGATCACCTCCGGCAAGCCGAGGCGCAGCGCGCGGTGATGGTCGATGCGCGCGAAACCGGCATCTTCAAAGGGCAACTTCGCGAGCTCACGCAGAGCCGCAGTGGGCGTGGTTGCGCCGGACTGCACGTTCTCCAGCAACTGCAGGATGGTTTCGCGCGTCATGCCTTCGCCTTTGCTGCCTGCTGTTCGGCCCACGCGACGCGGGCGGCTTCCATGGCGGCGCGCAGCGGAACGTTGTGCTCGCGCGCGGCTCTTCGGCAGTCTTCATATTCGGGCATGGCGTTGAGGATTTCGCCGGCGGCGGAGGCGATTTTCAGGCGGATTCTCCCATAAGCCGTGTCAACGGTTACAAATTCGCGATCGAGAATCGCGCGATCTTCTTCGCGGCGGCGGATGCCGAGGGTCGTGGTCTCGCGGAAGATCAGTTTCTCAAGGGTCTCCTCGTCTTCGGGCTTGCAGAGAACCGTGAGGAGCGTGCCAAGCCGGCCCTTTTTCATCGTAACGCCCGCAGCCATGGCGTCGAGAGCGCCATGTTCGAGCGCCAGTTCCATGGCATGCGCGATCACCTGGGGCGTTGCGTCGTCGAGAGCGCACTCGAGAACAACCACGCGATCGCGGGAGAAGTGGCGGGGACGGGAGGCGGTCGATTCCGAGGTACCGACGGAAAGTCGAAGAACGTTGGCGAAGCCTTCGGGGTTGCGATTTCCTGCTCCATAGCCGCTGGCGGTGACGGTGATGGGATCGCTTGCGTCGAAGCGGCACCCCAGAGCCTGCAGCATAGCGGCGCCGGTGGGGGTGGTGAGTTCCATGGCAGGACCTGCCGCGTAAGCGGGGATACCATGGAGCAACTCGGCGGTAGCGGGCGCGGGAACGGGCATGCGGCCGTGGGCGCAGTTCACGAATCCACTGCCGGTATTTACGGCAGTGGAACGCCATTGGGTGATTCCCTCATGAGTGGCGAGCCATGCGGCGCCGACGGAGGCGCAGACGATGTCGGTGATGGTGTCGATGGCTCCGACCTCGTGGAAATGGACTTCTTCGGGAGTGATGCCGTGGACCTTCGCCTCGGCGCGCGCGAGGAGTTCGAAAGCGCGCTGGGCGATGCGCTTCGCATCATTCTCGATGGGGGCGGCTGCGATCAGGGCGCGAATCTCGGGCCAGTGACGGCCATGAACGTGCGTGTGCTCGTGCTGATGATCGACAACCTCGTGAGAGTGCGCATGCTCACGCTGGTGATCGACGCTGGGGTGGGGATGCTCGTGCGCATGCGTGTGCTCGCCCAGCTGATTATCGGCGGGAGGCTCGTGAGTTGCGTCTTCGGCGATGTGGCCATGCTCAAGAACGTCGACTTTGACGGCGCGAATGCCGCTGCGCTCGACAGCGTGGACGCGGAGATCAGCTCCGATACCGAGAGATGATGCAGCATGGACGAGGAGATCCGCGGGAACGCCGGCGTCAATCAGCGCGCCGAGCAGCATGTCTCCGGAGATACCGGCAAAGGGTTCGAGAGTGGCGACATTCATAGAGGCAGCGGTTAGCCTTTAGCGGTTGACATTCAGCATTTCGGCCGGGAGGAGTTCGTTCATAGAGCCGGAGCGGTAGCCGTCGCAGTCGATGGCGACATAGGGGAATCCGGCGCTGCGCACGGCGGCGGACATTTGCTGCAGAAAGCCGGCATGCAGAGCGTTCGGCATTTCCTCCGGAGCGATCTCGATGCGGGCGACGCTGCCGTGATGGCGAACGCGAAAGCGACGCAGGCCCAGCGCGCGGAGGGCTTCTTCGGCGTCTTCCACCTGGCGCAAAGCTTCGGTGGTAACGCGGCGGCCGTATTCGATGCGCGACGAAAGGCAGGCTGACGCCGGCTTGTCCCACAGGCGCAGGCCAGCCTCAGCGGCAAGGGCGCGAATGTCGGCCTTCGTGAGGCCTGCATCCTTCAGCGGCGCGACCACACGATGCTCTTCAGCGGCACGCTGGCCGGGCCGGAAGTCTCTGCCGTCATCGAGGTTGAGGCCGTATGCGACCGCTGCGAATCCACGCCGCGCGCGTTCGGTCTCGAGCACGGTGAACAGCTCGTCTTTGCAGTGGAAGCAGCGGTCAGCCTCGTTTTTCGCGTAAGCCTCGTGCTCCAGTTCCCTGGTTGCAACCACCAGGAGCGGAATCCCCAGCTCGGAGGCAAAGGCTACGGCGTCCTGGTAGTGGCTTCGAGGAAGAGAAGGCGAATCGGCGAGCGCGGCGAGCATCTTTTCGCCGAGGCGGCGATGCGCCGCCCAGGCGAGGAAAGCGGAGTCGACGCCCCCGGAATAGGCGACGATTGCGCTGCCGATTTCCCCCAGGCGCGTCTCCAGCGCGGTTTGCTTGTCTGCCAGGTCCATATTGGCGGTTCAGCCTGCCCTCATGATGCTAACTCTGAGCGTATTCCTGAAGAAAGTTACCTGCATCTCAGCAAGGAGCGCACAAGCCGCAAAAATTTGAAAAAATGGTGTTTGACGGAACGATGACGACCCTCCACTCGGGCGTGGTGCTCACACCGGAAGAACGGCTGGCGCGGCGAAGGCTGATCGTGCACGATGCGCTTTCGCTGCTAACCCTTTTTCTTATTACGGCGGTCATTTTCGCGCTGACCTGGCTGCTCCATCGCTCGTTTGAGGATCACCGCGAGGAGCTGGGGCGGCGATGGAAAACGCGCGGGGAGCAGGCGCTCGCCGCGGGACACCCGCAGAGCGCGATCGAGGCGCTGCGGTCGGCGCTTGCGTACGTGCCGGATCGCGGAACAGAGATCGAGCTGGCTACAGCCCTGGCAGATGCCGGAAAAACAACGGAAGCCATGGCCTATTTCAGCACGCTGTGGGATTCGGCGCCCGGCGACGGAACGATCAACGTGCAGCTGGCACGACTGGCGGCCCGGCAGGGGAACGAGGCGACCGCGGTGCTCCACTACCAGGAGGCACTGGACGGCACCTGGCAGGGGAACGGTTACGATCGTCGTCGCGAAGTGCGGCTCGAACTGGCCAACTATCTCCTTTCCCGAGGCAAAAGCGATCAGGCGCGCACCCAGCTGCTGATCGCGGCGGGAAACGCTCCGGATGACCCGGCCATCAAGATCCAGATTGCGGGAATGATGGAAAAGGCCGGCGATCTGGACGGCGCGCTCGGCATCTATCGCACGCTGTCGACGAGGCACGGTGCGCCGGTAGCGGCACTGTCGGGCGCGGGACGCACCTCGTTCGAGCTGGGCATGTATCGCGCAGCCGCCGATTATCTGAGCCGAACGCTGGCCCAGGCCGACGCCGAAACTCTTCCGGAAGCCGAGCGCGACGCAGATCGCGGGATGTTTGCGACTGCCGATCGCATTCAGCTGCTCTTCCCGGCCTACGATTTGCCGGCGCGGTTGCGGGCCGAACGCATTCTGTCGCTGCGCAACACAGCGCATGCGCGGTTGGCCGCCTGTTCAGCGGCGCCTGCCACCGCGGCAGCGCTGGGGGACCTGGTGGATCGCTGGAACCAGTTGCCGGCGAGGTTGACGGTTAGTGGTTTAGAACAGGATCCGGATCTGGAGCAGACGATTTTTCAGCTGGTGTGCGATACGGAGACCGTCACGGCGTCGGCGTGTGGACAGCCGAGCGGCGACGACGCGCTGATCCTGCGGATTGCGAAGAATCCTGGGGCGGTGGAGCAGCCATGAGCGCGGAGCGGCCTATGAGCGTGACGACGGCCCCATCGGAGACGATGGCTGCCGCTGCCGCACCTTCCGTGGCAGAAGCGGTCGCTGCGATCCCGAACGCAACGTCGACCATCGAGAGGATCGCTCCCTCGCGAGGAGAGCGGCTTTTTCTGGTGCTCTCGATTTTTATCGGGGTGATTTCGGGACTGCTCGTGGTGGCGTTCCGCATCGCGATTGAGTGGATTCGGATTCTGCTGCTGGGATCGGCGCCGCATCCCGGACAGGATCGGCTGCTGGTGGTGCCGGCGGTGATGGGGCTGGTCGTGGCGGCGATGGTTCTGTGGTTCTTTCCGGCAGCGCGCGGCAGCGGCGTGAACCAGACGAAGGCGGCGTTATACGTCTATGACGGTTACATATCGATTCGGACGGTCATCGGCAAATTCCTGACGGCCGCGCTGGCCATCGGCAGCGGGCACTCTCTGGGGCCTGAAGACCCTTCGCTGCAGATTGGCGCCGGTGTGGCATCGATCGTGGCGCGCAATCTGCGGCTTTCGCGACGGCGCATGCGCATGTTTGCGCCAATCGGCGCAGCGGCAGGACTGGCGGCGGCGTTCAACGCGCCGATCTCGGCGATTCTGTTCGTGATCGAAGAAGTGATCGGAAGCTGGAGCGCCGGAGTCCTCGGCTCGCTGGTGCTGGCGGCGAGCTCCAGCGTGGTGGTGGCGCGCGCGTTCTGGGGATCGGAGCCGATGTTCCGCATCCCGTCGATCACGATGAAGGACTGGCGCGAGCTGCTGGCCTACGCGGTGCTGGGTATTTTTGGCGGGCTGCTGGCGCCGTTGTTTTCCGCGGCGCTGGGATTTCTGCGGCCGCGCCTGCGCGCGCTGCCGCGGTGGACGCTGATCCTGCAGCCTGCGGTGGCCGGGCTGATGGTGGGGGCGATCGGATACTTCGGCTTCCCTGAGGTGATGGGCGCGGGGTATGGCGCGATCGACCAGGCCATGCATGGGGAATTCGTTTGGCAACTGCTGCTGGGCCTGGTTTTTCTGAAGCTGGCGGCTACGATTTTGTCGTTTTCGAGCGGAACGCCGGGCGGCATGTTTGCGCCGACGCTGTTTATCGGCGCGATGCTGGGCGGCGCGGTGGGTGCCTTTGAGAAGCACTTCTTCCCCGGGCTCACGGGAACCGTGGGTGCGTATGCGCTGGTGGGGATGGGCGTGCTGTTCGCGGGGTTCCTGCGCGTACCGCTGACCTCGGTCTTCATGGTGCTGGAGGTGAGCGGGAACTACTCCATCATTCTGCCGGTGATTCTCGCCAACACCATTGCGTTTCTGCTCTCGCGCAGCCTGCAGCCGGTGGGAATCTTCGAGATCTTCACGCGGCAGGATGGACTTGACCTGCCGTCGATGGAAGAGCAGCGCGAAGAGGCGGTGCTGCACGTTGAGGATGCGCTGCAGCCGGTGAGCGTGCCGGTGGTGCGCGGCGCCTATACGATCCAGACCACATCGGAAGTGCTGACGGAAACGCATGCTTCGGCTTGTCTGGTGGAATTCCTCGACGGCACATGGTATGTGCTGAGCGACGCGGAGCTGACCGGCCTGGCGGCGACGCTGACGCCGGAAACACCCCTGCAACGGGCGCTGCCGGCGGAGCGCGCGCCGCAGTTGTTCCCGGACATGCCTCTGGATTCAGCGCTGCATTATTTTCCACGCTGGCCGTTACTGCCGGTGGCCAATCGCGCGGCTCGAGGAACGATTGAGGGCACACTGACCCTGGAGGACGTGCTGACACGGTATCGCGGGACGACGAGCGGTTAGCGTGCCTGCAGACGCAGCTCACTCGTTCGCGCTTGCATCGCTGCGCTCTGACCAATAGGCTCATCTTTCAGGAAAGATTCGATTTTTCTCGGGATGCTGAGCCTTTATCAACGCCTGATTCTCGGCTGCCTTCTGCTCATCGCGCTGGTGACGACCGTGAGCATGCTGGTGCGCACATCGTTTGTGCACCTCGGTGCGCTCGACGAGCAGGTTCACGTGGCAGAGACGGCGGTGACCTCGCTGGCATCGGCCCGGGCTGCGATCGCGCACGAAGAATTGCTGGCGGCGCGCATCGCCATCGGTACGGCGACGGCTGCGGAATTTCGGACGCAGGCCAAAGCGACCCAGACGCTGCTGGAGGCGGCGGTGGCGGATGTGCACGCCTTCGATCCTTCCCTGCGCATCGATCAGTTGGCGCTGCGCCATCAGCGCCTGCTCGATCACGCGCCGCAGGATCCCACCGATCTCGCAAGGGCCGTGGAAGGGATTCACGACGATCTACGCCGCGATCTTGACGAGCTTTCCACGATGCGCTACGCCGCGGTGACGGCGCTTCGCGGCCAGCAGGATTCGCTGCGGGCACGGCTGATTGCGGCGTGCGGGCTTTCGATTGCGGCGGCTACGGCGATTTCGGCGGTGATGCTGGTTCTGGTGATCGTGCCTCTCCGGCACACCGCGCGCGTGGCGCGCAGGATCGGCCAGGGCGATCTGCACCAGCGAGTGGAATGGCGATCGAAGGACGACCTAGGGACGATCGCCACGGAGCTGAACCGGCTGGCGATCCGGCTGCGCGATTTGCGCGAGACGGAGTCAGGCCGGCGGCAGATGGAATTTCAGCTCATCGACGCTGTGGTGCGCTCGATCTTCGAGCCGGTCATCGTGACCGACGGCCGCGGACAGGTGCTGAAGCTGAATCAGGCGGCAGTGGAAGTTCTTGGCAGCTCGTCGGAAGATCGCATGGTGCTGGCGAGCACGCCGGGCGGCGACAAGATTCTGAATGCGATTCGCTCGGCGGTGAGCATGCAAAGGGCAACCACAGGCGAAGAGGGCGAAGCCGCGCTGCTGCCGATGCGTATTGGCAAGGCCGAGCGCAGCTACCGGCTGCGCACTACGCCCATGCGCGATGCGGAGAATAAATTGCTGGGCGCGGTGACGCTGCTGGAAGACGTGACGGAGATTGCCGAAGTCGATCGCTTCAAGTCGCGCTTCCTGTCGGTCGCCTCACAGCGGCTGCGCGATCCTTTGCAGCGGCTGCGGCTGGCGCTGTATTCGCTGATGGAGGGCCACGCCGGAGAGTTACAACCCCTGCAGGAAGAGCTGACACACACGGCTGCGACCGAGGCCGAGAACCTGGACAACCTGATGCTCGACCTGATTGAGGTAGCCGAACTGGAGACCGGCCGGCGCCCTTTGAAGCAGGAGAAGATTCGGCCCATCGATGCGCTGCGGGACGCGTTTCTGCGATTCCGCGACGCGGCGCGCAACAAAAACATCGACCTGGAGATCGTCGCCTTCGAGGACATCGCGTACATCCAGGGCGATCGCCGCGCGCTGCGCACAATTCTAGACAACCTGATCACCAACGCGCTGCGCTACACACCGGAAGGCGGACATATCCGGCTGGGCGCGTCGGAGCTGCAGGAGCGGGTGCAGTTTTTCGTGCACGACACCGGGCGCGGCATCGAGGCGGAGCGCGTGCCGACGATCTTCGGGCGATTTACGGGTGATCCCGACTCCGGCGGTTCCGGCCTGGGACTGGCTCTGGTGCGACGGCTTGTCGAGTCACAGGGTGGTCAGGTGTCGGTCGAGAGCCGACTCGGGGCCGGCACCACCTTCCGCTTCACGCTGCCGATTGCCGCCGCGGAACCGGACCGGCATCCTGTGGAGGTTGGATGAGCGAACCGTTACAACCCATCCAGCATGCAGCTGAACCGGGCAAGCTGCGGATTTATCTGGGGGCGGCGCCAGGCGTGGGCAAGACCTACCGCATGCTCGAAGACGCGCACCTGATGAAGCGGCAGGGCGTCGACATCGTGATCGGGCTCGTCGAGCCGCACAATCGCGCCGAGACGATCGCGCTGGTGGATGGCCTGGAAATCATCCCACTCGAGGAGGTTCAGTATCGCTCGGTCACGCTGCGCGAGATGAATGTCGAGGCGATCCTCGCGCGGCGCCCGGCGTGGTGCATGGTGGACGAACTCGCGCACAGCAACGTGCCGGGATCGCGGAATCGGAAGCGCTACGAGGATGTGCTGGAGCTGCTCGACGCCGGCGTCAGTGTGATGACGGCCATGAACGTACAGCACCTGGAGACGCTGAACGATGCCATCGCTCGCTCGGCGAGCACACAGATTCGCGAGACGGTGCCGGACAGTTTTCTGCGGCGCGCCAACGAGGTAATCAACGTCGACATCACTGTCGATGAGCTGCGCAGCCGGTTGCGTCTGGGCAAGATCTATGCACCCGAAAAGGTGGAGCAGGCCCTGGCGAACTTCTTCCGCAAGGGCAACCTGAACATGCTGCGGGAGCTGGCGCTGCGCACAACAGCCGAACAGGTGGGCAACGCTGCTTCGGAGTATCGGCGCATTCAGGGCCTGGAGCAGGCGCCGATGCCGGAGAAGGTTATGGTGTGCCTCTCGCCACGGCCGGGTATGGAGCGGCTGGTACGCGTGGGCGCACGCATCGCGGGCCGCCTTGCGACGAACTGGTACGTGGTTTATGTGGAGACGCCGGACAGGGATCACCGGCACGGCGATCCGGCTGCGTTTGCGCGGCTGGAAGAGAATGAGCGCATGGCGCGGGATCTGGGCGCACGCGTGGTCGTGCTGAAGGACAAGAAAGTCGCCGATGCGCTGATCGAGTTTGCGCGCAAGGAGAACATCTCGCACGTGGTGTTTGGACAGTCGGCGCGCACGCGATGGGATATTCTGCTGCACGGCTCGATCGTGAACCGGTTTCTCAACGAAATGCGGGATACGACGGTGCAGGTGGTACCGATTCAACGCGAGAAGAAGATCACGCAAACGGGCAAAGAGGCGCGGCCCGGGAGTTCCAAAGGCGATCGGCTGCAGTAGGGGCGATCGTGGGTCAGCGAATATAGCGAAGTGAAAGCCACACCTGCCCACACCAGGCAGATGCGAGCACCTCGTCTATTGCTTCTTCAGCACGGCGTCGCTGTTTTCGTCGGCTGTGATCTGGCCTTCGAGCTTGCGCAGCGTAGCGTACTGATCGGGAGCCAGCTCCACCTTCTTCAGAACATACTGCCGAGTGTAGTGGAGCGTGTCACCCTGGGCCTTCACCTCGCTGTGGTACGTCGCGAAGCCGACGTCGAGGTTCACAGGGTCGGGCACGTCGTCTACCGTGTAGCCGGCGGGAATCTTCACGTCGAAGGAGTCAGTCCATGTGCCGACGCGCGCAAAGCTGATGGGCACATGGCGCGGTTTGTTGTCGAGTGGATCGGCAAGCGACCCCAGAACGCGGGGCCGCACCAGCAAAAGCGTGCCAGCATTTTTGGCGTAGGAGGGGGCAGTAACGGAGTATTGCAGGTCGAGCGGCTGATCCACCTGCTTAACGTTGTCGACAATCTCGCTGCCCAGGGTGAAAGTGGAGAAATCCTGCTGCAGCAGTTTCTCGACAAACTCTCGCTGCTCTTTGGCGCTGCTCATCGTCATGCGATCGCGCATGCGCCATGCGGCCCCCCCGGTGCGGGTCACATTCACGTCGCCCTTGAGGGTACCGTCGGTGCCCAGCTCAAACTTCGCCGTCTGCTCGGTCTTCGCAAACGCCGGATTCAGCACGGGAAACGCGATCACCTGACTGTCTTTGCCAGCAAGCAGCAGACCATAGCCACCCTGCTCGTAGTCGGGCATATCGCCCAGAGGGATATACGGGTTGGTTGGATCGAATATCAGATAGCGCTTGCCGGTTCTGGCGGCGACCACCGCGTGCATGCGGGGGTTGTCGTAACCCTGTGGGATCTCAATGGCCAGGATCATGTGGTTGCCGTACTCTGAAGGCGATTCCGGGGCCATGACGCCGCGGTCGGCATCGACGACCACCCATGACGCCCGGATGCCAACCGCATCGAGCATGGCGATCATCAGCGTGGCCTTGTCCTTGCAGTCGCCGTAGCGTTTCTGGAAGACCTGCTCGGCGGGATGCGCCTGGCGTCCACCAATGCCAATCTCCACGCCGACATAGCGAATTTGCGTCTGCATGAACTCGGCAACTTTAGACGCCTTCGCCATAAAGTCGCCATCGCCGGCAGCGGAGCGAGCGGCGGTGGCCAGATCGCTGGCACCCTCGCTCTCCGGGGCTTCGAGACCCGTGTAGTGGTCCCCGA
Source organism: Acidobacteriaceae bacterium (assembly GCA_035503555.1). Taxonomy (GTDB): domain Bacteria; phylum Acidobacteriota; class Terriglobia; order Terriglobales; family Acidobacteriaceae; genus Palsa-343. The sequence goes on along the minus strand of DATJTG010000206.1, from coordinate 10,496 downwards.
TCTCGGTCCAGAGGGCATCGCCTTCGGGAATCTCGTTCGGAGAATAATGCACACTGAGGCGCGCAGCGAGCGCCTCCCACGCAGGATGAAGCGGAACATCATTGAGATCGACGGCGGGAATATTCGTCAGCTGCCAGCGGGCGCTGCCCGGCTGCGCCGTGACGGGTTGCACGGCGTCGTGCCGAAACCAGACTGCGCGGTTGTGCCAGCCGGCGGGTAAGTCGATCTCAAACGAGGCTTGCGCGACGGGAATGGACTGCTGAAAATCCCAGATGTCTTCGCTTTCGTAGCCAGGAACCTGCTCGACGATTTCCCATCCAATGATGCCGCCGGGATCGGCACCCGGCGGGTTGGCAACCTTGTAGAGGCCGTCGAGGTAGACCATGTCGGGGTCGTTCTCGCCCACCTCGACGTACTCGTTGTCTTTCATCGCGTAGTGGTGGCCGTCGGGGCCGATACTCCACACATGAAACGACTGCAGCTTTTCGTCTTTGGAGAAGCGGACGAGAGGGATGGCGTCTTCGCGGCCCTGCGGGCGCAGGATTTTGACGACCATCCGGGAGCGCTCAACGGCTCTGCCGTCGGGCTGCACAGTCAGCAGCGTGTCCCTCAACAGAACCACGGCGCGCGCGTCGCCCCAGCTGCCGGTGGTGGCTGCCGCCTGCATGACCCAGTCAGGGAGGCTGGGGTTGGAGCTGGCGCGGGCCAGGCCCGGGCAGGCGAGAAGAAGCAGGCCAGCGCAAAGACACGCGGAGGAGCGCCGCACAATCGCTTCCGAAACTCCCGTTCCTCTGTCGATTTTCATGCTTTCCTCAATCACTGGCCGGAAGGCGCGGCCGCGCCGCCGCGCTGAAGGACTACCTGCTGCTGATCCTGAGCCCCGGCTTTCTGGAAGAAGTCGCGCAGTTGCGGGTAATCGTTCTTGGAATAGACGGTGTTGCCTACGGCCAGGAGCCGAGCCTGCTGGTACACGCTGCCGCTTCCCACATACTTTGCAATGTATTGTGCGTTCTTCGGGTACGGGATCTGCGCGTCGGTGGGCACGGTGTCCACAGTGAGGCCCGGCGCGAGAACAATCTTCACCTGGTCGCGAGTGGCCGACGGGTAGTGCAGATCGACCGGGTTCTCGCGCTTTTCTGCCGCGAAGAGCGGCTTGATGCCGGCCTCAAAAAACGAAGCGGGCAGGAAGACGCGATTACCGGTCGCCGTGCCCATGCTGCCTGTCACCTGTATGAGGGCTGTGAGCGGCTGAGCGCTGTCGGTGAGATTGTCGAGATGCGCTGTGGTCACCTGGATTCCGGGCGGGACATCGCGCTGCAACTCGTCATTGAATTCTCTGGCCGCCTCATCGGCATCGCGACGGAGGGCGACCTGGCGCCAGCGCAGAGCTTCCGCACCTGTCGCGGAGAACTGGATGGTGCCCTGCACTTTGCCGTCGGACGCAAGTTGCAGATTTGCTTTTCGCTCCACGACGGTGTCTTTGTAATCGGCGGCCGGGGTGAGGACGGGCTGCGTCCCGCCGTCGGTCTGGCGGATCCCCATCACCTGGGTGTGCTCCCACGCGAGCTTGCCGTATTCGCAATAGCGCTCGCCGGGATCGAGGAATACGTCCCTGCCATCGATGCTGACGATCGCGATCTCATTGTTCATCTGGCCCCAGTACAGATAGCTGGCGTTGAGAATGCGCTCGTCGCGGCGGGTTACAGCCATTTCCGAAACCCGGAGCCCGGCGGCCCTCGCCATGGCGGTAAACAGGCGCGTGATCTCGACGGGAGTGCCACGCTTCTGTTCCCAGATATCGGCGGCAGTTTTCTCTTTGACGCCCTGCGCCGTGTTTTCTTCCTCAGTGTGAGCGCGGTCGTAAGCGGTGTTGTCGACGGTCATCACCGCGGTGAAGATCTTCCGGGCCTTCTGGTCGTCCGAGTCGCCGGGGCTGACGATCTGAGAGACCGCCTGGCGGATGGCGTCGGTGGTTGCGGCAAAGTGATCGACATCCTTCGACCAGGTGCGGCCTTCGCTGGTCCAGAACTCCTGCCCGGTGAACTGCGCCGAGTAAAAGAAGGTGAGGCGGTAGGAGAAGCTGTCGAGCGGCGGAGAGTAGGGCTCCTCGGGAATCGGCGGCACGTCTTTCACGACAAGGTCGATGCCCGAAGGAAGGTCCTTGAGCGTGGAGCCCGGCGGCAGCTGCTGATCGTACAGCAGACGATTCGCGAGGAGGACGTGGCCCATGCCGTCGGGAACCGATACCCCACTGGAACTCGCGGGATCGATCGGGAACGGATTGAAGTGATAGTGACCCTCATGCATGAAGACGGGCTTCTGCAAGTCCCACGAAGGCGGAAAGATATACCAGTCGTCATATTGCCGCTCCCACTGGTACTCGATGATGCTGCCAACCTGGACGTTGGGCATGGAGAAGACCTTCTCCATCACCCGGATATGGCCGAACTTCACCACTTCCTTGTCGAGGGGGGAGCCGGTAAAGGGGACAATCGTGCCATCCGGCTCGATTGTGCGCGCTTCGATACCGCGAATGGCGGTGGCACCGGTCTCGTAGGGAATTTCGACGTCGCCGAACTCTTCTTTCCCGCGCTCGGTGAGGATCTTGATGCGGGCATAGACGCGGTGAAAATGCGCCTTAATGTCCACGTACTCGTCGTAGTTGAGATAGACCGCCGGCGCATTCGGAGCCTGGGGATCGGAGGTCATCTTCAGTTCATCGGGAGTGGGCTGAATCCACTTCACGCTGCCGAAGGCCGAGGCACACAACAGAAAGACGGAACAGGCAGCAAAATACGAACGGCGCATCGAATCGATCACGGAAGGTCCCCGACAACACATATGTGAGAAAACTCGAAAAGCAAATTTGCATGGCCTGCCTGCGGAGCACGCAGGCGACATCCTGAGAGATGTAAAGCCCAATCGTCGCCCGTCATTTGGCTGCCGTTTGGGGCTGCTTCTCCAGAACCACCTGTTGCTGATCCTGGGCGTTCATCTTGCCGTAAAAGTCGCGGAGTTGTGAATATTCCTCCGTCTTGTACAGGGGGTTCGCGAAGGCCTCGACGCGATCTTCCACATAGGTGCCGTTTGAGGCCGTGTATTTCGCCTTGAAGACGGCGTTCTGGGGATAGGGAATGCTGGAGTCCGTGGGGACGCTCTGGACCGTGAATCCGGGAGGCAGCTTGATGGTTACGGTGTCCTCGGATACGAACGGATAGTGCAGGTCAATCGGGGCGTCGCGCTTTTCCTCCGCAAAGGGCGGCTTCACGCTCGCCTCGAAGAAAGCAGAGGGCAGGAAGACGCGCTTTCCGGTCACGGTGCCGAGACTGCCGCTCACGTCGACGACGGCCATCAGGCTCGAAGTGAAATCGTTGAGCGAAAGGAAGTGGTTCATCGTGACTTTCACGCCGGGCGGAACAACATCCTGCAACTGCGCTTCGAACCGCTTCTTCGCTTCCGGCTCGTCGTTGCGTAGCACCACCTGACGCCAGCGCAGGGCTTCTTCGCCCGACATGGAGATCCGCACCTGACCGGCGATGGTTCCATCCGGGCCGAGGGTCAGCTCGGCAATGCGACGAGTGGAGTTATCGGGATAACCCCCGGATGGGGTCACGAGCAACTCCGGGCCGTGGTCGGTCTGGCGAACACCGGCCACCAGCGTGTGCATCCAGTGGAGCTTGCCGAACTCGCAGTAGCGCTGGCCGGGATCGAAGTACACATCTTTGCCGCCGACGTCCACGATGGCGATTTCATCTTCGAGCTGACCCAGTCGAGGATGCCGGTGTTAAGGATGTTTCGATCGCGCTCGGTGACGATCATGGCGTAGGCTTTGAAGCCGGCCGCGCGCGCCATGGAGATGAACAGGCGGGTGATCTCGTCGTCGCTTCCCCGCTTTTGGTCCCAGATGTCGGCCGCGGTTTTGACGCGCAGACCTTCGGATTTGTTCTCGGCGGCGGAGTGCTCGCGGGTGAAGCGCGTGTTCTCCAACTGCATGACGGCTGCGTAGATCTTCTGCAGCTTTTGCTGGTCGGTATCGCCGGGCGCAACGATCTGCGCGACGGCCTGGCGGATCCGATCAGACGGATTGGAGAAGCGGTCGACGTCTTTCGACCAGTACTTCCCTTCCTCCTTCCAGTACTCGGGACCGGTGAAGGCCGTCGCGTAATAGAAGTTGACGCGGTAGGCGATGCTGTTCAGCGGCGGGCTGAAATCTTCGCGAGGCAACGGCGGGACATCGTTGACGAGGAGGTCGAAGCCGTCGAGGCCCTCGCGAACGCTGACGCCCTGCGGCAGCCAGTGGTAATACAGTATGCCGTTGACGGGATTTTCGTGTCCGAGCGAATCCTTGTAAACCATGCCCCGGGCATCGGTCGGGTTGAAGTGGAAGTGCGCGTGATGCACAAAGATGGACTGCTGGATGGTCCATTCGGGCGGGATGGCATAGCCGTCGTCGTAGCGCAGCTCATACCGGTATTCGAGAATGCTGCCCACCTGGACGTCGGGCATGCTGAAGACCTTTTGCATCACTTTGATATCGCCGGCCCTGATGAGCTCCTTGCTGAACGGCTTGCCTGTGAACGTAACGACGGTTCCATCCGCATGGATGGTGCGGCCTTCGACGGCCTCGACGTTGGAGACGCCCGATTCGTAGGGGATCTCGACGTCGCTGTAGTCCTCTTTTCCCTTTTCGGTGAGGATTTTGATGCGCGCGTAGATGCGGTGAAAGTGGGTCTTGTCGTCGACGACCTCTTCGCGGAAGAGAAACACGGCCTCGGCGTTGGGCGCCGATGGGTCGGAGGTCATCTTCAGCTCTTCCGGGGTAGGCTGCGTCCAGGTGGCCGCGCGACCGGGAACGGCCGCAGCCAGAGACAGTAACACAGTTGTAAATAGGGGATAAGTAGAGAGAGAACGCGCCACAGCAGGAGCCTCACAAGGATCGAACTACGCCCAATGTCCGCACGGATTCCGCGGAACCCATACGGTAACGTGAAGGAAGTGTGCTCCCTTTGTACGGCGAAACTGGCGCAGTCGCAAGGAAAATCTCACACGTTTTGGGGCATGGTTACTGATTTGCAGCGGCTGCAGAGGCAGGCGCTGCCGGCGCGGTAATTGCGACGAGCTGCTGCTGATCCTGGGCGTTCACTCTCTGGAAGAAATCGCGGAGATTCGGGTAATCCTTCTTCTGATAAAGGATTTGGCCTACTTTCTCGCGCCTTATCGCGTGATAGACGTTTTGCTTACTCTGATAACTCCCGTCAAAGTTCAGATTTGCAGAATAGGTCACCGCACCGTCCTTCGGCACAGACTCCAGGGTCGCGGCTGGCGGCAGGGTCAGGGTGACATCGTCGTCGACGGTGTACACGAAGTACAAATACACCGGGTTCTGGCGGGTTTCGCTCGCAAAGCGCGGCTTCGCTTCGGCTTCGAAGAAGCTGGCAGGGAGAAAGAGCCGCTTGCCGGTTCGCGTGCCGAGGCTGCCGGTCACGTCGAAGGTTGCGGTGAGCGGAACTTCGCCGTCATCGAGGGGGCTGAGGCTGGTCAGCTGCAGGTTGAGGGTCGAAGGCAAAGGCAAAGCCATCGTGTCGTGCAGTTCTTTCTTTGTGGCGCCGGCGTCGGTCATGAGTGCGTCCTGCCGCCAGCGCAGAGCCTCGGAACCGGTCATCACCACGCGAATGGTCCCGTGCACCTGGCCGTCGGGATCGAGCCGGAGGTCTGCCGTGCGCTTCAGGGCTGTGTCGCTCAGGGAGGGATAGGGAGTCTGAGCGATTTCCGTTCCGCCTTTATCGATCTGGCGAATCCCCATGGTCCAGGAGTGCTTCCAGTGCAGTTGGCCGAACGTGCAATATGGATCGCCGGGATCGAGATACACCTCTTTCCCGTCGAGTTTCGCAATCGCAATCGTGTCATCGAGCTGTTGCCAGTCGGTCTGGGTTTTGGCGAAGGCGTTCTCGTCGCGATTGGTGACGCGCATGCCGTAGACCGTCACCCCCGCGGCCCTCGCCAGTCCGATAAAAACGAGCGCGATCTCCTGGCGGTTGCCACGGCGTTGCTGCCACACATCGAAGGCGTCGTTCACCCTGGATTTGTCAGCTTTCTCTTCGGCCTCGGTACGCTCGCGCATGAAGTCGGTGTTCTGGAGCTTCTGGACCGCAGCGTAGATCTTCCGCAGCTTCTGCTCGTCGGTGTCTCCTGGCGCCACGATCTGCGTAACGATGGGCTTGAACTTGTCGGAGGCGGAAAACAGGTCGACACCGGTGCTCCAGAAGCTGCCCTGCTCCTTCCAGAATTCGTCGTACGTGGAGTATGTGTGGGCCATGTAGTAGAAGAGAACGCGATATCCGAGGCTGTGCATCGGCGGGGAATCCTCTTCGTCCGCCTGAGGCGCCACGTTCGCGATGCGGAGGTCGAATCCCTTTTTCTCGTCGACCTGCGAGTTGGGCGGCAGGAAGCGCGTAACCGCCACCTGGCCACCGGGGCCCGGATTGAAGCGGTAATGGGCCTCGTGAACAAAAATGGCTTGTTGCAGATACCATTGCGGCGCGTCCCAGCCCTGGTAAGTGGTCGTAAAGCGGTATTCAACAATGCTGCCGATTTGCACGTCAGGCAGAGAGAATCCCTTCTCCATGATGCGAATGCCGCCACCCTTCACCATTTCGCGCTTCCACGGCTTGCCGGAAAAGGGCACCACGGTTCCATCGCTGTGAATGGTTCGGCCCTCGACGCCGCGGACGCCTTCTTCGTGAGCCCAGTAGGGCATGACGACGTCACCGTACTTTCTGCCTTCGTCGGAAAGGATTTTGATGCGTGCGTAGAAGGTGCGCTCGTGACTTCCGTCGTCGGCGGTCTCTTCGAGGAAAAGGTAAACGGCCGGGGCGCCCGGCGCCGCGGGGTCGGCGGTCATTTTCAATTCGCCGGGAGTGGGCTGCGTCCATTTGGCGCCGCCCCAGGCGGGCATCGACACCAGTCCACCGGCAACCAACACAGCGCTCCGCAGGCCACGGCGCATAGACTCCCTCAGAACATTCCGGTCTCTCCGCGGAGCTCAGCGCCTCTCTCCTGGAGGTATAGAACGTGTCCGTTGTACGGCGGCAACGTTCACCTCGCAAGCAAAATCTGCAACGGGCGCAAACCAGCGTGTCGGGGGCAGTTGGACCGGGCGAACTGCAGCGCCGGACTATGCTAACCTGGAATGAGTTGTGAGCTCGTAGCTCAGTTGGTAGAGCAACGCCCTTTTAAGGCGTGGGTCCTGGGTTCGAATCCCAGCGGGCTCACCAAGATTCTAAAGCAGTTACTCCAAACAACTGCCCAACCACAAGATGCCTCTGTGATACGAAAGTGATACAGGGGCATTTCTGTGTTCCCTGCGATGCGTTGCGGCTCTCTGCAGTAGAGTGCCACCCGTCATCGGTCATTGACGGTGCATGCCGATTGAGACGCGCCGGCTCGCCGCCGCCTGGCCCTGATCCTGGCCGGAATGAACCCGAAGCCCTCACATCCCCGCCCGTCCTTCGCCATAAGATCATCTTCGCTCGGGAGGTGTCCGTTGAGCGCCAGCCAGCCACGGCCACGATGGCGCTCCACGTGCTCATGGGCGCGGAATAGACCAAACCAGCTATGGGGATATCCCTCGCCAGACTTTCGCCTAATACTGCGTAGTAGGAAGAGCCGCTTCCGCGGAGGAAATGAAAGGGGCGATTGTGCAGGAGAACGAGGACTTGCAATGGAACCGCTTTTTCTCCACGATGGTCATTGCTTCCGTCGGGTTAGCCCGCGATGACACCTCGACGCCGAGCCCACGGCTGGTCGCGGCGGTCGCCGATAGTGTGGCGCGGGCAAAGATGATTTTGGCGAGGGTTGCTCGGAGATGACGACAAAGCAATCGGCAGAGCCCAGGGCACACCATTTCGTTCCGCAATGCTGGCTGGCAGGGTTCACCGACACCGGCGAGCCAGACGGAATGCTCTACGTGACCGACCTGAAAAGGAAGAAGCAATGGCGGTGCAAGCCATCGGAGGCGGGCCACCGGCGCGACTTCAACCGCGTGGATGACCCATCCGTGCCCGATTCTCTGAGGATCGAGAAGCTGTTTTCCAGCATTGAGAGCGACGTGGCACCAGTCTTCAGAAGTCTGACGAAGGAAAAGAGAGAGCCGAAAGACGGATTTGAACTTGGAGTGCTGGTTGAGTACCTGGCAATCCAATGGGCCAGGGTGCCGAGCTTTCGCGCGGTCGTGCGCAGAACACTTGAGTCTCATTTTCACAGGGAGGTGTTGAGCAGCCCTGAGGCGTGGGAGAGGGCATTAAAGCGGGTCGGAGTTTCGCCGGGTGATCCCGGCACTGACTATAAGAAGGCGCTCGAAGGGCTCGCAAGCGGGGAGATAAAGTTCACAGCGGCGAACGCCTTCTATCTGAAGCAAGCAGCGGGTGTGCTCGAAGATGCCGATGAAACACAAACCCTGATGGAACGGCACTGGGGCTGCCAGATTAGTGAATCAGGTCAGTTCATCGGGTCAGATAGCCCGGTGGCTTTGGACGGTCCGCTGGATGAACAGGTCGGCATCGGCAATGCACCGTGGGTGAGCTATCCTGTGAACCGTCACCTCTTGCTCTACGGGACAACGGAAGTAATCGATCCGCCTCCCCTCACTACGAAACTCATCGCGCGGCACAACACGTTTGTAATGCTCACGGCTGATGAGCAGGTGTTCTCTCACCGGCCCGACTTTCACTGGCTCGACTCTGCCGATCGTTGTCAGAATGATTGGCGGCTTTTTGCCAAAGAGGACTTTTTCCCAATCTGAGAGGAAACATGGCCGCCGAACAATCGCCGATCAACCATGACGAAGCTGATGCCCTCATCGAACTGTACGAGTTTCCAAACGGGACATATAACACCTACACCTTGGCTTTGAAGCTCCACCCTTCGGCCAAAGCTGGCACTCCGAAAGCACACGAAGCATTCCTCCAAACGAGAGAAGCGACCGAACAGCTTATTTCCCCAGGGCTCGTTCAGGGTGAAAGAGCGCGAGGCGTCGATGGTGTTTACTTCAATGCACTGAAGCTGACGACGAGGGGGGAGCAACTCGCGATCCGGGAGCGCACTTACGCCGCTAAGTCGGAGCAGGAACAGAAAAGGGCTAACGGAATGCAGGAACTCATCAACGAACTTGCCACCGAGCGGCACAAAAGCTAAAAGGTGCACTGCGAGGCGTTTTCCCATGAACATGCAGCAACGCTTTGAGGCGTGGGAGCAACTCTTGGAAAGCTGGGGGGACATCCGTCGAAAGGACCTCGACGAGCATGGAATGGTCGAAATACGACCTCTGCCTCCACCGGCGGCACGTCTGGCCACGAATAGCCTGGAGGAGAGGTGGGCGCAGCGATACGTGGCTGAATACCATCAACGTCTCGGGTTCGGCAAGGTGCGTGGTCCCTTCGACCGAGGTCCGGATTTTCAGGTATTGGCGAGGAGGCGCTGGCATTGGGCCGAAGTGGAGACTCGATGGCAAAACTACCTGGCGCACGGGCACTATTTCAGTTCTGCGTTCACGAACACCAGATACCTGATTCTCTTGTCTCCGAGCCATCCGCCCGATGACGCTCTTGAAAACCTGCCACCGCAGATCGTCCACATCGACATCGAAGAGTTTCTCGAATGGTTCGAGGATGCTTCGAAGAGCGAAATGATCGGGGAGCGGAACACCACGCGGATCGACGTTGTCGCCGGAGAGATGCAGGAGCACTGGGTGACGATCTGCTCCGATAGAGATCGCGACATGGCGGCCTGCCCAGATTGTGACGGGTGTCCCTATTTCGGCGAGGGGATTTTCGGAGAGGCGCAGCCACACTTTCACAAACTGGCGGCCTATTTCATGGCCCAACATGCGATCACCGATGGACTGGAAGCTAACCTGACAAAATTGCAGGAGGATGAACTGAAGCGTTTTGTGGAACTCAACCCTCCGACTTGCTGAGCCCCAGATCCCGATCCAGCGTAGCGCTATGCACTCCCGCGCCTTCTCGGGAATGCCTGCTCCCGGCACGGAAGGTGGATCCCGGACGTGGGTTTCGCAACATGACTCTGATTTCGAGTCAGAAAATTAGGCATTCGCACAGGATCGCAGGATCGCAGGAGGTTGCACGGGTAAGAGTAACTAATTCATTATCAGTAGCTTTCAAGCGGTAACGCTATCGCATCTGTTTGCACCAGAATGCAAGGAATCCCCAAACGAACGGCCACCAGAACAGCCACCGGAGTGAGAACTGCTTGTTGGCCGTGTAGTGGAGTCCAACCCGTGGGTGCCGATGCACGATACGGCCTCCATGCCCTTATACAGCTCACTTGACACCTGCACGGTTGCCGACAGGCGGTTCAGCGTGTCGTAGCTGTAGTTCCAGGTGCCCATCACGGAATCGGTCAGCGCAGTCGTGTTGTTGACCCCGTCGTAGCCGAGATTGTAGCTGTAAGCGGTCTCGGCTGTGTAGCCCGCCGGATTC
>DATJTG010000205.1:0-36346 GCA_035503555.1 Acidobacteriaceae bacterium | reverse complement strand
TTGAACATCTTGAGGGTCTTCTGCAGGTCGATGATGTAAATGCCGTTGCGCTCGCCGAAGATGTACTCCTTCATGCGAGGATCCCAGCGCTTGGTCTGGTGCCCGAAGTGGACGCCCGCTTCGAGCAGCTCTTTCATGGTGATGGTTGCCAAACAGCCTCCTTATGGACTGCATTCCGGCGGATACCGCGTGGCCGGAATTCGATGCCCCGGCGAACCGGGGAGATTTGACTCCTGGGAAGCAGGGGTTAGAGATCAGGGTTTCAAAAAACCTCGCCGCCCTGAACCCGGAATCCTGCTTCGACAACGAACATGCTACCGAGTTGCTGATGTCCAGAACTAACAACTGACAACCAACAACTCCGAAGCGACTAGCGCTTCGAGAACTGGAATCTCTTTCTGGCGCCCTTCTGGCCGTACTTCTTGCGCTCCTTCACACGGGCGTCGCGGGTAAGCAGGCCTTCGGCCTTGAGGGCCTTGCGCAGCTCCACGTTGAACTCGAGCAGGGCGCGGGCGATGCCCATCTTGACCGCGTCGGCCTGGGCGGCCACGCCGCCGCCGGAAACCGTCGTGACCACGTCAAAGGTTGCGGCGGTGTCGCTGACGACCAGCGATTTCTTCGCCGCGACGCGCTGCTGCTCGGTCACGAAATAGGTATCGAAGGCCTTGCCGTTGACCTTGAACTCGCCCGAACCGGGGCGGAGATACACGCGCGCAATCGCCGACTTCCGCCGTCCCGTGCCGTAATACTGAACCAAATCTGCCATGTGCGTCCTTATATCCTTATGCGCTGATTTCGAGCGGCTCGGGTTTCTGGGCCGCGTGCGGGTGCTTCTCGTCGCGATAGACGTTGAGCTTGGTGGCCATCTTGCGGCCGAGTTTCGTCTTGGGGAGCATGCCCTTGATCGCCTCTTCGACGATCTTCTCCGGGCGGCGCTCCAGCAGGCGCGTAAACGACTCCGTGCGCAGACCGCCGGGGAAGCCGGTGTAGCGGTGATAGACCTTCGCCTGGCTCTTGAGGCCGGTGAGGCGAACCTTCGCTGCGTTGATGACGATCACGTGATCGCCCATATCGAGGAAGGGGGTGTATTTGGGGTTGCGCTTGCCGCTGAGCACACTGGCCGCTTCGGTGGCGAGGCGACCCAGCGTCTTGCCGCTGGCATCGACGACGAACCACTTGCGGGTGATCTCGTGCGCGCTCGGAATATATGTAGACATCGAACCTTCTCTCCCGGGCTGAAACTCAAACGAAACGAACGGAGCGGGCCGGAAACCCGGGGCCGCAACCGGTAAAACCGAAAAATAGCCCACGCAACGCCCTGCCGCGGAACCGGAACTCTTCCGCGGTACTCAGAAGCTGTTCGCGTGAAGTTGGCGCAGAGGAACTGAACCCCGATACGGAAAGCATCCAGGTTTTCCGGGTTCGCCTGCGTTCTCCGGTCCGGCCATTACGCACGGAAGCGAGAACGCACACTGCGCAAGGTTTTTAGAATACGTCAATTCCGGGGGTGCGTCAATGTGGAATAGGGCCGGAAGAGGCTGGATCGAGAGGGCTGTCCGGTGGCTGTCTGGCCATCTGGCTGGAAGATAGGCGGAGGGGCGCCGGATTCGGCCTGCAGATTGCAAGTGCAAGCGCCGGATCGCAAAAAGAGAGGTAAAAGTTGGCAAAAGTTACCTGCATTACCTCGGAAATTTCCGACCAGACCCACCCGGCATGTGCAATTTCTCCTCAGTCAGCCGGGGACGAGACGAGCGCAACGATCGCCAGTGTTCTGCTGAATAAGCTGCTCGAGATCGAGCGGATGATTGGCCGGATGGACGAAATGACGATCCGCGCGAAGGTGATGGATGCGCAGACCGACGTGCTTCGCGTACAGGCGGAGACGATTCGGCTGCTGGAAGAAAACGGGCGTCTGCAGGTGGACTACGACCGGTGGACGCATTCAGCTCTGTCGCCGGTTTCGGCGCGGTCGGGCGATGGGTTGGAGTTGACCCAACTGGTGGAGCGGACAGCGTAGTTTTTCACCCCGGAGCACGCAGAGAACACGGAGTTTTGCGGACGCAGTATCTTCCCCACGCTGAAGCGGGGGACCAGGCTGCATTGCGCCCCCGGCGCGTGGATGCCGTGTCGCTGCCGGTGCAACCTATCCGAAAGATATTTGCTCCAATCGGCGGCAAGGGTTGTCGCGTGAGGCGGTTGCGCGTCAAACTAAAGGCAGGTCAAGCGAGCGCGATGCCTCGGGACATCATTCAAATCCAGCGCGAGCCCTTTGGGCCCCCGGCGGCGGGCTCGGTGCTGCTCCATGCCGCAGGAGTGGGCCTGCTGGCGCTAATTCTTTTTCTGAACGGGCATTTCCACGGCAACGAGTGGGGCGTGACCGGGCCGAACAGCGCGATTCAGGCGACCCTGGTAAACTCGGCGCCCGCGGTACCGCTGCCGTCCATCACGCCGCCAACGCCGAATGTGCTGGCGACCGAGCAGCCCAGCCCCGCGCCGGCTCCGCCGTCGAAGGCGACGATTCCGGAAGAGGATCAGAATGCGATCCCGATTCCGACGCGGCAGCCGAAGCTGACCAAGGCGGAGAAACCCAAGCCGGAATCGCCCAAGCATGCGCAGCCGCTGAACCAGGAGAATCGCGCCAATTACGGCGAGGCAGCGCCCTCGGCGCTGCAGCACTCCATGGCGAACATGCCGGCGAAGAACAACACGCCGGTGACGGTGAGCGGCGGGGATTTCGCCTCCCGCTTTCCGTGGTACGTGAATATGATTACGCGGACGGTGCAGCAGAACTGGTACGAGCAGGAGATTGCCTCCAATACGCCGGTTAACGCCGTCGCGTATGTGACATTCACGATCGCGCGCGACGGATCGGTGAGCAGCATCCACATCTCGAATGCCAGTTCCTCGCCGACTCTGAACAACTCCGGTTTGCACGCCGTGCAACGAGTGGGAAGATTTCCAGCGTTACCTGATCAGTACACAGGGAGCTCAGTTTCCGTGGAGTACACTTTTACCTACGCTGGGCCGTCCAGGTAAGCAGAGGCGGTCATTAGTTGTTCTCCAGACGTGCCGAGATTTCTTTTCGTCCAGCAACATTGCCGGGAAACCTTCAGGAGGCCGCAGGGGTTCCAATGGGCGAACCTTACACGCCGGGCTTCGGCCAGCCGTTCAATGCTGGAGAGGGCCAGGACGTCGCGAAGAAGAATGGAAACCGAATGATTGTGAGCCAGACGAAGAAAATCGTCGCAGTTCGCCTTTCTCTGTTTGCCGCCTTTCTTGCCTTCACTTTCCTGATTCCGTCTTCGATCCAGGCACAGGACTGGGTCCACACCGGAAGCAATCTGCCCGTACAAAAGATTCGGGTGGCCGCGGCCGATTTGAAAGCGGCGAGCGGCGATCCGCAGACCGGGCCGATGAAGTCAGTTTTCGATCAGACGCTTTATAACGACCTGCGCTACGCCGGGATCTTCGATGTGGTTTCGAAGAGCATGATCCCCAATGCCACGCCCGGGTCGCCGTCGGAAATCAACCTGGCGAACTGGGCTGCGCAGCCCTCCAACGCCGCGTACGTCGCCTTCGGCGCGCTGGCGGTGAGCGGAGGACGCGTGACGGTCCAGGCCTATCTTTACGACACGCACCAGCAGCAGAGCGCGCAGGTGCTGGGCAAGCAGTACGCGGATAACGCTACCGTCGAGAACACGCGGCAGATCGCGCACCGATTCGCCGACGAGATTATCGAGCGGCTGGGTGGGACGCCGGGCATTGCGGAGACGAAGATCTATTACGTGTCAGAGAAGTCGGGCAGTAAGGAAATCTGGGTGATGGACTACGACGGGATGAATGCGCGGCAACTCACCCACCTGGGGACGGTTTCGCTGTCGCCGCGCGTGTCGCCCGATAACTCGCGGATTGCGTTCAGTTCGCTGGGCAGGAACGGCTGGTCGATCCGGATGTATTCGCTCGATCTGGGACGACTGGTGGCGTTCCCGGCGTGGGGCGGCACGACGCTGTCGCCGGCGTGGTCGAGCGACGGAACGAAGCTGGCGTTCTCGTCGGCGCGTTCGGGCGATCCGGACATTTACGTGTGCGACGCCTCAGGCAACAACGCGCACCGGATTACCGCGTTCCGCGGGCCGGACGTATCGCCGACGTGGAATCCGAAGAGCAACGCACAGATCGCATGGGTGAGCGGGCGAACGAAGCTGCCGCAGATCTACATCATGGATGCGGATGGAGCGAACGTATCGCAGATGACCGACGGGGGCTATGCCAGCGCTCCGTCGTGGTCGCCGAACGGGCAGTTCCTGACGTTTGCGTGGAATCGCAGGTATGGGCCGGGAGCACCGGGCGGCGAAGACATTTACATCATGAACATTGCGACGCGCGCATGGGTGCAGTTGACGCACGACGCGGGCATGAACGATGCACCGTCGTGGTCGCCGGACGGAAGACACATCGTATTCCAGCGGGAAAACGGCGGCCGGAGCGAGATCTGGATGATGCTGACCGATGGAACCGATCAGCAGCAACTGACGCACGGCGGCGGGAACAGCCAGCCCAACTGGAGTTGGAAGTGAGAAAGTCTGTAGTCGTTGCGAGGCGGTCCCCTGGGCCGTCCCGTTTTGCCCTGGTAAACAAACAACCTTGCTCCTGAAGGAGGAGAGACGTGCAATTGAAGAACCGCAAGTCCCTGGCATTGACCGCTAGCCTGGCGGCGATGTTGACGATCGCAGGCTGCCATAAGAAAAATCCGGCACCGCCGCCCCCGCCCGCACCGACGGAAGCAGCGCCCGCGCCCACGGCGACGATCACGGCGTCACCCGACACGATCGATGCCGGTGGCCAATCGACGCTGACCTGGCAGACAACGAACGCAACGGACGTGTCGATCGAGGGCCTTGGACAGGTTGGAGCACAGGGCACGCAGACCGTGAGGCCGACACAGACCACGAGCTACCACCTGATCGCGCACGGAGACGGCGGCTCAGCCGACGCGACGGCGACGGTGACGATCGCGGCCGCGGCTGCTCCCTCGGCTCCGTCGGAGTCGAACATCAGCGAGCAGGAGTTCGAGCAGCAGGTGAAGCCGGTGTTCTTCGACTACGATTCGTACGATATCCGGCCGGATGCGCAGTCGGCGATTCAGGGCGCTGCGAACTTCCTGAATCAGCACCCGAATCTGAAAGTGGTGATCGGCGGCTACTGCGACTCGCGCGGCTCGACAGAATACAACCTGGCGCTGGGCGAGAACCGCGCAAACGCGGCCAAGCAGGCGCTGGTGACGGCGGGCGTGGCGCCGGACCGGCTGCGCACGGTGAGCTATGGCAAGGAAAAGCAGTTCTGCACGGAGCAGAACGAAGCATGCTGGCAGCAGAACCGGCGAGCGCAGTTCACGCTGGATCAGTAAAAGCCGGCGTGCAGCGTACAGACATCAGGCCGCGGAGATTGCTCTGCGGCCTGAGTTTTTGACCTGGGAAAAAGTCGCCATGGCCCGGCGACGCGGAACACTCGATACTCAGGCACATCTGTAAAATCGAGAAGAGCGCAGCCTGCGCTCCATATGGGGTTCACAATGCGAAAGACCCTCGCTTCTCTGCCCGCGATTGCGGTGTTTTTGCTGCTGTGCGGCAATCCCCGGGCGCACGCCGTTTCCAAGGAAATGATTCAGCTGCAGACCCAGGTGCAGCAGTTGCAGGACATGCTGCAGCATCTGCAGCAGTCGCAGGACCAGCAACTGGCGGTTCTGCAGCGGGTTGTGCAGCAGATTTCCGACAGCGTGTCGCACATGAACGAAACGGTGACGACGCTGCAAAACCAGGTGCAGGCGCAGAACGAGTCGGGAGGGGGCAAGATCGATCAGCTTTCGACGCAGGCGCAGGGTATCAACGACTCGATCGACGAACTGCGAAGCCGCATCGACAAACTGAACGCACAGATGCAGACGATCCAGTCGCAGCTGCAGTCGATTGCAGCGGCGCAGCCACAGCCGCAGCCGGCACAGAACGGGCAGCCGGGACAGCCGGATCAGAATCAGCAGCCGGGCGGACAGCCAGGGCAGCAGCCACAGCAGCCGCCGCAGCCGCAGGCCCCGCCGGTGGCGCAGCTCTACCAGGGCGCGATGAGCGATTACGAGGGCGCGCATTACGATCTGGCGAGCAGCGAGTTCGGCGACGTGCTGAAGTATTATCCGCAGGACGACCTTGCCGGGAACGCGCAGTTCTACCTGGGAGAGATCGCGTACCGGCAGCATAACTACAAGCAGGCGATCAGCGATTACGACACGGTGCTGCAGCAGTTTCCCGGGAGCAACAAAGCTCCTGCGGCGCGCCTGCGCAAAGGCGAGGCGGAGCTGGACACGAATCAGCGCGATGCAGGCATTCGCGATCTCCGTGCGCTGATTGGGCGGTATCCGCAGTCGCCGGAAGCCTCGCAGGCGCGGAGCCGGCTGAACGGGATGGGTGTGCGCGTATCGCCTAAGCCGAGCGCGGGGCGCGACTGAGGGCCTGCACAGTACCGCGGTGCAGCCCGGATTGCAACAGCGTCATGAGCGCGCAGCGTTTTTCTCTTGACACCTGACAGAGCCAGCGTTAGGACGCGTCAAACGCGGGAAAAATTATGCATTC
Source organism: Acidobacteriaceae bacterium (assembly GCA_035503555.1). Classification (GTDB taxonomy): domain Bacteria; phylum Acidobacteriota; class Terriglobia; order Terriglobales; family Acidobacteriaceae; genus Palsa-343. Next base: position 29,723 of record DATJTG010000205.1, on the reverse strand, counting down.
ACGATGCGTTGACAAAGCGCGGCGTGAATCGCAAAATCGGATTTCAGCCTGAAACCACCGCCAGAACGCAGGTCACGAATCTCCCTCGGACTGCGCCTTCGATCCGGCTCTGGAGCGGGCAACCGGAGAATTGGAACGATGCAGACGCACCACGGGATTACGGGGGCCCCGCACGAGCACACCTCATCCCTGCGAGCGCTGATGCACACCGAATTCGAGAAGCTGACGGTGTTCTCGAAGGGCAAGGTCCGCGATGTTTATCTGGCAGGCGACAACCTGCTGATGGTGGCAACGGACCGTATTTCAGCATTCGACCACATCCTGGCGACGGGGATTCCAGGCAAAGGCAGGATCCTGACCCAGATGTCGAAGTTCTGGTTCGACCTGCTCATCGACGTGGTTCCGAACCACGTAATCTCGACTTCGCCGATCGATTACCCGGAAGAGGCCTGGCCTTATCGGGAGGTTCTGAGGGACCGCTCGATGCTGGTGCACAAGGCGGAGATGTTTCCCGTGGAGTGCGTGGCGCGCGGATATCTGGCAGGATCGGGCTTCAAGGACTACAAGGCGACGGGCAAGGTTTCGGGCGTGGAGATTCGGCCGGGGCTGTGGGAAGGCGACAAACTGAAGGATCCGATCTTTACGCCAGCAACGAAGAGCCAGCACGGCGAGCACGACGAAAACATCAGCTTCGACCAGATGGCGGAGATTGTAGGCGGCGAGACCGCGGAAACGCTGCGCGCGCTGACGCTGGAGCTCTATGGCCGCGCGGCCGATCATGCGGACCGTTGCGGCATTCTGCTGGCGGACACAAAGTTCGAGTTCGGCGTGGTGAACGGAAACGTCGTGCTGGCCGATGAGGCGCTGACGCCGGATTCATCGCGCTTCTGGGATGCGGAGCATTACCGGCCGGGCAAGGCGCAGCCCTCGTTCGACAAGCAGTACGTGCGGGATTATCTGGAGAGCATTGGGTGGAACAAGCAGGCGCCGGCGCCCAGCCTGACAGATATGGTGGTGAAGCGGACGCTGGAGAAATATCTGGAAGCTTTTCACAAACTGACGGGCAGGCATTTGTCTCTGCTGTAAGGGGTCGGGACGAAGATGACGGTCGTGGACTGGGTGATTGTCGCGTTCGTGCTGCTTACGGTGGCATTCGCTGCAAAGACGGGCCTGATTGTCGAAGTATTCTCACTGGCGGGTTTGATTGTGGGTCTTTTGCTGGCGAGCTGGGATTATCAGGGACTGGCTCTTTGGTTTGAGCGATGGGCGCATTCGACGACGCTGGCCGATGCGCTGGCGTTTATCTGCATCGCGGTGGTGGTTATGATCGCCGCAGGCGTGGCCGGGCATGTGGTGCGGTGGTCGGTGCGGTCGGTGGGCCTGGGTTGGGCGGATAGAATTGCGGGCGCGGCGTTCGGATTGGTGAAAGCATGCGCGCTGGTGACGGTCGCGGTGATGACGATGGCTGCGTTCTGGCCGAATTCGACGTGGCTGCGGCAATCGTACCTGGCGCCGAGTTTTCTTTCGCTGGCGCACAGCGCGGCGGCGATAGCGCCGGCGAATCTGGAACAGCGGATTCGCAAGGGCGTGGTGGAATTGCGGAGGGATCAGCCAAACTGGCTGAGGCCGGCCGCATGAAGTGGCAGGAAGGGCAAGGAAAACCCGGAAACAACCGGGACAACGAAAGAGGACTCCTGTGAAACGCGAGCTGGATAGCCTGGTGGCACAGATGCACGCCGGCGGCATTACGTATGACGAGGCGGTAAGCGAATTCAAACGGCGCTTCATTCTTGAGGTGCTGGCCAGCCACAGGGGAAACCAGTGCAAAGCGGCGAAGGAGCTGGGTATGCACCGCAACACGCTGAGCCGCGTGCTGGCGGACCTCGATATCGATCCCGCGCAGGTGCGCCACGGCCTGCGGCGGCCGCCGCGCAGCGAGCGGGCGCTCTTCGAAGTGAAGGAAGGCGTGCGGTAGAGACCGCGTGAGACGTCACTGATACCCGATCGCTGCGAGCGCTCTGGGGCCGAGGCGCTCGCGCAGCTGTTCGAGATAAAGACTCGCAGGCCCGACGTGGGCGCCGCTGGATTCGATGATGCCTCGCGGCAGGTTCGGGCCGTCTTCCGAGTCGAATACCGGCATCGGCGCTTCGAGCTGCAGACCGACATCCCCAATCGACCAGTTCAGGACGCCAGGGGGATTCTGCACCGTGATGGTGCTGGCCTTGTTGTTCCACAGCACCGACCAGCCCAGCGTCCAGCCATGTCCGCTGCCCATTTCACCGCGATTTCTCAAGTCGATGCTTCCGTCGGGCACCTCGCATCCGTCCACCAGCAGCCCTGTGGACCAGCGCTGATGCCCCTCAAGCTGGCCGCTCCCCTGGAAGCGACAGTGCAGGACGACGATGGGGCCTTCCGAGCGCGATTGTGTCCCGACATAGGTCACGCGATCGCCCTGAGCGGTGCAGCGATCGAATAGGATCTGGGATCCGCTCACACTAAAATCGGTTGGCTGCGCACGGCTGGTCACGATGGAATGTTGCCGGACATCAACTCCAAAGATCGTGAGACGTTCGGCATGCTGATCGATCCGCACAGAGTCGGTGGTATCGACAAAGGCGACGTATCGCAACCAGGAATCGACCACGTTGTCCATGTCGACCCCGTCAAATTCCGCATCAACGCGGTAGGCGATCGTGCGATCAGGAGCCAGAATCTGCAGATTCTCAACGCCCGCTTCGGCAATCCGCCCGGTAATTTCCACGCGGGTGACGGAGGCCTGCCGGGCGGAGTAAAACTGCGCGTCGAAAGAATCGGTCAGCGGCACCTGCAGATGCACGGCGTTGCCTTCCACCGCGGCGACACGCCGCAAGACGCGTATGTTGTTTTTCACCCATGTTTCCGGCTTCCCGTTCCGTACGAGGTGATCCATGCCCATGAAATGCGTCCATGCGGGGGTGACGGGCTTGACGATTTCGAGCCAGTCCCCGGCGTGGATGTCCGTCGCGTCGGCGCAGTGAATGATCGTGGCTCCCGCGGGAACATAGCGATCGGCGAGCCAGGTGGGCGGAGTCAGCGGGCGCTGGCGGTACTCACCCTGGATGGAGATGGCGAGGTGAGGGGCGCCGGTCAGCTCCAGTATGGACGCGTTGGGCCCGATAGCCGCCGCGCCGCGCAGAACCACACCGGAGTCGTGGATGCTCAGGGTACCCACAAGGTGGTAATGACCGGGCGCGAGTTCGACCGCTCCGCGCGCGCCGTCCGCATCAGGGGGCAGATGCGCGACTTTGTCGAGCGCTGCCTGAATGAGAGGCGTGTCGTCGGCACCGCCGGATGGCGCGATCTTCACCCGTGTCCTGACGTACGGCAAGGCGACGCCACCGCCGCGATACCCGGCTGAGGAGAAGTCGGGAATGCGGTCGTCGCGAGAGGTTGTGCTGTAAACGAGACGACCTTTCGGCCCGATATGCGCCCAGGAGGATTGCGCGCACCCCGCCCGAACGAGCAGCGCCGGCAGTATAGCCGCCACTGCCGCGCGCCGGATTGTCGATCGTCTTCGTTGAGCGAGCATCGGATCGATGGTATCGATGCTTGCACGACGGGGGCCATCGCGATTCCCGGCGAAGTACGACAGATGGACAGCAGGAAGCCGCGAACGACGGTCGCCGCCGGACAGCAGTGTTCGACTCCGGACATCGGCCGGATTGGGATACTGACGCCCGGCATTTGGCCGTGGCTACTCGCAGCGCAACGCGGTCATGGGATCGACCCGGGTAGCGCGACGCGCGGGCAGCGAGCAGGCGAGAATGCCGACGGCGAGCAGGAGACCGGCGGTCAGCCCAAACGTCAGCGGATCCGTAGGCCGAACGTTGTAGAGCATGCTGGTGAGCAGGCGGGTGACGCCAAAGGCTGCGCCCCAGCCGACGAATGCGCCGACAGCCACCAGCACAATTCCGTGGAAGACGACCATGGACCAGATGGCGCTGCGCTGCGCTCCGAGCGCGGTGCGGATGCCGATCTCGCGCGTGCGCCGTTCCACTTCGTACGAAAGCAGGCCATAGAGCCCGATGCAGGCGAGCAGGAGGCCAAGCACGCCGAAGATGCCGAACAACTGCGCCAGCAGGCGCTGACTAAAGAGCAGCCGGTCGATCGAATCCGACTGCGTGCGCAGGTACATGACGGGAATGTTGGCGTCGATGCCGTTCACGGCGTCGCGCACTGCGGCCACGAGGGAGGATGGCGCGACGGCCGTCCGAACCTCAAACGTAGCTCCGCCGCCATTCAGCAGCAGGAAGCAAGTGGGTGCCTCGGGGCTGCTGAGATCGGCATAGTGCGTATCTCCCACGACCCCGACAATCTCCGTATCCGGCTTCGAATCGCCGTTGCCGAAGTGCAGCCCCAGGGGGCTGCGTCCAGCCATGAACTTCTCGACGAAGGCATGATTCACCACAGCGGCTTTCGGGCCTTTCGCGTCGGACGCAATGAGGGTACGGCCCTGGAGGAGCGGGATCTTCATCGTCGCGAAGTAATCGGGTCCGACCGAGAGCATCTGCACGCCAAAGGGATGCTTGTCGGCGCGGCCCTCGAGATTCATGTCGCCTGACCACAAGCCGCCATCGAGGAGCGCGAGGGAGGAGTACGAGACATGGGTAACGCCGGGCAGCGCAGCGATTTTCTTCTGAACGTTGCCATAGAGGTCGAGAATCTGGGCGTCTTTGTAGCCGGCCAGCTCGGGATCGATCGTGAAGAGCAGGAGATTGCGGGTGTCGAAGCCGGGGTCGATGCTGCGCAGTTTGTCGAGGGTGCGCAACAGCAGACCGGCGCCGGTGAGCACAACCATGGAGATGGCTACCTGGAGGACGACAAGTCCGCTGCCAAGGCCGAAGCGGCGTCCGCGCCCGCGGCCGGCGGCGGCGGTGATAGTGGTCCCCTTGAGCTGCGCGGTCACGCCGGTGCGCGCGCCGCGAAACGCAGGAGCGAGGCCGAATGCAATGCCGGTAAGAATGGCGGCGGCGACGCCAAAGAGCAGAACATGCCAGTCGAGATGGACGTCGAGCTGGATGGGCATGCCGGAACTCGCGGAGAGGAAGGCTTCAACTCCTGAGGCTCCGAACCAGGCAAGGACAACGCCGAACGCTGCGCCGAGGAACGAGAGCAGCAGACTTTCCGTGAGGAGCTGGCGAAGGATGCGGCGGCGCGCGGCGCCCACGGCGAGGCGTACGGCCATTTCGCGCTCACGAGCCGCAGCGCGCGCGAGGGTGAGGCCCGCCACGTTAGCGCAGGCAACGAGCAGCACGAGTCCGACCGTAGCCATGAGGAGCAGCAGAGGCTTGCCGAACATGTCACGGATTCCGGCAAGGCCTTCCTGGGCAGGCAAAAGCGCGAGCTGCGGTTGATCCGCTGCGATCCAAATGGGTTTTGCACCTTGTGTCGAGGCGTTGACGAAGAGCGTATCGAGCAGCGACTGCGCCTGGGCGCGCGAAACACCGGGCAGCAAGCGACCCACCACTACGAGCCAAAAGTTGTTGGCGTCGGAGGTGTTAACCCAGGGCTGCCCTGAAGCCGATCCCTGAGCGATCGGAATCCACAAGTCGACAGACTTGCCGGGAGTGAGGCGCGTGAAGCCGGGATCGGCAACGCCGATGATTGTGAAGATCAGGTTGTTGAGGCGAATGGTCCGCCCGATGGCGGACGGCGATCCGCCAAAGGCGCGCTGCCAGTAGGCGTAATTGAGCACGGCGACGGCGTGGGATCCAGGCTGATCGTCGCTGGAGTCGAAGACCCGGCCGAGAGCCGCATTCACGCCGAAGGTATGAAAGAAACTGCCCGAGACGATTTCGCCCTGAGCGATGACTGCGGTCCCATTCCCGCTGAGATTGAGCGGAATGGTGCCAGCAAATGCGGTAACGGAGGAGAAGACGCTTTTCTGATTCTGAATCTCCTGAAAGAAGGAATACGACAGAGCGCAGCCGGACACGGTCGTCCCGCTGTCAGGCCCTGAACCGCAATCGCCGAAGGAGCTCTCACCGAGATGCCTCCCGGCATGGTGCGCAGTCCACTGCGCCACGACGAGCTGCTGGGGATCGTGAACCGGGAGCGAGCGGAGCATGACAGCGTTGACCAGCGTAAAGATGGCAGTGTTGGCGCCGATGCCCAGCGCGAGGGTGATGATGACGACGGCCGTGAACACCGGCGACTTGCGGAGCATGCGCAGTGCGTAGCGGAGGTCGTGGCCGAGCGATTCGAGAAACGAAACGCCGCGGGCGTCGCGGCAATCCTCTTTCACCTGCTCGGCGCCGCCGAATTCGAGGCGGACGCGGCGTTGCGCCTCTTCTTTGCTGAGGCCGGCGCGCAGGTATTTCCCGGCTTGCTGCTCCATGTGGAAGCGCAGCTCGTCGTCGAGCTCCTGCTCGACGCGGCCGCGGCGGAAGAGGGAACGGAAACGGATGCGGAGATCGCTGAGCATGAGGCCTCTCTAGACGGCTTTCAGAACCTGGGCGACGGCGGCGGTGAGAGCTTCCCACGCGTCCTGCTCGGTGGCGAGTTGCTTATGACCGGCTTTGGTGAGCTCGTAATACTTGGCGCGGCGATTGTTGTCGGAGGTTCCCCAGCGGGCCTTGATCCAGCCGCGGCGCTCGAGGCGGTGCAGGGCTGGATAGAGCGAGCCCTGCTGGATGCGGAGGACTTCATCGGAGACCTGCTGCACCCGTTCGGAGATCGCCCACCCATGCTGCGGGCCGACGGCGAGAGTGCGGAGGATGAGAAGGTCGAGCGTACCCTGCGGGAGATCGATGTGCGGCGGCATGGTTCCCCTTTCACTTCTACAGGGGAGTTATATCGCAATTCCTGTAGAAGCACAAGGGGAAGTCTTTGAGGTCGCCGGAATTGGAGGCTGGCCTGAGGTTCGGTAACCTAAGAGCATGAGCGAATCGACCGGGCCGCGCGTCTACCTCAGCGAAGGCTTCCGCTGGGACGAGCAGGAGGCCTATCTGTTTGACATCGATGGCACGCTGCTGCGACACCGGGACCGAATTCACTTCGACGCGTTCTACGCGAGCGTGCGGAGCGTGCTGGGGTGCGAGTTGGCGCTGGACGGCGTACGGCTCTCGGGAAATACCGATCCGGGGATTCTGCGGGACGCTTTTCAACTGGCAAACGTCGAAGACAGCGGCTGGCGCCATCGGCGCGAAGACGTGCTGAAGGCTATGTGCGATCACGTGGAGGCGCATCGCGGCGAATTGCTGCCGATCGTGATGCCGGGGGTGGAGGACGTGCTGCGGCATCTGGAGCGACGGGGCGCGCTGCTGGGCCTGGGGACGGGAAATCTGGAGAAGATTGGCTGGCTTAAGGTGGAGAATGCGGGACTGCGGGAGTGGTTCACGTTTGGAGGGTTCTCAGACCGATTCGAGGATCGGAAGGACATGATCGCGCACGGAGCGGAGCAGGCGCGGGCGATTCTGAGGACGAGCGAGGGGCATGGCGAGACCGGAGGCTCCGAAACGGTTTGCGTAGTGGGTGACACGCCGTGGGACATCGATGCGGCGCGCGCGAATGGGCTGCCGACGATAGCCGTCGCCACGGGGCGGTACGGCTTTAAGGAATTGATGGAGCGTGAGCCGGAAGCGTGCGCGACGACGCTGGCGGCGCTGCTGGAGGCAACGGCTGCGGTCGGAACTGGCAAGCATGATTCGTAGCACGGCATGGGTGCTGATTTTTGCGCTGACGGGCACGATGACGGCCCAGCAGACGCTGCCGCAGTCTGCCCAGCCCAGCGATAAGACGGCGACGGGTGGTGCGGCAGCGAGCTCCGCACCGGCGACGACTCACGCCGCTGCGCAGGCAAGCGGCGTAACACCGCAGGCAGCGACGAGTGAGGACACGAACGCCAGCGACGATCGCGCGCCCAAAAACAATCGCGACAAAGCGCGCAAGGCTTTTCTGCGGGGCGCGAAGTACCTGGAGCACAACAACGCGCACGCCGCGGTGGATGCTTTCACGCGGGCCGTCCAGCTCGATCCGGGCAACAAGCGGTACACGGCGTCGCTCGATGTCGCGAAGCAGCACCTGGTCGAGGATCTGATTCAGCAGGCAGACAAGGCGAAGATCGAGGGACACTTTACCGACGCGCGGGCGGCGATTCAGGAAGCCTACGAATTGGACCCGGCGAACCCTCAGGTGGAAGAGCACGCGGAGGAACTGGCAGCGGACGTGAGCGCAGCCGCTCCGGCGGTGAGGACGGAAGACAAGCTGGCGGGGCCGACGGAACTGACGCCAAAAGACGGGCCGCACAGTTTTCATCTGCACGCGAACCAGCGGGACATCATCCGGCAGGTGATGGCGGCTTATGGAATCCAGCCGACGATCGACGACACGGTGCCGCAGCAGCAGATTCGCTACGACGTGGACGATGTGAATTTCGCCGACGTGGAGCGAACGCTAACCCTGGCGACCGACACGTTTCTGGTGCCGCTCGATCCGGTGCGCGTCCTGGTGGCCAAAGACACGAAGGACAATCGCACGAAGTTTGAGCGCGAATCAGTAGAGACGGTGTACCTGCCGGGGCTGCCGGCGCAGGATCTGACGGACCTGGTCACGCTGACGAAGAACGTATTCGCGGTGCCGACGGTCACGGCCGCGCCGGGCAATGGCACGCTGACGATTCGGGGGCCGGCGATCGACCTGAGGGCGGTCAACGCGACGGTCAACGGCCTGATCGAAGGACGGAGCGACCTGCAGCTGGACGTGAACATGTATGAAGTGGATCGCAGCAAGGCCAATCAAATTGGCGCGATCCTGCCGACACAGACCACGCTGTTCAACGTCTACTCGGAGGCGGCAACCCTGCTGCAGCAGAACGCCAGCCTGGTGAACGAAATTATCTCGAGCGGGCTGGCGGCGCCGGGAGACTGGGAAGCGATTATCGCCATCCTCGTGGCGTCGGGGCAGATTTCGAACAGCATCCTGTCGAATCCGTTTGGCGTATTCGGCGGCGGCCTCACGATGACGGGCGTCGAGTACCAGGGCGGATCGGCCAACCTGCTGCTGAATTCGTCGGACGTACACTCGGTGGACCAGATGCAGATCCGCGTGCAGGACGGCGGCGAAGGGATTATCAAAATCGGCGAGAAGTACCCGATTGAGACGTCGAGCTACTCGAGCCTTTCGGGGACCGGCGGGCTGAATATTCCCGGGCTCTCGACGTCGGGGATTTCGAGCACACTTCAGAATCTGGGCGTGAATCTGCAGTCGCTGCAGTCGGCGGCGAACGAGGTGATTCCGCAGGTGCAGTACCAGGACATCGGACTGACGCTGGATGTGACGCCGCGGATCGAAAATCAGCACAGCATATCCCTGAAGTTTGACCTGAAGCTGACGGCGCTGGCGGGGTCATCGGTGAATTCACTGCCAGTGCTTAACAATCGCGAGTATCAGGCAGTTACGTCGGTCAACGTGGGAGAGAGCGCGGTGCTGGTGAGCGCTCTGTCGAAGTCGGAGTCGGACGCGCTGACGGGAATTCCGGGGCTGGCGGACATTCCCGGATTCGAAGCGACGACCAACAAGAACTCGACGTTCGATTATTCACGGCTGGCGATTGTGATTACGCCGCACCTGGTGCGTCCCGCGCATCAGCAGTTCGCCCAGAAGATGTTCTTGCTGCCCCACGGACAGTGACGGCGATCACTTCGTGCCGCGACGGCGGCCGCTAGACTCGCTGGCATGATCGTGTCCCGGCGTCCCCGTACATTCCTGAGCCTGGTTTTGGCTGTGGCTGCCGTATGGACCACGATGGTGACGGTCACCGAAGCGACGGCGATGACGGCCATGCACTGCCATAGCGCGCCGATGCCGTGCTGCCCGCCGAGCAGAGCGGGCGCGGCACACTGCCTGGCTTCGCAATGCTTCGTGCAGATGCCGCAGAAGGCCGAGAGGGGCATCCGAACCCTGGTGGCGCAGGGTACCGGCGTGGGTCTGACGGTCGTGCCGCGGCAGTTCCCTGCCCCCGCGAACGCGCCGATGAGCAGCGCGAGGGGACGGACTGAAGTCTTTCGACTGAAAGACGATCTCCGAGTCTAAATTCCTTCCTGACAGTGCACCGATGTTCTGCGCGGCCTGCGTCCCGGCCTGCGCGCGCATGGGTTTGTCACACGGAAGGAATCGGACAATGAAAACGAAACTGTTTGCTCTGCTGGCGGCGTCGCTGTTCTCACTCTCGGCCCTCGCGGCCACGGGGGCGGCCTGCTGCAAATCATCTGCGAAGTGCTGCCCCGGAAACTGCTGCCCGTCGAGCTGCGGCGCGAGCGGCGGGAACTGCTGCCAGGGTGTGTGCTGCCGATAAGGCAGGCAACGGGTTGCAGGAAAGAAAGCGCGGGCCGCTCAACGAGGCGGCCCGCGCTCTGACGTTTGGACCGCAAGCGCCCCAGGAATTCTGTTGACTGTTCTCTGTTGCCTATACCCTGTCTTCATGCTGATTGGCGTCATTTCCGATACGCATGGTCTGCTGCGGCCGGAAGCGGTGGTTGCGCTCGCCGGTGTGGAGCACATTCTGCATGCCGGCGATGTGGGCGATCCGGGAATCCTGGAGCGGCTGCAGGCAATTGCGGCGGTGACGGCGATTCGCGGCAATGTCGACGTAGGCGGAGCATGCGCGCAACTGCCGGACACGGAGCTGGTGGAGCTGGGCGGACGGCAGATCTACATGCTGCACGATCGCGAGACGCTCGATCTGGATCCGGTGGCGGCGGGGATTGCTGTGGTGGTAAGCGGACATTCGCATCGGCCGTCGATTTTGCGGCACAAGGGCGTGGTCTATTTCAATCCGGGCAGCGCGGGACCGCGGCGGTTTTCGCTGCCAGTGTCAGTCGGGATCCTTCGCCTGACGGAGAGCGGAGTCGAGGGGGAAGTAGTGGAGATTGTGAAGCAGTAAGAGTTCTCTTTCGCAGAACCCGCTTCGCAGAAATGCGGGACTTTCGACGACGCGCTGCATGAGTGCGGCAATCGAGGCATTTGAGGGTTGCTGCGCTGAGAATGACAGCTTGGAGAGCACCAGCGTCAACTGCGAATTCTCGGATTGATGACCATATACATTACATCGGTCGCGAGGTTCACCAATACGTAGGTGAGGCCGATGGCGAGGATGCATCCCTGGAGGAGCGGGTAGTCGCGGTTCTCGATAGCCGAGACGGTGAGGCGGCCGATGCCGGGCCAGCCGAACAGCTTCTCGGTGACGATGGCGCCGGCGAGCAGCGCGCCGAATTGCAGGCCAATCAGCGTGAGGACGGGAATCAGGGCATTCCGCAGCGCATGCCGGTAAACAACGATGCGCTCGGGTAGACCCTTGGCGCGCGCGGTGCGGATGTAGTCCTGCCCTAATTCTTCAAGCATGGACGTGCGCACCATGCGCGTCAGGATGGCGGCGAGCGCGGAGCCCATGGTAACCGCGGGCAGGACGAGATGCGCGAAATCTCCGGCACCGGAGACAGGCAGCCAGCCGAGCTTGATCGACACCAGGATCATGAGGATGGGGCCGAGCGCGAAGGCTGGAAAGGAAAGTCCGAGAAGGCTGACGACGCTGATCAGGTGGTCGCGCGGGCGTCCGCGATGCAGCGCTGCGCTGATGCCCGCGGGAACCGCGAGGAGCAGCGCGACCAGAAGGGCCGCAGCGGTTAGCTCGACGGTGAAGGGATAGCGCGTCAGCACCAGGTGCGTGACCGAATCGTTGAGGCGAATGGAATGGCCGAGGTCGCCGTGGAGCACGCCCCGCCAGTAGTGGACGTACTGTGTTCCGAGGGGCTGATCGAGCCCATAAAGATGGCGCAGGGCGGCGATGTCAGCGGGACGCGCGCCTTCCCCAAGCATCTGCTCCACAGGATCGCCAGGCACGATGTGGATGAGCAGAAACACGATCGAGACCACAAGCCACAGAACGGGCAGAGTGTAGGCAAGCCGTGTTGCGAGGGAGCGAAAAAGGCGGCGCATGCGAGGGCGGCGGAGACGGTTAGCGAAAGACTGTCAGCGAGAAACGTTTAGCGAAAGGCTGTTAGCAAAAGACTGTACGCAGGAAACGAAAAGCGAAACGCTCTAAGCAAAAACTGTCGGCAAAACCTTTTGTTCTCTGCCGTAGATTCTATTGCAGCGAGACCACAGGCAACGCTCGCTAGTTTCCCCCTTCCGGCGCGTGCGACTTGACTGGCTCGATTTGCTGAACGCGGACCTTGGCAATGCGGCGGCCGTTCATTTCGAGTACGGTAAGGCGGCGTCCCTCGTAGTCGATGCTCTCGCCCCCCGACGGGATCTTGCCGATACGCGTGAGCAGGAATCCGGCGAGGGTTTCCACACCTCCATCGCGGGGCAGACTCCAGTGGATCTGGGTTTCGAGGTCGCGCAGCGTGACGCTGCCATCGAGCACCATGCCGCCGGGGGCGTTGGCGAGGACGGCGCGCGATCCGACGTCGAACTCGTCCTCGAGCTCGCCGACGAGTTGCTCGATGGCGTCCTCGACGGTGACGAGGCCGACCGTCGATCCGAACTCGTCGACGACGATGGCGCTGTGGCGGCGGCGGAGCTGGAACTCGTGCAGCAGGTCGAGGACGGGCTTGGTTTCCGGAACAACAAGGACTTCGCGCATCACCTGGCGCAGCCGCATGTCGCTGAAGGGCGCGCCGGCAAATCGCGTGGTGGCTGAAGCGCGGAAGTGCATGAGGCGGCTGATGTCCTTGGAGTAGACGATGCCGATAATGAACTCGGGTCCGCGCGCGGGATCATAGACCGGCACGCGGGAGTGCTGCTCGTCGACGATGCGGGCGCTCGCGTCTTCGACGAGCATGTCGGCGGGCAGCGAGAAGATGCGCTGGCGCGGCGTCATGATTTCGCGCGTGACGATCTCGTCGATTTCGACGGCGCGATGGATCAGGGCTTCCTGATACTCGGGCAGCATGCCCATGCGCCGCGCGGCGGTGGCCATCAGTTTCAGTTCCTCCGGCGAATGGACGGCGCCCTCGTGGGTAAGCGGCGCGCGAAAGGCGCGCAGGACCAGGGTGGCGGAGCGGTTCATGAGCCGCACGATGGGGCGCGCGAGGCGGATGAAGACGTCCATGGGGCCGGCAATGGCGACGGCCATCTGATCGGCACGGCGCAAAGCGAGGGCTTTCGGAACCAGCTCGCCGAGAAGCACGTGAAAGTAGGTGATGAAGGCAAAGGCCAGCGGGACCGCGATGAGATGGGCGTAGAGGCGCGCATGGGGCAGGCCATGCATGAGTTGCTCGAAGATGCCGGCGACGGCGGGCTCGCCGATCCAGCCGAGCGCGAGGCTGCACAGCGTGACGCCGAGTTGCACCGCGGGCAGGAAGTCTCCGAGGTTCTCCTGAAGGCGGCGCACGATGCGCGCGCCTGGGCGGCCTTCGGCGATGAGCTGCTCGATGCGGGTATCGCGAACGCTGACGAGGGCAAACTCTGCCGCGACAAAGAAGCCGTTGGCGAGGATCAGCAAGACGATGGCGACGCCGTGGAAGAGGAGGAACTGGGACATTGGGGATAGGGTATAGGGGCTAAGGGCCAGAGACTAGTGGCTTAGCGACCAGAGACTTGGCACGGCGTCGATGTCCTTTTCGATGTCTGTGGCTATGGTGCGATCGTCGGCGAGCGAAGGGTGGAAGTTACAGGCGGTGAAGCTGAGGTTATCGATGGGCAGAAAGGTCACGCGCGTTTCTCCCTTTGCCTTCCACTGATCGACAACCTTGCTCTCTTCGGATTCGATCTCGCCGTTGGCCATGTTCGTCGCCCACACGATGAAGTATGCGCAGGGATTTTCGGCGCGCAGCATTTCGAGGAAACGCAGGTAGGTGGCTTCGTAGTCGGCGTGGAGCGCGCCGCGGTTCTTCCACTTTTCGCCGGGGTTGAGTGGCGTGGTGAAGTCGTTGGTGCCGAGCGCGATGACGATGACCTCGGGATGCCAGTTGCTGTCGCCGTAGATTTGCTTGTGATCGAAGAGCACCCAAGGATACGCGACGGGGACAGGATCGCCGGGCGATCCGTTGTAGTTGCGGACAATGCCGTGGCCGGAGATGGCGTTGATCTGGAAGTCGGCGTCGTAGTGGCGGGCAACGAGCGCACCGAAAGCCTGCGACGAGTCGGTGGTGGCCCAGACCTGGTCTTCGGTGCACGTACGCGTGGGCGAGGTGTTGCCATAACCCACGGTGTGCGAGTCGCCGATGAATTCGATCTGGCGCAGGCGGTGTGGTGGAGCGAGCGGCTTTTCGCCGGGTGGGAGCGCAAAACCCAGGAAGGTGTCGGGGCCAGCCTGGCTTTCCGTGACGACGTCGATTCGGATGCTGTGCGGACCGGCGACGAGTCCGGTCACGGCGTACGCTCCCGGCGCTGGCTTCACCAGCGGGGTCGGCGACCCGTGATCGACGGTGATGTGGAGGATTTCGTGGCCGGATCCGGTGGAGAAATCAACAGCGGTGCCGGAGAAGGCCGCTTCAAAATAGGTGCCCGGCCACTGATAGGTGAGGGCGTGCGCGCCGAAGCGCGTGTCAGAAGCGGGCGTCGCGAGGACCCGGCCGCCGGTCGAGAACGCCAGCGGCGTGAGGTGAGGCGGATTATTGGCGGGAGCGATGTGAGGGGTTTGAGCCAGGGCTGGGAGGCTCAGGATATACAGGAGAAATGGTGAGAATTTCATGGCGCGATGTGCAGACATCAGTATGGCACCGCACCGGATATCTCCGTCATTGAAGGTGAAGGGCAACCCCACCCAAGCCAAAGCAGGGCTTGAGTGGGGCACCCATATGGGTTCGCTGAATGCTGTTTAGTTGTTGCCGGCTTCGGTGCTCTGAATGAACTTCGCAACGCGATCGTGGAGTTGCTTCAGGCATTCCTCTTTCACATAGACCATGTGACCGGACTGATACCAGGCATACTCGATGTTTGAAGCCAGCGAATCCTCGATGGGCAGGTGCTTGTCTTCGTACTGCGCGGCGAAGAACGGCGTGGCCAGATCAAAGTAACCGCCGTTGACCAGCACCTTGAGCCTGGGATTGGTGGTCATAGCCTGGGCGAGATCGGTGGCGACGTTCACAAAGACCGGGTTGCCGTTGTGCTTCATGTCCCACTCGGTGCCGCTGAAGTCAGCTTCGGGCAGATACGTCTGGCCGTCGCCGAATTTGAGCGTGTTGCGTACGTACTGGTTGAAGAGCGAAACGTAGGCCGACGAGATGGCCGAGCTTTGCGGATCGTACTCGGCGTATTCGGCGAGCGGATCGAGAAGCGGACCGGAGAAGCGCGTGTCGAGACGGCCGGTGGTGAGCCCGTCGCCGTCCTGCAGCGTCTTCTCGAATTGTCCGCCGGAAATGCGCAGATTGCCCTGGACGAGATAGCTGACCGGCAGGCCGGTGTACTCATGCAGCTTCTCGGCCATGGCCTGCTTGTCGGCCGCGCTGAGATCGGTGCCTTTCGCGAGAGCCTGCGCGTACGGGCCCATGGCAAAGTCCTCGACCTCCTTCAGGAAGGCATCGAGGTCGGCGGGCTGATTCGGCACCTTGTGGTGATACCAGGCGGTCGCGGCGTAGGTGGGAAGCCCCAGCTCATAGGTCAGGTCGATGCCGGGATTCGCATGCGCGGCGTCGATATCGGTGGTGAAGTTGAAGATCTGCGAGAGGAGGATGACGCCGTTCAGATCAATGCTGTACTCGTTCTCGAGCAGATTCGAAAGCACCGCGGAACGAGTGGTGCCGTAGCTCTCGCCGAAGATGTACTTGGGCGAGTTCCAGCGGTTGTAGACGGAGAGAAAGCGCTGAATGAAGCGGCCGAAGGCGTGGCCGTCCTGGTCGATGCCCCAGAAGGCTTTGCCTGCGTCTTTGCCGGTGAGGCGGCCGAAGCCGGTGCCGGGCATGTCGATGAAGACGACGTCGGTGACATCGAGCAGCGACTCGGCGTTATCGACGAGCTTATAGGGCGCGCCGGGGAGGTGGGTGTCCGACTCGGTAACCACGTGCTTCGGACCGAGGAGCCCATATGCAGCCACACGGTGGAACTGCCAGGACCCCCGTTGTAGAGGAAGGTGATGGGGCGCTGGTTCGCGTCGGCGTCCTTTTTGAAGTAGGCGACATAGAACATGCGAGCGGTGGGCGGCGCCTGGGTCGCGTCCTTGGCGTTGGCCACTTCGGCGGCGAGATCGGTGTCGGGCAGCGGCTTTCCATCGTTGCCGAGCTGGGCATCCTGCGCGTTGGTAGCGCCGACGGTGAGCGTACCGGTCACGGCTGTGTACGCGATGTGCTGGCCGCCCACTTCGACTGTGCCGTCGGTAGCGACGGATTGCTGCGGCGTTTTTTCCGCAGACTTCTCTGCGGTCTTGTCGGCCGCCTTGTCGGACTTATCGGTTTTGTCGTCGGCGGCGCGCGCCATGAGGGGGGCAATTGTAACCGCGGCGGCGACGAAAACAGCCGCCCAGGGATTGGCCTTACGCATCCAGGGCTCCTCGAAAGAGAAATGGGGTGTTGCCAGCTTCCAGGGAAAGCAGATTATAGCGTCTACGAGGAACAATGGTTGTCAGTTCAGTTTGAGCTCCCAGGTCTGGCCGGTGAGGTCTTGGCCGAAGCTGTGGTGCGGCTCTTCGCGGACGAGGCGGAAGCCGGCGCCCTGATAAATGCGGTGCGCAGATTGGAGAATGCTCTGGGTCCAGAGGGTAATGCGTCCATATCCGTACACTCGCGCGAACTGCACGCACTCGGCGACCAGCGCGTGGCCGAGACCCAGGCCGCGCGCCAACGGATCGACGTAGAGCAGGCGCAGCTTCGCCGTGCCAGGCTCGTCGGGATGGCGGACGAGGAAAACGTGGCCGACGTGGCGGCCTTGGATCTCGGCAATCCAGCAGCGCTCGCGCGCGGAGTCGTAAGTTGTAAGGAAGTCGGCGACGATGCGGGCGACGAGGGCTTCGAACGTCCCGTCCCATCCGAATTGCTCAACATAGCCAGCGCCTTCGAGCCCGACTACCATGCCCATGTCGCCGGGGCGATGGGTGCGAAGCGTGAAGGGCCGCAGAGCCGATTCGCGGGGCTGAACGACGTTCTCAATGGTGCGCATGGCCCCGATGAACTGCGCGCGTGCCGAAGGGGACATTGGCTCCAGCACATCGCGAGCCTGCTTTTCTGCGCGCGTGTTGAGCGTGCGGAAGGCGGCGCGACCTCTGGCCGTGAGGATGAGGTCGGAGGCACGACTGTCAGCCTTGGCGGCGCGGCGCGAGACCAGGCCGGCCTTCTCAAAGCGCGTAACGATGCGGCTGAGATAGCCGGCGTCGAGGTCGAGGGCCTCCGCGATGGCTTTGGCGCGAGGCTGCGACTGCGTGGCAAGTTCATAGAGCACGCGGCCTTCGGCCAGCGAGTACTGCGTCTGGAGGAAGCGCTCCGTGACCGTGCCGATGAAGCGCGTGTAAACGCGGTTGAACTGGCGGAAAGCAGCGGCGTCGGCGGCGAGAGCGGATTCGGGCATGGGAAGAGCATGCGTCGAAATACTTGACTTTGTCAACTATCTTGGCGCGACAAGGATCCGTTAGCGAAAGACTGTTAGCAAGAGGTTGTTCTGGCAACGAATCAGTAAATACCGGGGAGGAGGCGTCTGGTGGTTCGGCTGTACTCGACGTAGGCGTCGCCGAAATGCGAGCGGAGAGCCGCTTCCTCCACGTGGATGCGCCAGAGGACGGCGAGCGTGGTGGGGATGACGCAGACCGCGAGACAGAGCCAGTTGCGCGCGTGGACGCCGACGGCGACGAAGATGATTTCCATGCCCAGATAGGAGGGGTGGCGGACGACGCGGTAGAGGCCGCGGCGGACGATGGTCTGCGTGGTATGCGTGGCCACGTTCGCCGTAAAGAATCGCCCCAGAGTCAGAATGGCACTGATGCGCGCGATGAGACCCGCGACCAGGAGGGCGAGGGAGACGGGGCGCAGCCAGTGGTGGAACGGCATGTTGGAGCGCTGCGTGTGCTCGAGGAATTCGCTGAGGGTGAGCGAGGCGATGATGACGATCCATAGCAGGATCTGCGTGCCGCGGTCCTGCGATTTGGCCTCGCCGCCGCGCGTGCGCGTGGCCACTGCAATGAGGATTTCTCCCGCAACCCAGCCGAGGTAAAGGCCGGTCCACCAAATGGACAGAGACATAGCACTCCTTCGATGGAAGCAGTGTAAGGCAAAAGCCATTCACCACAGAGGACACGGAAAGCGCAGAGAAATCGCGGCTATTTGCGATCTGCGCGCTTTTGACAGATGGCGAGTCCGCGCGGGGTGGGCAACAGCACCGTGGAGATGAGGCCTTCGGATTCGAGGCGCAGGGCGGCCTGGCGCACGGTGCCCGGGTGCGAGCTGGCATCGTGCATCAGGATCAGGCCAGTCGGGCTGAGTTGCGGCAGAAAGCGGCGGACCTCCTGCTCGCGAATGTCGAGATCGCTGTCGCTGAAGAGCAGATCGATCGTGCCAGAGATCTCAAGCTCCAGGCTGGAGCCGTTACGCAGGTCGATCCACTCGGCGAGGCCGGAGGCAACGACGTTTTCCTCCGCTTTGGCGAAGACGACGGGATCGAACTCGACGCTGACGATGCGGCCGAAGCCATTGCTGCGGAGGCCTTCAGCCATCCAGACGGTGCTCACGCCGAGAAACGAGCCGGTCTCGACGATGAGGTTCGGCTTGAGCGTTGTGACCAGGGTGCGCAGGAACTCGAGAACCTCGGCTTCGGCGGTCATGGAGTCGTACATGTGCCAGCGCTCGGGGTGGGGACACTCAGGCGTGGCGCGGTGATACTCGGGCAACAGGGCGCCGGCAGCGCGCTCGGCCTGGAGCATCACTTTGTGTTCCTGCTTGAGCTTTTTGCGGAAGAGGTGCAAGGGCGGGCTCACGATCCGTTCGATGAAGTTGAATTTCGATTATAAGGATTTGCCCCGGCGCAACCTGCACAGCGTGTCGCGGGACTATGATCCTTCTGAATCGACGCAGTAAGGTTGCGCGTCGAACGAAGCAGGAGGGACTGTGCGATGAGTCACGGGAAGCTGCTGATGATCGTGGGCGATTTTGCCGAGGATTACGAGACGATGGTGCCGTTCCAGGCTATGCAGATGGTGGGACATCGGGTCGATGCGGTGTGTCCCGGGAAACAGGCCGGGGAGCAGGTGCGGACGGCGATCCACGACTTTGAGGGCGACCAGACCTACACCGAAAAGCGGGGTCACAACTTCACTCTGAACGCAACCTTCGCCGATGTGAAGGCCGAGGACTACGACGGGCTGGTGCTGCCGGGCGGGCGCGCGCCCGAGTATCTGCGGCTGGATAAGAAAGTGCTCGATCTGGTGCGGCATTTTGCCCACGAGGGCAAGCCGATTGCGGCCATCTGCCACGCGGCTCAATTGCTGGCGGCGGCGGGAGTCATCAAGGGGCGGCAGATCAGTTGCTATCCCGCGTGCTCGCCGGAGGTGGAACTGGCAGGAGGCACGTTTGTGCCGGTCGCGGTGACGGCGGCGGTGGTCGACGGCAATCTCGTGACCGCTCCCGCGTGGCCAGCGCATCCGGAGTGGCTGGGGAAGTTTCTGCCTGTGCTCGAGAAGCATCTGGCCGGCAAACCTCAGTTAGCCGGCGCGACACGGTAAGAGCAGATTACGGTTTACAGTTCACGGCGACACTCATGCTGTACCTGCCGGAGAGGTGATTGATGACACCGGAAGAAGCGCTGTTCCTTCGCTCGTATTTGCTGCCACAGGTTCGCTCGGAGCAGACCGTCACGCGGCGGATTCTGGCGGCGATTCCCGAAGGGAAGGAAGATTACCGGCCGCATGAGAAGAACTGGACCGCGCTGCGGCTGGCGCGTCATACGGCCGGGACGGAGATGTGGTTTCTGCATGCGGTCATCCACGGAAAATTTATCGATGGACAGGGGCCGTCGGAGGACGTGCGAACCGGGCCGGCCATGGCAGCGTGGTACGAGGAGCAGGGAGCGCGGCGGGTGGCGCTGATCGAGGCGCTCACAGGCGAGGAACTGGCAACGCCCGTGGACTACATCGGTCTCAGGAACGATCCGGCGGTTCATTATCTAAGCCTGGCCATCCGCCATACCGTGCACCACCGCGGGCAGTTGTCAGCCTATCTGCGGCCGATGGGCGCGAAAGTACCGGCGATCTATGTGGCAAGCGCGGATGAACCGTTCAACGCGAGCCCGCAGGAACGGGCATCGGGCAAGTTCGTGCGGCCGCCGGCGTTCTGAAAGCTAAGGCCCATACTCTGTACCTTTTCGGCTCAATTGCCAGGAAATTCAAACAATACCCATTGACTCCGGAAACATCGGGGGCTACTCTGGCGGCAACTAGACCCTTTGGCGGCAATGGCCAACTCGATGCGCAGGCTCCGCAGACAGCATCCAAGTCCTGTGGAGATTCCGCGGTTGCGACCCTCGCCGAACCCGACCCACAACCCAGAACAGCTGCGCGGTTTTCGCCTTTCCGCGCCCGGAGGTCCTTTCCTCGCCTGATGAGAAAACATCTCGAGATCACGCCCAATCTTGAGCCCCTTTTCGGGACCCGCGACGAAAACCTGAGACTCATGGAAGACACTTTGCACGTGCGCATCGACCTGCAGTCCGATGCGGTGCAGGTAGAGGGGCCGGAGGAATCCGTTGCGCGCGTGGAACGGATTTTTCAGGATTTCGAAGCCCTGCGCAAACAGGGCGTCCTGCTGCAGAACGGCGAACTGAACGGAATGCTGCGCCTGGTTACGGCCGACGCTTCCATCTCGCTCAGGAGCCTGGCGGAGAGCGGCAAGCAGCGCTCTGCCGGAACCAAGCGGATGGTCCAGCCGCGCTCGCTGAACCAGCGGCGGTATGTCGAGTCAATCGAGCAGGCGGACATGGTATTCGGCATCGGTCCGGCGGGCACGGGCAAGACCTATCTGGCGGTCGCGATGGCAGCAGCGGCATTGCTGGCTAAAAAGGTAAGCCGCATTGTGCTGGTGCGGCCGGCGGTGGAAGCGGGCGAGCGGCTCGGTTTCCTGCCGGGCACGCTGCAGGAAAAGGTGGACCCCTATCTGCGTCCGCTGTACGACGCACTCTACGATTTAATCGAGCCGGAGCGCGTGGACAAGATGCTGGAACGGAACGTAATCGAAGTCGCGCCGCTGGCCTTTATGCGCGGGCGAACGCTGAACGACGCGTTCATCATCATGGACGAGGCGCAGAACACCACGAGCGAGCAGATGAAGATGTTTCTCACTCGTCTGGGAAACAACGCCAAGGCCGTCATTACGGGCGACATCACGCAGATCGACTTGCCCAACCCGCGCAAATCGGGTCTCGTGGAGGCGATGACGGTGCTCGATGGCGTCGAGGGCATCCGGTTTGTTCGCTTCGAAGACAGCGATGTGGTGCGTCACCAGTTGGTGCAGCGCATCATTCGCGCTTACGAGGGCTTCGGACGCCAGCAGCCGGAACTGCCGCTCACGATGGACGAGCCCGCCGCGGCGCGGCCCGGCGAAGGACGCGGACTTGGAACGCCGCAGTAAAGCAGCTACGAAGCGAGAAGGGTCCAGCGGAAAACTGTAAGCGAAAGACTACAGGCAAAATGCTGTACGAAGCGGGAGGCGGTTGCCTCCCGTTTCGTTTTGCGTGGGATTGCGACCGGAGCGTGGAGATGAAAGTTGACGACCTCGGGCCGATTTCCTCCTCAGCCTGAGGCGATACAATCGAACGGTCGATGCCCTACCAGGTTCTTGCCCGCAAATATCGTCCTCAGCGCTTTGCCGATGTGGCGGGGCAGGATCATGTAACGCGCACGCTGGTGAACGCGCTGGAGCAGGGGCGCATCGCGCACGGCTACATCTTCTCCGGGCACCGCGGCATCGGCAAAACGACGATCGCGCGCATTCTGGCGCAGGCGCTCAATTGCCGGACCGCCGTCGGATCGCCGGAGCGGCCGACGCAGGAGCCCTGCGGCGTGTGCGACTCGTGTGCGGAGATTCGCGCCGGCAATTCCGTCGATGTTCTGGAGATCGACGCGGCGACGAATCGCGGCATCGATGAGGTACGCGAACTGCGCGAGGCGGCGCGCTACCGGCCGGCGCGCGACAAATACAAGATCTGGATTCTGGACGAAGCGCACCAGATTACCGATGCCGCCTTCAACGCGCTGCTGAAGACCCTGGAGGAGCCGCCGGAGCACGTGGTCTTCATGATGGCGACCACACAGCCGGAGGATATTCCACAGACGATCCGGTCGCGGTGCCAGCACTTCAGCTTCCACGCGGTTAAGTTCGACGACATCCTGGCGCAACTGCGCGCGATCGCGGCGCAGGAAGAGCTTGCCGCGGAAGACGCGGCGCTGGCGCTGCTGGCCGAGGCTGGCGACGGATCGATGCGCGATGCGCTATCGATTATGGACCAGGCGATTGCATCTGCGCCGCTGGTAAACGGCAGACCGCATGTGGCGGCGGAGGCCATTCGCGAGCTGATGGGATCGGTGCCGAACACGGTTTTTGAACGGCTGATGGAGGCGATCAGCGCAGGCCGGACCGCGACGGTCATCGAGGAGATCAACACGCTGCTCAACGCGGGCAACAGTCCCGCGGCGCTGACGAGGCAATTTGTCCGCTATCTGCGCAACGCGCTCATGGCGAAGATCGGCGGCGAGAGCACCGATCTCCTGCAGATTTCCGCCGATGAGCGTGCGCGCGCGAACCGCTCGGCATTGCTCTTCTCGGAAGAAGATCTGACGCGCTTCCTGCAGGTGATGCTGCGGACGTTCGACGAACTGAATTACCGTCAGGAGCAGCGGTTCCACCTCGAGCTCGGCCTGGTGAAGCTGGTGCACCTCCAGCGGCTGCTGCCCATCGAGGAGATCCTGAGCCAGACCGGCGGCTCCGGCTCGCACTCCACCGGCCGCGGGCCGCAAGGTGCGGGGCCGAGCACCGAGCGCAGAGTCCAGAGCGCGGCGGGCGCGGTTCCGGTAACGGGCCAGGTGCGCGCGACGGCACCGATGGCGAAGCAGGCCACAGTCCTCGGGCCGCCGGCCGCAGAAATCAGGGACCAGGGAACAGGGGTCAGAGAGCAGGAATCAACGCAAGTTGCAGGTGACGGGTTAGAGGGATCGGGACGGACCCCAAGCGAACCACCGCCTGCGCCGCGGGCGTTGTCGCCGGTCGAAACTGCGGCACGAGCCGCTTCGAAGCCGCCGACTGCCGTCGGTCGAGTGGAGCCGGTCGTTGAGTCGACCGATGGCGCGCTGGCGTTAGCTCCCGACGGATCGCCGGATCTGGACCGGATTCGCGATGCCGTATGTGTCGCACTGGAGCGAGAGGGACACAGCACCGCGGCGGCGCAACTGCTGACCGGCAACTGGACGATCGAGGGCAAGAACATCCGCGTGGAGCTGCCGATGCGGAAAACGATGCTGGCGCTCACGATCAACAGCGACGCAGAGAACATCTGCCGCAAGGCCATGCGGGCAGCCGGAGCCACCCAGAAGATCGCATTCGTTCCAAGCGAGAATGGATCAGCCATGGCAGCGGCCGCGAAAGCACCGACGCCGATGTCCGGCAGCGCGCAGTCGGCGGCGCTCGAAAATCCTCTGGTGCGCAAGGCGCAGGAGTTATTCAAAGCAGATATCCGCAGCGTACTTGACCTGCGGGAACCTCATTAATCGTCGAAGGACCGCATGTTTAATCCACTCAAACTTCAGGAAATGCTCGGACAGGCCAGGCAGATGCAGGAACAGGTGCAGCAGAAGCTGGCCGCGTCCGTCGTCGAAGCGTCCTCGGGAGGAGGCGCGGTGAGCGTCAGGATGAACGGAAAGAAAGAAGTCCTGAAGGTGACCATCGATCCGGCCGCGGTGGCCGGATTGACGGGAGAGCGTCCTGACGTGGAGATGCTGGAAGATCTGGTGGCCGCGGCGATGAATGAAGCGGGACGGCGCGCCGACGAGATCATGAAGTCGACAGTGCAGGGGATGATGGGCGGGCTCAACCTGCCGCCAGGGCTCTTCTAAGGAGACCGATGACTACGCGGCGCACATTCCTGTTGCGGTCCGGCATGGCGAGCGCAGCCGCGCTGCTGGCGCGTGCGGGACTGACGGAGCAACAGACGAGCGCAGATCCTGCTGTGCAGCCGAATCCCACGCTGCCTGATCAGCTGCGCGCGGCCGCCGCCGACGAGACGATCAAAACCACAAAGCTGACGGACACGATTTTTCTCTTGCAAGGCGTGGGCGGCAACATCGTGTGCCAGATCGGGCCCGACGGCAAAGTGATCATTGACTCCGGGGTCGCCACGGGCACACGCAAGCTTTTGGACGCACTGGGAAAGCTCGACGAGAACCGGCTGAAGCTATTGATCAACACCCATTGGCATATGGACCACACAGACGGCAACGCGGTGCTGCATCTGCAGGGCGGCGCTTTCATCATCGCGCAGGAAAACACGCGCGCCCGCCTGGCTTCGCCCCAGTATCTGCGCGTTTACGACGTTCACTTCCCTGCCGCGCCGGAGGCTGCGCTGCCGCAGGAGACCTTCGCCGACGCCAACACACTTTGGGTGAACAACGACCAGCTGACCCTGGTGCATGCTCCGAACGCCCATACGGACTCGGACATCTTCATCCACTTCGTCAAAGGAAATGTAATTCACGCGGGCGATCTGTGGTTCAACGGCATGTATCCGATGATCGATCTGTCCAGCGGCGGATCGATCATCGGCATGATTTCGGGCGTGAATGCGGTGCTGGCGAAGGCCGACGATCGCACGAAGATCGTGCCCGGGCACGGCGCGCTGGGCAACAAGGCTGCGCTGGCCGCTTACCGAACGATGCTGGTGACCGTCGCGAATCGCGTGAGGGACCTGAAGGCCCGGGGCAAGACGGTTAACGAGGCCATCGCGGCCAAGCCCACGTCCGACCTGGACCCAGCCTGGGCGAAGATGGGCCCGCTCAAGCCCGATACCTTTGTGGCTTTGGTTTACGAGTCGCTGTAAGTCGCTGCGGAGAGAGATACTCCATCCATCCGAAGTGAAGGCGCGAATCCAGTTATGGTCGAGCGAGAGCGGTCTTCTTCAAGTTGGTGCGCGGCGGCGCCATCCTCTTCTTCCAGGCATTCCTGAAGTGCGCAGAATCTAAATTTTCGCAAGCTTGTCGAAATCAGCTGGCGCCGCTCGTCGCGAGAGTGAAGGCCAGGAAGCGAAACCCGGTTAAGAGCTCTCGGAAAACAACATGCCATTCTCACGCACAACGGAAGCCAAAGGCGAACAGCGACTGTCCGAAGACGGACACTCCATGGCGAAATCGGCCAATTCAGGGTTCGGATCCAGGCTGGCAAATCCCTGCAATCGCATTGAATTGTTACACTTGCGATGGTTGCAGGAGTGGTTCGGCACTTGCATTTCCCATCCTCAACGGTTGTCTCGCCGTAAAGAGCCGTGGCGGGCCGTCCCCAGACCAAACCTGCTGCGCAACTCCAGGCAACTTGAGTACATTGGAGCGATCGCCGATGGAGGCATCCATGTCATTCCTTCGTGACCTGAGAATTGCGATACGGTCATTGTCGCGTGTGCGTGCACTGTGGATCACCGTGGCCCTCACGCTGGCGCTGGGCATCGGCGCCAACGCCGCGATCTTCAGCGTAGTGCGCGCTGTGCTGCTGCGACCACTGGCGAACCGCGACGAGAATCGACTTCTGTACCTTCGCCAGAGCGCGCCTGGCCTTGGCGACGCCGACCTGACGTTCTCGATCCCTGAGATTCACGACCTGGGGCAGAACCTGAAGACGATCTCGGAGCTGGGGACGTTTTCCGAGATCGACTTTACGATGGTGGGCCTGGGCACGCCGCGTGAGATTCCCGCCGGGGTGGTCGACGGCCACTACTTCGAGGTGATGGGACTGCGGCCGGTGCTGGGCCGGCTGCTCGGCCCAGGCGACGACGGACCCAACGCGCAGGGTGCAGTGGTGCTGACGTACAAGTTCTGGAAGTCGTCGCTGCACTCGGACCCCGACGTGCTGGGCAAGACAGTGCGGCTGGATGGCGGCCAGGGCTCGCGTAACGCCACGATCGTGGGCGTGCTCGAGCCTTCGATTCCCTACCCCGTGGCGACGGAGATCATCGCCAATGTCGTCACCAGCCCGCATCACCTGTCGGCAACCATGGTGCAGGGACGCGAGCACCGCATGACCGAGGTGTTTGCCCGGCTGGCTCCGGGAGCGACGCTCGAGCAAGCGCGCGCGGAGTTAGGTGCGAGGTACGCTTCGATCCTGGCCGCGCATCCCGATGTCTATAAGACGTCCGATCACTTCGAAATCAACGTGACGCGGATGCACGACCAGATCAATGCCCGTGCGAACACGATCCTGTGGGTACTGTTCGGGGCGTCGGGGCTGCTGTTCGTGATCGCGTGCTCGAACGTGGCGAACCTGGTGCTGGCGCGGACGGTGCGCCGCGAGCCGGAGCTGGCCGTGCGCACGGCCCTGGGCGCGAGCGCCCCGGCGCTGCGGCGCTCCCTGCTGGCCGAAGGACTGGTGCTGTGCGGGAGCGGCGTGCTCGCCGCGCTGCTGCTGGCGTGGCCCATGGTGGAGATCCTGGGCCGCTATGCAGCGCGCTTCAGCGTGCGAGCTGACGGGCTCACACTCGACTTGAGCCTCGTGTGGTTCGGAATCGCCCTGGCGCTGGCGGCTGCTGTGTTCCTCGCTTACATTCCACGTCTGCCGGGAGCCGACGCCACCCAAGGCCTGGGGCTGGCGGCCGGCGGAACGCGAGTGACGAGCGGGAGCAACCGGCGGCTGCGGATATTTGCCGTCACCCAGATCACCGCGTCCTTCCTGCTGCTGGTGGGCGCAGGTGTGCTCATGCGCACGCTGTACGTGCTGGAGAGCACCCGGCCCCCGTTCGACACCCGCGACGTGCTCGCGGTGAATCTTCCGGTGATGACCTACGGGCGCAGCCCTGAGCAGGTTCAGGACTTCTATCACCAGATCGAAGAGCGCGTGAGCGCAATTCCCGGCGTGCAGGCCGTGTCGACAGGCTTCATGGTCCCGTGGCGCGACGAACAGGCTTTCTCCATCAACTTCGCGTTCGCGGTCGACGGCGCGAAGCGAACCAACGGGCAGGACGATCTGCGCGCCCGGTGGCGTTCCGTTTCCCCGGGATACTTCAACACCCTTGGCGTTCCGATTCTGGAGGGCCGCGATTTTCGCGACCTCGATCGCGACGGAACGGATCGAGTGGTGATCGTGAGCAAGAGCCTCGCTGACAAGCTCTTCCCTGGCCAGGAAGCGATTGGCCGCCAGATGCGCTGGACTGATCCCGTGATGAAATTCATCGGCATCAGCTATGAGCCGCGCCGGATTGTCGGCGTGGTGCCCGACTTCGATGACGAGCACATCATCCCCGATCCGGGCATCACCATCTATCAGCCCGTAGACCAGGAAGGCTGGAACGGGCGGATGTTTGTACGCACCTCGGGGAATCCCTACGCGCTGGTGACGCCGATTACGAAGACCATCCACGGCATGGACGTGGAGCAACCGGTGGAACGAGCGGCCACCCTTGAGGATATTCGCGCGGAAGTGCTGACGCCGGACAAGCTGAACGCCGTCGTCTTTGGCGGATTCGCCGCCGTGGCGCTGCTTATTTCCGTGGTCGGCGTGGCCGGTGTGCTGGCGTTCTCAGTCAGCGCGCGGACGCGCGAATTCGGCATCCGCGTGGCCATGGGTGCGCAGCCTAAGGACATTCTGACCGGGGTGCTCCGGGAGGGCCTGGTCATCGCCACCGTTGGAGTAACGGCAGGCCTGGTGCTGGGCTTTGCGGGAACGCGCGTGCTGGAGCGCTTTGTGACCGATGTGCACATGCCGGGCATCGTGATGTTCGTGGCATCGGGCTTGGTGATTCTGGCGGCTGCGGTGATTGCCGCGGCGGTTCCGGCGGCTCGCGCAGCCAGCGTGAATGCCGTCGAAGCTTTAAGAGCCGACTAGCGCCCGCATCTGCCGCATTCCGCGCGAGAGCGGTGGATGCCCCGCTTGACAGTCGCGCATCTCGCGGGCAGAGTTGCATAGTTTATCTATGCCAGCTTGGGAGGCATGCGATGACTGCTCTGATCCGCCGGAAACCCGCTCCTGACCGAAGCCGCGATAAAATCCCTCCCGGCACTCTCTATCTGCTCATCCTGAAAACTCTCTCGGCGCGGGGCGCCGCGCGCGCTATTACACGATCACCGCCGCAGGACGGAAGCAGCTCGGCGTGGAGGTCTCGCAGTTCGAGCGCGTGATGCGCGCCATCGCTCGCGTCCTGGAAACCGCCTGAGGAGGCGCCACGAGTCTGGCTGGTGAACTGAGACGGCGGCTGCAGATGCTTTTCCAGCGCGGGCGCTTCCAGCCGGATCTCGAGGAAGAGATGCGATCCATAGGGTCGATCGCAATTTGCCGATCAGCGATGTGAGCACGCTGAGCGAGCAGGTGGCGCGCTCCTATACGAACGAGACGCTGATCGCGGAACCGTCGGGCTTTTCGCACTGGCCGCCGTGTTTCTTTCATGCATTGGGATTTATGGGGTGAGGTCGTATCTGATCGGACGGCGAACCGGAGAGATCGGCATCCGGATGGCACTGGGCGCGAGACGTGGCGCGGTCGCGTGGCAGGTGAAACGGGAGATTGTAATTCTGGTTTTGACGGGGATCGCGATCGGTTTGCCTGTGGCGCTGGCTGGCGGCCGGCTGGTCGCAAAGCTGCTCTATGGGATCAGAGGCACCGACCCCATCAGCGAGACCGCGGCGGTCGCACTGCTCCTTGCCGCCGGGCTGATAGCGGGATATTGGCCGGCACGCAGAGCCGCACGCATTGACCCGCCGGTAGCGCTGCGCCATGAGTGAGAAGATGTCGGCCCTCGCATCGCGGCGTGCGCCTGACCGAGCCGCCTTCGGCTTCTATTTCGACGACTGACGATCCATTGCAGGACCGAATTTGGAGTGATCGGCCAGCCAAGTCTCGTAGATATGGCGCCGGATCCTGAGCCGCACAATCTTCGGGACTTCGGCTTCGCCCGATGCCGCAGTCAGGAATGACGCAGCCCTCGGCGCAGCGTGCGGCGGATTGCTAACGATGTTCCAGGTCGCCGGCTGCACAGGGCTGCTGGAAGCCGTGATTTCGACATCTCTCCCCACATGAATTCCATATTGGATGGTTCGTCCCCCAACGACGAGCGCTCCGAGCCGAGCATCCAGGCTGCTCAGAATGTTTGCCACCGGGCCGTCCGGCCTCGGCGGCGGTAAGAGACACCAGGTCTCATCCCGCTCATCGAGCCGGCTGAGCCTCTCCAGAAACTCGGGATCTGCCGGACTGCTCGCAATCCATCGGTCCAGCTCCCGCTGCACGCTGGCGACTGTTCCCAAAATGGCGACGCTCTGGTCGGGAATCGCAAGCCAGCGTAATACCCTCATCGACCCAGCCTCGCGGGCGAACGGCTGCACCGCGAGCACAGCAATTCCGCGATAGTCTTGCCGGATTGCGCCTCCATCGCTCGCCAGCCTGAAAATTGCGTCGCGATCGAAATGTCCACTGACCAAAACACTGTGTTCGATCAGGTGACCATCCGGGCCGCCTGCCGCAAGAAAAATAGCCTCGTTGATCCTGAGGGATAAGTCGCCACCGGTCAGGGCCAGGAAATCGTCGCGATCGATCTCGTTGTTGCGGGTGACCAGAAGCATGCCGGTCAATTGTCCCGGAGCGGGCGAACTG
>DATJTG010000204.1:0-21695 GCA_035503555.1 Acidobacteriaceae bacterium | reverse complement strand
TTGCCCATGACGTGCCGGGCGACGATCTGATCGCGGATTTGTATTCGGATGCGGTGGGCTATCTGGCGGGTCATGCGCTGGCGCAATACGAGATCTCGAACTTCGCGCGGCCGGGGTCGGAGTCAATCCACAATCTGAAGTACTGGCGGCGGCAGCCGTATCTGGGGCTGGGTCTCGACGCGCACTCGATGCTGCGGGCGCGGTCGGGCGGCGCGCTGCGCTTTGGCACGACCGACGACCTGGAAACGTATCTCAACGGGGCTGGCTGGAGCGAGCCGCGGCGGCTGAGCCACGAAGAGGAGTTAGAAGAGGCGTGGTTCCTGGGGCTGCGGCTGAACGAAGGCGTGAGCCTCGCGAATTTGCGCAAGCGTTTCTCCGCGTCGGCGGTGAAGGACGGTCTGGCGACGGTCACGGACCTGGAGGACGACGGGCTGGTCACCTTCCGCGATGGCGATCGTGTGACGCTGACGGCGCGCGGGCGAATGCTTTCGAACGACGTGTTTGCACGGTTCCTTGCAGAGCGGGCCGTCGCTTAAGAGCGGGCAAGAGGCAACTGACGACATGGAATTGGCCGCAGGCCCTGGGCCACGGGCCGTATTGAAAAGCAAAAGCAACAGGGGATGCGATGAGTTTGCAGACGGCAGGATTCGCTGAGGGAATTGCCAGCGCCGAAAAGGGAGTGGCGACCATCGATCTGCGCAGCGATACGGTGACGAAGCCGACTCCGGCGATGCGCGCGGCGATGGCTGCGACGGAAGTGGGAGACGACGTTTATCAGGAGGACCCCACCGTAAATCTGCTCGAGAAGCGCGCGGCGGAGATCTTCGGCCGCGAGGCTGCGCTGTTCGTTCCCACGGGCACGATGGGAAATCAGACGGCGATCCGGCTGCACACGCGGCAGGGGCAGGAAGTGATCTGCGAGTCGCGGTGCCACATCATGGACTGGGAAATGGCCATGGTTGCGGCGATCTCCGGCTGCGTTCCGCGGACGATTCCGACGGAACGCGGCATTCTGACGTGGAAGGACATTGAGCCGAATATCTATCCGCGGCACTACCATCGCGCGCAGACGGGGCTGATCGCGCTGGAGAACTCCCACAACCTTGCGGGCGGAACGGTGACGCCGCTGCCGGTGCTGGAAGAGATCTGGGCCGGGGCACAGGAGCGCGGGATTCCCGTGCATCTGGATGGCGCGCGGGTTTTCAATGCGTCGGTCGCGCTGGGCGTGGGTGTGAAGGACCTGACGCGGGGCTTCGATACGGTAATGTTTTGCCTTTCGAAAGGCCTGGGCGCGCCAGTGGGGTCGATGCTGGTGGGCACGTGGGAGCAGATGGACCGCGCGCGGATTATCCGCAAAGGGCTGGGCGGGGGCATGCGGCAGGCGGGCATTCTGGCGGCGGCGGGGCTGATTGCACTGGAGGAAGGCCCGAAGCGTCTGCAGGAAGATCATGCCAACGCGAAGCTGATTGCAAAGATCCTGGCGACGTCGCCGGAACTGGTGATCGATCCGGCGGCGGTGCAGACGAACATCGTGATCTACCGGCTGGCGAAGCACGGCGATGCAGAGGGATTGACGGCGAAGCTGAAGGAGCGCGGGGTGCTGTGCGGATCGGTGGGGCGCGACGGGGTGCGGTTTGTGACGCATCGCGACGTGAGCCAGGCGGCTTGCGCCGAGGCCGCGCGGATTACGGTGGAGCTGGCGGCGGAGCTGAATTAGGCGAGGGAGTCAGGGGGGTTCCCCGGAGCCGCTGGGATCACGGGAGGCGGGGGAGGGAAGTCTATAATGAGAGATATGCCCAGATACTCCATTGTCGTTCCGTTTCATAACGAAGAAGAGAACGTTACCGCCCTCTACGACCGCCTGAAAGGCGTGATGGAGCACGTCGGCGATCCGTTCGAGCTGGTCTTCGTGGATGACGGATCGAACGACCGCACCTGCCGCCTGCTGGAAGAGATTGCCGCAGTGGACAGCCGGGTGCTCGTGGTGAAGCTGCGGCGGAACTTCGGGCAGACCTCTGCGCTGGCCGCGGGATTCGATCACGCCCAGGGTGAGTTCATTCTGGCGATGGATGGCGACCTGCAGCACGATCCCGGCGAGATCCCCGGCTTCCTGGAGAAACTGGAAGAGGGCTACGACGTGGTGAGCGGGTGGCGCAAGGAGCGCATCGACAACTTCGTGATGCGGCGCATTCCCTCGCGCTGCGCGAACTGGCTGATGGCGAAGCTGTCGGGCGTGGATATTCACGATTTCGGAACGACGTTCAAGGCGTATCGCCGCGAGGTGATCCAGAACATTCCGCTCTATGGCGAGATGCACCGGTTCATTCCGGCGCTGGCGGCGTGGTACGGCGCGAGCATCTGCGAGATTCCGATTACGAACGTGCACCGGCAGCGGGGGAAGTCGCACTACGGCATCGGCCGCACCTTCCGCGTGTTTTTCGATCTGCTGACGATTCGCTTTCTGCTGAAGTACATGACGCGCCCGCTGCACTTCTTCGGGCTGTTTGGCGCGCTGAGCATCTTCGGCGGGGGCCTGGTATCGGCGTTCCTGCTGGCGCTGAAGATCGTCACCCACCAGCACGTCATGGATGAGCACGGCCCGCTGTTTGTGATTGCGGGAGTGTTAATCCTGGCCGGCACGCAGATGCTGGCTATCGGCCTGCTCGGCGAGCTGCAGGTGCGGCATTACCACGCGGGGACGCAGCGTGCTCCGTACACGGTGGATCGCGTGGTGCGCCTGCGGGCTCCGGAAGAGCCCAGCATGCTGACGGACAACTAGCCTGCAGCTTCCACAGCAACCAATCCTGCGCCGCCGTCATCGACTCCTCTGAGCACTCGGAGCAGGGCGACAGCCGACGTGTGCGTGGCCGAATCCTGGCCTGCACGGACGCCTTCGACCTGCCGATGCGCGCAAAGGAAAGTCGATCGCAGCCATGCACAAGCCCGCGGATGGCAGGAAGCGCGTCGTGATTGAGAGCGTCGATCCGGAGATCGACGCGGGGCTTTTCGCTATCAAGAGGATCGTCGACGACCAGGTTCAGGTAGAGGCCGACGTCTTTGCCGACGGCCACGACCGTGTTGCGGCGCGGCTGCTGTACCGGTACTACAAGGTTCCCAACTGGACGATGGCGCCGATGCAGCCGCTGGGCAACGACCGCTGGCGCGCGTCGTTTCCGGTGGTGCGGCTGGGCGAGTATCTCTATACCGTCGCGGGGTGGATCGACCACTTTGACACGTGGCGGAGCGATCTGGAGAAGCGGATCGCCGCCGGGCAGGATATCCAGGTGGACCTGCTGAATGGGGCGCAGCTCATTGAAGAAGCGGCGCAACGCGGGACGCGTGACGACGCCGACGCGCTGCGGCGCTGGGCTACGCATCTGCGCAATGCCAGGGACACGGAGACTGCTCAGAAGACGGCGCTCGATCCGGCGCTGGCAGTGCTGATGGGGCAGCATCTGGATCCGAAGCTGGAAACGCGCTATGAGCGCGAGTTGCGCGTGGTGGTGGACCGCGACAAGGCTCGCTATTCGGCCTGGTATGAGATGTTTCCGCGGTCGGCCGCCGCGGAGCCGGGGAAGCACGGGAGCTTCCGCGACTGCGAGGCGCGGCTGGACTACGTGGCGCGGCTGGGATTCGACGTGCTGTATCTGCCGCCGCTGCACCCCATCGGGCATAGCTTTCGCAAGGGGAAGAACAACTCCGTGACGGCGGAAGCCGGCGATGTAGGCAGCCCCTGGGCGATTGGCGCGCAGGGGGGCGGGCACCTGGCGCTGCATCCGGAGCTGGGCACGCTCGACGACTTCCGCAGGCTGCTGCGCAGCGCGGCGAAGAAGAACATCGAGATGGCGATGGACATTGCCTTCCAGTGCTCGCCGGATCATCCCTGGGTGCAGGAGCACCCCGAGTGGTTTAAGAAGCGCGCGGACGGCAGCATCCAGTACGCGGAGAATCCCCCGAAGAAGTACCAGGATATTTATCCGCTGGATTTCGAGAGCAGCGACTGGGAGGGTCTGTGGGAGGCGCTGCGCGATGTGTTCCTGTTCTGGATCGAGCAGGGCGTGCGCATCTTTCGGGTCGACAATCCTCACACGAAGTCGTTTCCGTTCTGGGAGTGGCTGATCGCGGAGATCAAACATGATTTTCCGGACGCTCTGTTTCTGGCGGAAGCGTTCACGCGGCCGCGGGTGATGCAGCGCCTGGCGAAGCTGGGGTTCTCGCAGTCGTACACGTATTTTTCGTGGCGGAACACGAAGCAGGAACTGACGGAGTACCTGACGGAGCTGACGCAGACGCGGGTGCGCGAGTTTCTGCGGCCGAATCTGTGGCCGAATACGCCGGACATATTGCCGGAGGCGCTGCAGATTGGAGGGCGGCCGGCGTTTCTGATGCGGGTGGCGCTGGCGGCGACGCTGGGACCGAACTACGGCATCTACGGCCCGGCGTTTGAGCTGGGCGAGAATGAGCCGCTGCGGCCGGGCAGCGAAGAGTATCTGAACTCAGAGAAGTATCAGATTCGCGAATGGAATCTCGATGCGCCGCACAGCATCGCAGACGCCATCGCGGAGATCAATCGGGCGCGGCGGGAGAATGCGGCGCTGCATGCGAACCACGAGCTGTTTTTTCATTCGACCGATAACCCGTATCTGATCGCCTACAGCAAGACCAGCCGCGATGGCAGCAATGTGGTGCTGACGGTGGTCAATCTCGACCCGTTCCACACGCAGATCGGCTGGGTCGATCTGGATCTGGAGCGGCTGCATCTGCGGGCGTCGGAGACGTTTCAGGTCTACGATCAGCTGACAGGGCGGCGCTTCCTGTGGCAGGGGCCGCGCAACTATATCGAACTTTCGCCGGAGACGATTCCGGCGCACATTTTCCGCGTGCTGCGCAAAGTACGGTCGGAACGCGACTTCGACTACTACCAGTGAGAGCCAGGATTCGATGATCGAAACCCGCACGAGCGCGCGCAAGCCAGGCAGCGTGAGCGATCCGCTTTGGTTCAAGGACGCGATCATCTACGAGGTTCACGTCAAGGCGTTCCAGGACAGCAACAACGACGGGCTTGGGGATTTTCCCGGGCTGATGCAGAAGCTGGACTATCTGCAGGACCTGGGCGTGACGTGCCTGTGGGTGCTGCCGTTCTTTCCGTCGCCGCTGCGCGACGATGGGTACGACATTGCGGATTACCGCAGCGTGCATCCGAGCTACGGGACTCTGGAGGACTTCCAGCGCTTCCTCGATGCGGCGCACGAGCGCGGGCTGCAGGTAATGATCGAGCTGGTCATCAATCACACGTCCGATCAGCATCCCTGGTTTCAGCGGGCGCGGCATGCGCCGGCGGGCTCGAACGAGCGCAACTACTACGTGTGGTCGGACACGGATCAGAAGTACAAAGACGCGCGCATCATCTTCACGGACACGGAGAAATCGAACTGGACGTGGGATCCGGTGGCGCAGGCGTACTACTGGCACAGATTTTTCTCGCACCAGCCGGATCTGAATTATGACAACCCGGCCGTTCTGGAAGAAGTGCTGTCGGTGATGCGCTACTGGCTGGATATGGGCGTGGATGCGCTGCGCATCGATGCGATTCCGTACCTGGTGGAGCGCGACGGCACGAACTGCGAGAATCTGCCGGAGACGCACGCGGCGATCAAGGCGATGCGCAAGGCGATCGATGAGGGATACGCGGGGCGGATGGTGCTGGCGGAAGCGAATCAGTGGCCGACGGATGTGCGTCCTTACTTCGGCGACGGCGATGAGTGCCACATGGCGTTCCATTTCCCGCTGATGCCGCGCATCTACATGGCGCTGCGGCAGGAGGACCGCCTGCCGATCACGGACATCATGGCGCAGACGCCGGATATTCCGGACAACTGCCAGTGGGGGCTGTTTCTGCGCAACCACGACGAGCTGACGCTCGAAATGGTGAGCGACGATGAGCGGGACTACATGTATCTGGCGTACAGCGCCGATCCGCGCATGCGGATCAACATCGGGATTCGGCGCCGGCTGGCGCCCCTGCTCGACAACAATCGGCGGCGCATCGAGCTGCTGAACAGCATCCTGTTTTCGTTTCCGGGGACGCCCATCCTGTATTACGGCGACGAGATCGGGATGGGAGACAACATCTATCTCGGCGATCGCAACGGAGTGCGCACGCCGATGCAGTGGACGCCGGATCGCAACGCCGGGTTTTCGCGCACCAATCCGGCGAAGCTCTACAGCCCGGTCATTATGGATCCGGTGTGGGGCTACGAAGCGATCAATGTCGAGGCGCAGCAGAACGACGCATCGTCGCTGCTGAACTGGATGCGCAACATGATCGCGCTGCGGAAACTGTTTCGCGTGTTTGGGCGCGGGACGCTGCGGTTTCTGGACTCGTCGAATCGCAAGGTGCTGGGCTACGTGCGGCAGTACGACGGCGAGACGGTGGTGTGCGTGGCGAATCTGTCGCGGTTTGCACAGCCGGTGCAGTTCGATCTTTCGGAGATGGAAGGGATGACGCCGGTGGAGATGCTGGGCTACGTCGAATTCCCGACGATCACGAAGCAGCCGTATCCGCTGACGCTGGGGCCGTACGGATTCCTGTGGCTCGAGGTGCAGCCGACGATGCAGAGCGCGGCGCAACCGTCGGCGGAGGCGGGGGAGCAGTCGTACTACGTTTCGAGCGAGCGCGACTGGGAGCCGATTCTGGGAGCGGAGAACCTGGGCACGCTGGAAGGGCTGCTCCCGACGTATATCCAGCGGCAGCGATGGTTCGGGGGCAAATCGCGCGTCATGACGCGCGTTCAGGTGGCCGACTCCCTGCTCTTCGACGAGGAGCGGGCGGCGCTGGTGTGGATCGAGGTGAGCTATGCGGCAGGGGAACCGGATGCGTGGCTGCTGTGCCTGGCGATGAGCTTTGGGGAAGCGGCGGCGGCAATGCGCGAATCGGCGCCGGGGCAGATTCTGGCGACGGCCGGATCGGCCCTGCGCGCGGGCGTGCTGCACGACGGCATGATGCGGGCCGGCGCGCCGGCCGCGCTGCTGGAGATTCTCTCGAAAGGAGAAGAGCTGAAAACGCAAAAGGGCATGGTGCGCGGTTTGCCGGGCGCAGCGCTGCCCGTGCTGCGCGGCACCCAGCCGCTGGCGGCGCGCGCGAGCAGCGCCGAGCAGAGCAACACGTCGGCGATCTTCGGCGAACGGCTCATCATGAAGATCTTCCGGCGCCAGGCTCCGGGGGCGAATCCCGATGTGGAGATCGGGCGCTTTCTTACGGAGAAAGCGAACTTCCACAACACGCCGCCGTTTGGCGGATCGATCGAATATCAGCGCGGCGATGCCGAGCCGGCGACCCTGGCGCTGTTGCAGGGACTGGTCCGCAACGAGGGCGATGGCTGGCAGTGGACGCTGGAGGAACTGGAGCGGTACTACGAGAGCACGGCCTCAGTGAGAGCCGCGGCGGAGGAACCGCCGGCTCGCGGCGAAAGCGCTCCCCATGTTGCGCGGGAGCATGCGGGCATTTACCTGGAGGCTGCGGCGAATCTCGGCCGCCGCACGGGCGAGATGCACGTGGCGCTGGCGTCCGGCTCGGATACGGACTTCTCTCCGCTCGCGCCCACGGCAAGCGATCTGGCCACGATGCAGGATCAGATGCTGGCCCACGCTTCGGGCGCGTTCGACGCGCTGCGCGGCAGCCTTTCGCAGTTGCCCGACGACACGGTGGAAGGGGCCGCGCTGGCTCTGAGCAGGCGGGGAGCCCTGCTGTCGAAATTCCGCGCGCTTGCGGGACTGAAGCATCCGGGGCAGTGGACACGCATTCACGGCGACTTCCACCTCGGCCAGGTGCTGCGATCGAAGGGGGACTTCGTGATTCTGGATTTCGAAGGCGAGCCGGCGCGCTCGCTGGCGGAACGGCGCGCGAAGCATTCTCCGCTCAAGGATGTCGCGGGGATGCTGCGGTCGTTCAGCTACGCGGCATATGCGGCGCTCACGCGGTATACGAGCCGGAGGCCGGAGGACTACGGGCAACTGGAATCATGGGCGCGGCTGTGGGAGGCGTCGGTGTCGGGCGAATTTCTGCGCGCGTACTGCGATGCGGTTGCGGGGCGGCCGATCGTTCCCACAGCGCGCAGGGATTTCGACGCGCTGCTCGATCTATACATGCTCGATAAGGCGCTCTACGAACTGGTCTACGAGCTGAACAACCGGCCGGCGTGGATTCGCATTCCGCTGCACGGCATTTTGTCGCTGCCGTCGTGACCGAGGATCAAGAGCTTCATGGCTGACACGGAATTCACAGAAACGGCGCAGCAACCGGCGAAGGCGGCCGGAACGGCGGACGTCGTGATCGGCATCGCCGGATCCGTCGCCGTCGAAGAACTGTACGCGAGTGCTCTGAAGGCGACGGCGGAGGCCGGCGCGGAGACCTCACCGGTCCACTACGTGTTTGCGTGGCCCGCGAGCAACGGGGAAGCGGGAGCGTCTTCGCCCCAGCTCAACGGCAACTCGCATCTGACGCTGGTTCCGTTTGAAGCTCCGGCGAGCGGCGGGGAATTCTGGGAGGTCGTCTCGGCGCACCAGCGGGCGGTGCTGGCGATGGCCGCAGCGAGGAATGCGCGAGCCTGCATCGTGCTGGGGTCCGATCTTGCCGCGCTGCAGCCGGAGACGATCCAGCTTTTCACGTACGCGGTGCTGGAGCGGCAGGCGGACATCGTGATGCCGCTCTATCCGGTGAGCCGGTACGACGCCCTGATCAATACCGGCATACTTTGCCCCCTGCACCGCGCGCTGTACGGGCGGCGGGTGCGGTTTCCGGTCGCCTTTGACTTCGCGGTCTCCGGTTCGATTGCCGCGTTTCTGGCGGGCAGCTCCGGTCGCGATCCTGGGTTGCTGTGGCCGGTTGCGGCGGCGTCCACGGAGCTGCCGCAGTGCGCGGTCGGCCAGGTGCACGTGGACGTGCGCCACCAGCGGACGACGGGCGGACTGGATTTGAGCGCGGTGCTGGGGCAGATGGCGGGATCGCTCTTCCACAGAATGGAGAGCGATGCGCCGCAATGGCAGCGGGTGCGCGGGTCGCAGGCAGGAGCGGTGTGGGGCAGCGCGGCGCGCGACAGCGGGGGCGGCGAACCGATCGATGTGCAGCCCATGCTGGATTCGTTCCTGCTGGGCTCAAAGAATCTGGAAGAAGTGTGGAAGCTGGTGCTGCCGCCGAATACGATGCTGGAGCTGCGGCGGCTGACGCGCATGCCGGCGGAGCAGTTCCGCATGCCCGACGAGCTGTGGGCGGGCATCGTTTACGATTTCGCGCTG
This sequence comes from Acidobacteriaceae bacterium, assembly GCA_035503555.1. Taxonomy (GTDB): domain Bacteria; phylum Acidobacteriota; class Terriglobia; order Terriglobales; family Acidobacteriaceae; genus Palsa-343. Next base: position 12,401 of record DATJTG010000204.1, on the reverse strand, counting down.
GCGTGGCGGCTGCGGACTCTGAACCGCGGGCACCTGCTGGGCGCGCTGACCCCGCTGTATCTCGGATGGGCTGCCTCCTATGCGCGCGAAGTGGCGAGCCTGACTCGCGCTGCCTGGGAGCAGCGCATGGACGCGTTCGCGCGCGCCTGGGAAGAGAAGAAGCCGTATCTGCTGTCGCGCTGGCGATGGCCGGACCGTTTCAATCCATAGCTTCCTGGGCGCCGGTGCGAGAAGAAGGAGAACCGTTATGTGGCAACAGGTGGAACAATCGCTGTATTCGTCGATGAATCGGGTGGTGAATCAAATTGCCACGATGCTGCCCGGCATTCTTGCGTTCATTGTCGCCTTCCTGTTCTTTCTCCTCGTGGGATGGGTGCTGGCCGTGCTGGCGCGCGCGATCCTGAAGGCGGTGCGCTTCGATGAGCGCATGAGCCGGGGCGCCAACGCCATGGCCGAGTGGACGCCGCGGGTGACGCCCACGTTCCTGGTGGGACGCATTGTGTTCTGGTTCTTTGTGGTTATCGGAGTCGTGGTGGGTGTGTCGGCCCTCGGCACGTCGGAACATATCGTCTCCGGCTGGATTCTGGCGTACGTTCCCCGGCTCATCGGCGCGGCGATCCTGTTGCTGGCCGGCAACGTACTGGCGCGATTCGTCTCGCGCAGCGTGCTGATCACGGGCGTGAACATGAACCTGAGCTATGCGCGTCTGCTCAGCATGGGCGTGCGCTGGCTGATTCTGGTGCTCACCGGCGCCATGGTGCTCGATCATTTGGCGCTGGGCGGCGCGATTGTCGAGCTGGGGTTCGGAATTCTGTTTGGAGGGATCGTGCTCGCGCTGGCGCTCGCTGTGGGGCTGGGCAGCCGGGATCTCGTGAGCCGGTCGCTGGAACGCGAGGCGGCGCGGCCGGTCGAGGTGCCGCAGCCGGAGAGGGTGCATCATTTTTAGGGCCGGGGGCCGCGTGCAGCTGGGAACGGGCGATCCCCTCTGGCGGGTCGCGATGCCGACAGCACCCGAGACGGATGCTAGTCCCTGAGGGTGAGCGTGATGCTGCGGGAGTCGCCGCCGGTGGTGCGCATTTCAATCTCGCCCTGGCTGCGCTTCACCACGCTGGGAAACTTCTCGCCCCACTCCACAAGCACGAGGCTGTCGGGCGCGGAGAGCTCTTCGAGGCCGAGGGAGTCGAGCTGGCGCTCGTTCTGAATGCGATAAAGATCGAGGTGGTAAAGGATCACCGGTTCCTTGCGGCCGTTGACGGTGCGGGTGCCTTCGTACTCGTGGATGAGCGTGAAGGTGGGACTGGTGACTTCGTCCGGCTCGGCGGCGTCGAGGGCTTCGGCGATGCCTTTCACCAGAGTGGTTTTGCCGGCGCCGAGATCGCCGCGCAGGATGAGGAATTTCGGCGGAGTCAGCGTCTCCGCGATGCGATGACCGATCGCGATGGTCTCTTTGCCGCTGTGGCTTTCGAACTGCTGAACTTTCACATCCGCCGTTTGCGCCATTCCGACCTCGCCGCGGGAGATGGAATTCCCTCCATCCAAACATATCCCGCTTCGTCGTGGGGGCGATAGTGAAAAGCGCGAAAAAGATGACTAACGGTGTCGGTGGCGAGGAGGGTGTGCTCGTCCTGCTCGCGCAGGGCGAAGTCGGCGGCGAGCCCGTGCAGGTAGACGGCGGCCTCGACGGCTTCTGCTGGCTGATCAGGGTGTTGCGCGAGGGTGGCGGCCACAATGCCGGTGAGGATGTCGCCGCTGCCGCCCTTGGCCATGCCGGGATTGCCGGTGGTGTTGATGGCGATGCGGCCGTCGGGATGCGCGATGAGCGTGCGCCATCCTTTTAACACGACTGTCACATTGTGCTTCGCGGCGAAGTCGCGGGCGAGCGGCTCGCGGCGCGCCTGGACGTCTTTGGTGCTGATGCCGGCGAGGCGTGCCATCTCTCCGGGATGCGGCGTGATGACGACGGTGCGGCCGCGGCCGTTGAGGCGCTCAGGGCGCTTCGCGAGGATGTTGAGCGCATCGGCATCGAGCACCAGCGGCTGCGTGGTTTTGTCGATCAGGCCGAGGACGAATTCCTTCGGCTCTGTGCCCATACCCGGGCCTATGGCGATGACCGTCGCGCGGGCGGTGAGCGCCTTGAGGGCCTCGAGCGCGAGGTTCGCAGCGGCGGCTTCACCGGCGGGACCTTCGAGGAGAGGATGGGTCATCAGCTCGGGTGCGATCGCGGCAACGGAAGGCAGGATGGAGGCGGGCACGGCGGCGGTGACGAGGCCTGCGCCGGCGCGCAATGCGGCGAGCGAGGCCATGGCCGGGGCACCGGATTTTCCGCGTCCTCCGGCGACGACCAAAACGTGTCCGTAGAGGCCTTTGTTGGAGTCAGGCGTGCGCGGGCGCTCGGTGATGGCTTTTGAGGCGCCGGCCCAGGTGAGTCCGGTCGAGGAGACGATGGCTTCGCGGGGCGAGCCGATGGGCGCAATGACGATGGGACCTGTGGCCGTGCCGGTGAGATTGCCGCTGACGTGCGCGAGCCTGGGTGCGGTGAAGGTGACCACGGCGTTGGCGCGGAAAGCTCCCTCGACCGCCAGGGTGCGCGCATCGGCATCCCATCCGGACGGCAAATCGACGGCGACGACGGGTGTGGCGAGCGCATTGATTTTGTCGCGGAGGGCTGCGGCGACGCCACGCAGCGGGGGCCTGAAGCCGGTGCCGACGACGGCGTCGATGAGGAGGTCGGCTGAGGTGAGAAGGCCGTGGACTTCCGGCGCGTCGAGAGCCGCCGCATCGGGAGCCAGCGCGGGGGCGAGCTCCATCTCTTCGAGTGCCGCTTTCGCGTCGCCGGATACATCGGAAGGGAAGCCGAGCAGCACGACATGCACGGAGCAGCCGGCCTGGGCGAGCACGCGCGCCGCGACGAATCCATCGCCGCCGTTGTTGCCTTTGCCGCACAGCACGCAGATGCGGCGGCGCTCGGGATATTCGTGGAGCACGAATTGCGCGACGGCCGTGCCGGCATTGCGCATGAGGTCGAGCGAAGGAATGCCGAATCGCTCCGTAGTGGCGCGATCGACGGCCCGCATCTCTTCAGCCGTGAGAATTTTCATCGCTGCTTCGATGGTAGTCCTCGCGGACGGAGACCTTCGTTCATCGACGGGGCAGGCATCAGCCCATGTACATGCCGCCGTTGACGTCGAGCACGTGGCCAGTGATGTAGGCGGCGTCGCCGGAGGCGAGGAAGCGCACGGCGGCGGCGATGTCCGCGTCGGTGCCAGGACGGCCGAGCGGAATCGTCGACAGCATCGCGGTGCGCTGCTTCTCATCGAGCACCGCGGTCATGGCCGTCTCAATGTAGCCGGGAGCGACGGCGTTGACGGTGATGGTGCGCGAGGCAAGCTCGCGCGCCAGGGATTTGGTGAGGCCGATGAGCCCCGCTTTGCTGGCGGCGTAGTTGGCCTGGCCTGCCTGGCCGGTTTCGCCGACGACGCTGGTGATGTTGATGATGCGTCCCCAGCGCGCTTTGAGCATGACACTGAGAAGAGCCTGGGTCATGAGGAAGGCGCCGGTGAGATTCGTGGTGAGGACGTCGTCCCAGTCGGCGCGCTTCATGCGCAGGGACAGTCCGTCGCGGGTGATGCCCGCATTATTGACGAGGATTTCGACGCTGCCGAAGTGGGCGATGGCGGCTTTGGCGCAGGCTTTGATCGATTCTTCGCTGGCGATGTCGAGCGGAAAGACGGCGACGCTGCCACCGGCGGCGGCAATCTCGGCGGCGACCTCGTTGAGCTTACTCTCGTTGCGGGCGGCGAGCGCGACACGCGCGCCTGCGGAAGCGAGGGCCAGCGCACAGGCGCGGCCAATCCCCTGCGACGCCCCCGTGACCAGGGCTGTTTTTCCAGCGAGTGCTTGCATGTATTTAGCGTATCGCAGCCCCGGTGCGGCTCGCTGAGGCCCCGTCACCCGTTACCAGCAATCGGCCTACGCACCCGGCGCGGGAACCACTTCTGTGGCGCGACGGGCGGCTCGGGCGGGCAGCTCTTCCAGCGCCCAGATGTAGACAACCAGTTCGCGGCTGTACTGGAGGAGCGGTTTCGTATCGGGCAGGCGGATGCCGTGGGCTTCGGGCAGATCGTTCAGCTCGAATTCGGCTTCTGCCAGCTCAAGCGGCCAGGGCAGGTGGTGGATGTTCACCCGCGCGAGGCCGCGCTTGCCGCGTGTAAAGAGGGCGTAGCGTTCGGTGAGAAAGCTTTCCATGCCACCCCTGGGGCAGGGCTTGCCGAGGCTGCGATAGCGGGCGCGGAAGTTGGCGCGGGGGCGGCTGACGAGGCGCTCGCTGGAGTAGTGGATCTCGCGGCCTTCGCCGAACTCCGTTTTCATGTGAGCCCAGTAGTAGGGCAGGTGGAAGAAGAAGCGCGCCACGGAGACGGCCAGGGGATTGCCGGCGTCAAGCGAGAAGAAGTAGACGCCGGGCTGGTTGGAGTGACGCTCGCGGACGTAGGTGCGGAGGTTGAGCTCGGGAAAGCGGTTGGCACCGGGAATGCGGGGCATGCCGCGCATGCGAATCTCGTCCATCCAGAAAGGAACGACGCCGACCCAGCCGCTGCCATCGAATGTGTCGATGGCCAGGTCTTCGGGGAGGAGATGGGCGAGATCGGCCGCGGGAATGGGCCAGTGCGCGAACAGCAAGTCGTTCCAGCGCTGGGTCATCACCCACGGAGATTTTGGCAGGGGCCAGGGGCGGTGCTCGGTCGTTGAAAGGACCTTATTCATCTTTCAGAAAGCAGACCCCCGGGTTCCGGACGCAGTCAGGAAAACCATCCCCATAGTACTCGCCTTTGGTTGTGATTCCAGGAGTACGGGCGGCGGAAATCCTGCCTGCCGGTACCGTCTTTTCCTGAGAATTTAGGTTTACGATGCGTGCATGTCCTCGATGACCGAGACGCCGGCGGAGACGTCCGCCCGGCAGCAGACGCCCACGAGCCCGGAGGGCCGGAATAACCAGACCGAAGTGTTTGCCGTGCATGGGGCCGATCCCGAAGTACTGGCCTACGCGATGGCGAAGTACTCGCGCTCCGCGCTCTCGATGAAGGAGTCGCTGCGGGAGATCAGCAGCCAGCGCGCCGAACAGTTCCTGAACACGTTTTATTTCCAGTACGGGCACCGGTCTATCGCCGATCTGGCGCATATTGCCTTCGCCATCGAGCGGCTTTCGCTGCTGGCGGCCATCACGCTGGTCGATGAGCAGCGGTGGGACGGGCAGGAGCGGTCGACGCGCTACCAGAACTTCCGCAAAAGCGGATGGTACATGCCCGAGTTCGGCGCCGATGCGTCGTCGTCGCAGCTCTATGTGGAGACGGTGGAGAAGCTGTTCACGACGTATCACACGGTCTTCGAGGCCGTATTCGCTTCGCTGAAGGACCAGGTGCGCAAGCCCGAGGAGATGAAGCAGGAGGCCTACGACCGCACGCTGAAGGCGCGCGCCTTTGACGTGGCTCGCTATCTGCTGCCGCTGGCGACCAACACGTCGCTGGGGCAGATTGTGAACGCAAGGACGCTGGAAACGCAGATCTCGCGGCTGCTGTCGAATCCGGTGGCGGAGATCCGGCAACTGGGAGAAAAGCTGCAGGCGGCGGCGGCCGGAGCGGCGTGGAACGTGGCGGGAGCCGATCTGGCGGCGCTGCAGCGCGACATTGCGGCGCTCGATCCCGCGCTGGGCGAACGCGCGGCGGCACTGTTGACGCGCGAAGTGAAGACCGCGCCGACGCTGGTGAAGTACGCGGCGCGGAACGACTACCAGACGCGCACACGCGAGGAACTGGGCCAGGCTGCGGCGGAATTGCTCGGCAAGGAGCCAATCGAAGACAGGCCGCTCGTCGATCTGGTGGATGATGCGGACACACTGGAAGTGGAGATTGCCGCCACGCTGCTCTATGGGGCGTGCCACTATCCGTATCGGCAGGTGCGGCGGCATGTGGCTGCGCTGAGCGAGGCGCGGCGCAACGAGATGATCGACCTGGGCGTGCGCCATCGGGGCAGGCACGACGAATTGTTGCGTGAATTCTCGGCGGGCGGGTCTCTGCGCTTCGACATCCTCATGGACATCGGTGGATTCCGCGATATGCACCGGCATCGGCGCTGCGTACAGATCCTGCAGCCGTTTACCTACGAGCACGGCTTTGCCATTCCTGAAGGCGTTCCGGAAGCAGGAGTGCAGCCGCTTTACGAGGAGACGGTGCGGTCGGCTCACCATGCGTGTGCGCGCCTGGCTGGCGGTTCTGCTCCGGAGGCGGCTTCGTCGGCGCGCTATGTGCTGCCGCTGGCCACCAGGAATCGGTCGCTGTTCAAGATGGATTTCGCCGAGGCGCTGTATATCTCGGAGCTGCGCTCGGCTCCGCAGGGGCACTTCTCGTATCGCCGCGTGGCGTGGGAGATGTATCTGGCGGTGAAGGATCGGCACCCGGCGCTGGCGGGGTATTTCCGCGCGACGGATGCGGACGCGCCTGTCGATCTGCTGCAGCGGTAGCTAACGGATTAGGTGCGGCACGAAGCGGCTCGCGTTGGTCGTGACATAGCTGTCCGGCTCGCGAATGCCCATACCGCAGGCTTCGCCGTTGGCGAGCCAGCTGCCGACCACGATGCGCGGATTTCCTTGCGGCGTAAGGTCGACGTACTGCTGCCAGACGAATCCGCCATCCGCATAGCGACCCGCTGTATCTTCGACTGTGATTCCATGCAGCTTCACCGTGACGTTCGCGCCCTCGCGTCCCAGCAGCGGCTTGCAGACCCAGGTTTCCAGGTCGCGCGGACCATCGAGATACGCCGGCAGCAGCAGTTCGTGGTTGGGATACATCTCCCAAAGTACCGCGAGCAGCGCCTTGTTGGACCACAGCATTTTCCAGACGGGCTCGATCCACTGCACACCGCCTGTTTGCTGATTGCCCATGACATCGAGAGCGAATTTGCCGAAGCGGTCGGCGATGAGGCTCTCCCATGGGTAGAGCTTAAAGATCGTCTCCATCGCGCGCTCTTTCTCGTCGACAAACCGCCGTTTGCGCGAATCCCAACCGATGGCCTCCATGGTGATTGCAGCCGTCTGCAGCCCGGCCTGCTGCGCGGTGTCGCGCAAGTAGGTGACGGTCATCGCGTCTTCGTCGTTATCCTCGAACGCGAAGTAGACGGGCTGCCTGACGTAGTCCTTCAGGTCTTTCCATTTCGCGACGAGGCGCTCGTGAATGGAGTTGAACTGGTCCGCCTCAGGAAATCGCTCCTCCAGCCAGTACCATTGCGCGACGGCCGCTTCCACGAGCGAAGTCGGCGTGTCGGCGTTGTATTCCAGCAGCTTCAGGTCGCCGCCGTTGTAAGCCAGGTCCATGCGCCCGTAGAGCGCGGGAGGCTCCGCGTTCCAGGTTTCCCGGATATGCGGCCACGCGGATTGAGGAATCCGCAGCGCGGCGAGCCGATCGTTGGTCAGGATGAAGTCGCCGGCGGCGAGACACATGGTCTGCAACTCGTTCGTCGCAGCCTCGATGCGGTCGACTTCGGCCGGGCTGAACTCCCAGTAGGCGGATTCATCCCAGTACGTCTGGCCGCCAACGGTGTGATAGGTGAGGCCGACGCTCTCCACCTTTTGTTGCCAGTCCGGCCGAATCACGATCCGATGCCGCTGCACCTACTCACCTCCCGATCTCGCGAGCAGAACGACGGCGCCCACGCCCATTACCAGCAGAAAGGGCCAGCCGTCGAGATTGAATCCGAAACCGCCGCGATCAATCGTGCTGGCGAGAGCGGCTGCGGACGTGATTCCTGGCTTCAGCGGCGCGTGCGCAGGGTGTCGGTTCCGAGCGTCCGCTGAGGGAACGGCGACTGCGGCGGCTGCCAGCAAATGCAGGGGTACGCCGGCCGACCTGCGCACCTATTCGCCTCCGCCATGGCCGCTGCCTTCGCCTTCGCCGCCGCCAAAGCCTCCGCGCACGATACCGTGGCTTTCTCCGGAAACGATGACGGCGTCCTCTGACGGAGCGACCCTGCCGCTCACCACGGTGTCGCCCATATTGCCCCCGCTGGCGCCGCCGTAGAGATAGCGGTAGCCGCCGGAGCCTGAGCCGTAGTACCCGCCATAGAAGGCAGGGTGATCGCATTTTTGATCGGAAACGATGTGATTCTGGCCGTCGACGCAGTTGCGGACTTCGCGCGGGCGCTCGTCACAACCGGAACCACTTGTGAGAGCCGCGGCTGCCAGCAGGGTAAAGGGAACAGCCTGGGATTTGCGCATGACCGGGAGTGTGGTTTCATCTTCAAGAGGAGTTCGCCCAAATGCAAGCAGATTCGTCGGTCTGGCCGCGTGAAGCGGGCGGCGCCGCATCGAGACCTGTGAACGCGGCGTTACAATGCCCCTTCAGCCTTTGATTTCGGGAAGGGAAGCGCCCGTGACCCACTACGTCATCCATTCCTTTGCGAGCCTTTGCGCCGCAGCCGTTCTCTTCATGACACCAGCACGAGTCTTCGCACAAGCCGCGGCCTTTGGCCCATCGAATCCGTTTTACGCGCCGAGCACGCTGCCGTTCCACGCGCCGCCGTTCGACAGGATCAAAGATTCCGACTACCAGCCGGCGATTGAGGCTGGCATGGCGCAGCAGATTCAGGAGATCGAGGCGATCGCCAGCGATCCTGCTGCTCCGACGTTCGAAAACACCTTCGTCGCGATGGAGAAGACAGGGCGGCTGCTGGCCCGCTCGCTGCAGACGTTTTCGGCGGTCGCGAGCGCGAACACGAATCCGACGATTCAGGGGGTTCAGAGCGCGATCGCGCCGATGCTCGCCGCTCATTACGACGCGATTTATCTCGACGCGAAGCTCTTTGCGCGGGTGAAGGCCGTGCACGACAACGCCGCGAACCTCCATCTGGATCCGGAGAGCCAGCGACTGGTGAACATTGTCTACGACGAGTTCATCCACGCGGGCGCTGCGCTCAGGGATGCCGACAAGGAGAAGCTGAAGAAGATCAACGAAGAGGCCTCGACGCTGGAAGACAAATTCCAGCGCGCGTTGCTCGCCGATACGAAGAAGGCGGCCTTTGTCACCACGGACCGCTCGTCGCTGGCGGGGCTTTCCGATGCGCAGATCGCGGCTGCAGCCCAGCTTGCAGAGAGCCGCAAGGTGCAGGGCTTTGTGATTCCGCTGCAGAACACGACCCAGCAGCCGGATTTCGCCGAACTCAGCGATCGCGCGACGCGGGAGAAGATTTTCCAGAATGGCTGGACTCGCAGCGAGCAGACGGATGGCGATCTGCGGCCGGTGATCGCGCGGCTGGCGCAGCTGCGCGCGCAGAAGGCGCAACTGCTTGGGTATCCGAACTATGCCGCGTGGGTGCTCGAAGACCAAATGGCGAAGACGCCTCAGGCGGTGATGGATTTTCTGAACCAGCTCATTCCTCCGGCGACGGCAAAGGCGAAGAGCGAGGCGCAGGAGATTCAGGCGGTGATCGACGCGCAGCATGGCGGATTCACGCTGCAGCCGTGGGACTGGGATTTCTACGCGGAGCAGGTGCGCAAGGCGAAGTACGATCTCGACGAGTCGCAGGTGAAGCCGTACTTCGAAATCAACAACGTGCTCGAGAACGGCGTCTTCTATGCGGCGCACGAACTGTACGGATTGACATTCGCCGAGCGCAGGGACATTCCGGTGTGGCAGCCGGATGTGCGCGTCTTTGAAGTGCACGATGCCGACGGCAAGCCTCTGGCGCTCTTCTACTGCGACTATTTCAAGCGGGACAACAAGAACGGCGGCGCGTGGATGTCGAGCTTCGTCGATCAGAGCCGGCTCCTGGGGAACTTGCCGGTGGTGTACAACGTCGCGAATCTCCCCAAGCCTGTGCCGGGGCAGCCTGCGCTCATCAGCGCGGACGACGTGCGCACGATGTTCCACGAATTTGGGCATGCACTGCACGGCATGCTCAGCAATGTGGAGTATCCGACGCTCTCGGGAACCAACGTGCCGCGGGATTTCGTCGAGTTTCCGTCGCAGTTCAACGAGCACTGGGCTACGTATCCGGCGGTCTTCCAGCACTACGCGAAGCACTATCAGACGGGCGCGCCCATGCCCGCGGATCTGGTGGAGAAGCTGCGCAAGTCGCACGACTTCAACCAGGGATACAGCCTGACGGAGCTGCTGTCGGCGTCGATGCTCGACATGCAGTGGCACACGCTCGGCGCCGGCGCGCCGCTGGAAGACGTGGATGCGTTCGAGAAGAATGCCCTGGAGAAATCGAAGGTCGATCTGGCGGCGGTGCCGCCGCGGTATCGGTCGACGTATTTTCTGCACATCTGGGCGAACGGCTACGCCGCGGGCTATTACGCCTACCAGTGGACGGAGATGCTGGACGACGATGCGTATCAGTGGTTCGAGGAGAATGGGGGTTTGACGCGCGCCAATGGCGACCGCTTCCGGAAGATGGTGCTGTCGCGCGGCAACACCGAGGATTTGTCGACGCTGTATGCGAACTGGCGGGGACGGGCGCCGAAGATTGACGCGATGATCGAGGATCGCGGCCTGAAGGAGAATTAGCACCACCCTGCGCACCAACGCAAAAAGGGCTGCCTCCGATCAGGCAGCCCTTTTGCGATTGGGTGAGGTCTTACGACTGCGAAAATGCCGCGATGGCGCTGGCCTCGTCGTCCTTCACATCGAAGACGGTGTAGAGCTTGGTGATCTGCAGCAGATCGTGGACTTTTTTCGTCAGGTTCAGGAGCTTCAGTTCGCCGCCCTGGTTGCGCACGGTGGTGTAGGCGCTGACCAGTTCGCCGATGCCCGAGCTGTCGATATAGTTCACGTCGCCGAGATTGAGCAGGATTTTCTTCTGCCCTTTGGCGAGCAGATCCCGGATCGAATCGCGCAACTGCACGCTGCCCTCGCCGAGGGTAATCCGTCCGCCGAGATCCAGAATTGTGACCCCGTCCACCTGACGGGTGCTGATTTTCATACTCACGAGAGATTCCTCCTTGGAAGCTGGTACTGCTGAATATTTTTAGGCGCCGGTTGGAGCAGTTCCCAGATGCTTGATCAGCGTCAGCTCGGTTCCGGGATGCAGTTGCCTGAAGTGTACCTCATCCATAAAGGATCGAATGAGGAAGATGCCGCGGCCGGAGCCGCGCAGGAGATTCTCGGGGGCCAGAGGATCGGGCAGGGTGGCGGGATCGAGGCCCTTGCCTTCGTCGCAGATGCGAATCACCAGGGATGCGCCAGTGTTTTCGAACGAGGCGGTCATGCGCTTGTCGGGGTCGTAGGCGTTGCCATGCAGCACTGCGTTCACCGCGGCCTCGCGAACCGCCATGGAGATGCGGAAGATTTCGTCTTCGTCGACGCCGGCTTTGCGGGCTAACTGCTCGGCCGTCTGCTCGACTTTGTTCACGCTGTCCAGCGAGGAATCCAGAGTGTAAGTGATGCGGCTTGCCTGCTGTCCTGTCAAATGCCTTTCCTCGCTTTGCAAATGGCGGCCATTTCAGGGGTATAGGCCCGTAGGCGAAGTTTGCTTGCTCGGGTCGCAGATGTCAAGCGGAGAAGTCGGTCCAACCCTCCGCACTGGTATAGGATACGACGACGCGGCGGCTAGCGAGGCGCCTGCGCCGGCGGCCAGACGCTCGCGGTCTGCCCGGAGTCCACGCACTTCCTGAAATAGTCGAGCGAGAGCCGGATTCCCGCGGCGAAGTTGATCTTCGGCTCCCATCCGAGCAATTGCCTGGCTTTGGCAATATCCGGACACCGCTGGGTCGGATCGTCCTCGGGGAGAGGCTCGAAGCGGACCTGGCTTTTCGAGCCGGTGACGGCGAGGACTTCCCGGGCGCACTCGAGAATGGTCCATTCCTCCGGATTGCCGATGTTCACGGGGTAGTGTTCGCTGGATCGGGAGAGGCGGAGGATGCCGTCGATTTCGTCGGAGACGTAACAAAAGCTGCGAGTCTGCGAACCGTCCCCGTAGATGGTGAGATCTTCGCCGCGGAGAGCCTGGGTGACGAGGTTGGAGATCACGCGGCCATCGCTGGCCTGGAGGCGCGGACCGTAGGTGTTGAAGATGCGCACGATTCTGGTATCGACGCCGTGGTAGCGGTGGTACGCCATGGTCAGCGCTTCGGAGAAACGCTTCGACTCGTCATAGACCGAGCGCGGCCCGACGGAATTCACATAGCCCCAGTACGTTTCCGGCTGGGGATGCACCTGAGGGTCGCCGTAGCATTCCGAGGTGGAAGCCTGGAGGAATCCGGCCTGATATTTCTTTGCGAGCTCAAGGGCGTTGCGGGTGCCGGCCGAGCCAACCAACAGCGTCTCGACACCCAGCCGCGTATAGTCAACCGGGCTGGCGGGCGAGGCGAAGTTAAAGATGAAGTCGACAGGGCCACAGTCGAACGGCTCGCAAAT
>DATJTG010000203.1:0-33245 GCA_035503555.1 Acidobacteriaceae bacterium | reverse complement strand
TCCACCTGCTCCTGAAGAGTCTGCATGCTCAGCAGCGTCAGGTTCGGATCGACATCGCTCAGCACGCGCCGCACCTGCGGCTCCAGTCCTTCCATGCTCCCGTGCAGTTGCAGCACCGCGCCCTCGATGTAGTGCGTCTCGTCGTCGATCTCCTGCATGATCGGCGCGTCGTAGTGAATGTGCTGCGCCAGCGGCACAAAAAACATCGGCCGCGGCGGATCCGTGTTCGCCGGATCGTTGTATTTCGCGTTGTGCACCACGCCGACGATCTCATACGTGCTGCTGTACTGCGGCAGATCGAGCCCGAAATACTGCCCAATGGGATTCTCGCCAGGCTTGAAGAACTGCTTCACAAACGCCTCATCCACCACGGCTACCTTTTGCGTCGCGTTGGTGTCGTCCTCGGTCAGCGAGCGCCCGCGCACAATCTTCTCGCCGAGCGTCTCCAGATATCCCGCGCTCACGTGATCCCACGACGATCCCACCGGATCGTTCATGTTCGGCATGCCGTGTCCCTGGCGGATCACAATCTCGCCCCAGTTATCGGTCAGCGGCGTGTAGTGCGCCAGCGCCGCCCGCTCCACGCCGGGAATCGCGCCCAGCCGCTGCTCCAGATCGCGATACATAGCGTCGATCTGCGCCGTCGAATACGTCGCCCATGGAGCGCTCAGGCTCAGGGTCACGCGATGATCGACGTCGTAGCCGAAATCCTGGTGCTGCAGATTGTCGAGGCTGCGCGTCAGCAGGCCGGCTCCCGTCAGCAACACCACCGAGAGCGTCGCCTGCACCACCACCAGCGTCTTCTGCGACCAGGATGTGCGATCGCGCGTGCTGCGATTCGCTCCGCGCAGAGCTTCCGCGGGATCGGCATGGGTGGCCAGCCATGCGGGAGCCATGCCGAACAGCGCGCCCGTCACCAGCGACAGCCCGAAAGCAAAGGCCAGCACCGGCAGCGACGGCGCTGCATCGATCGGCACAAACTTTGCTCCACGAAACTCCAGCGCCACAATCGCCTTCACGCCCAGATAAGCCACCGCCAGCCCGGCCAGACCGCCCATCACGCTGAGCACGACGCTCTCGGTCAGCGATTGCCGCACCAGCCGCTGGCGCGACGCCCCCAGCGCCATCCGCACCGAGGTCTGCGAGCGCCGCGATGCGCCGCGCGCCAGCAGCAGGTTCGCGATGTTGGCGCAGGCGATCAGCAGCACCAGCGTGCACACCGCCATCAGGATGCGCAGGCTGTCGGCGTAATCGGCCTTCATCGCGCCTACGCCCGTCCCCGCCGGCACCACGCGAATCTGCTGCTTCGGCAGCGACGCCTGAATGTTGCTCATCCACGCTGCCGGCATGCCGCTGTCGTTCACCAGCCAGTGCCGCAGCAGCGCGGTCATGCGTCCGGGAACCGCCGCCACGCTCGCCCCCGGCTTCGCCCTCCCAATCACGCGCAGCCATGCCTGGAAGTGATGCAGGTTCGTGGCCGTGCCGCGCAGCAGCGGCTCCTGGTTCAGCGGAATCCACACGTCCGGCGGATCGCTGCGCAGCGTCTCGCCGAAGAATCCCGGCGGGGTGATGCCCACAATCGTGAACGGATGGCCGTCGAGAATGAAGTTCGATCCCACCACACTCGGGTCCGACCCGTACTGCTGCTGCCACGTCCGATAGCTCAGCATGGCCACCGGCGCGGCCGATGCCCGATCGTCCGCGGGCGTCAGGGCTCGCCCTGTAAACGCGCCCAGGCCGAATGTCGAGAAATAGTTTCCGCTGACGTATTCCTCGCTCAGCGGCTTCGCCACCCGATCGGCTTCGCCGCGCCTTACGCTGATCGGCCACCGCCCCGCCTGGAATGCCGCCAGCTGCTCGAACTCCGGCGCGTTCTTCTGCATCTCGAGGTAGAACGGGTACGAAAACATTCCCCAGTCGTCCTGGGTTGTCCCTTCCACGCAGCAGTCGTCGCCTTCGCCAATGCGATACAGGCTCGCCGGATCGGCCACCGGCAGCGACTTCAGCATCACCGTGTCGATCAGCGAAAAGATGGCCGTCGTCGCGCCGATGCCCAGCGCCAGTGTCAGCATGGCCGTCAGCGTGAATACCGGCGACAGCCGCATCTGCCGCAGCGCGTAGGCAATATCCTGGCGAAGGGTTTTCATGGGGGATGCGATGACCTCTCTCAGCGCATACGGATCGCCGCGCGGCCCGGTTCCCGAGCGAATCCCTCGTTGAACGTCTTTCGCCGGAAGTCTCCTGCTGAGAGCCTTTTGCTGAGCGACTCTGGTTAACAGATTTCGCCGGCAGTCCTTCGCCCGCGGCCTTCGGCTGACCGTTGTCCGCTGTCTTACTGCAGCTTCGCGAACTCCGCCTTGGCCTGCTGGTAGATCGGGATGCCCGGATCGGCGTTCTTCCACAGCGTCAGGAAGTCCTTGTATGCCGCCAGCGCCCGCACCCGAGCCGCATCGGCGTCCGCGCCCGTCGCGCTCTTCGCCTCCAGCGCATCAGCCCGCGCTACGCCCAGCTTCGCCAGCGCCCCGGTGGCGCAGTTCCACACCAGGCCGGGGTGATCCACGATCTTCTGGAATTCCACCGCTGCCTGCGTTCCCTGGCCTTGTGCCAGGTAGGCCTCGCCGCGAATGTAGGTTGGATAGAGACACGTCACGTTCGTCAGGAACGCAAATTGTGCATACTCGATGGGCGGCAGCGCAGGCTGCAGATCGTTAATGGCTCCAGCGGCATCTTTGCGGCTGAGCGCCATCTGCGCGCGGATGGCCGGCAGCCACAGGGACTGCAGCTGCGTGTCGAGCGGCGACTTCTGGTTCAGTGCGTCGCTCAGCCGCCCAGCGTCGGCGCTGTCTCCGGCCATCGCATACGCGAGCGCGGCTTCAATCTGCACGCTCTGGCTCGCCGGCGCCAGTTTCAGGCCTGCTGCTGCATCCTGCTGCGTCAGCGCGCTGTCGCCGATGCCGGCCTCGCGCAGCGCCGCATTCTCCCACCAAACCCCGCCGTTTTCCCGGCTGTCGGCCTGCACCGCCGACTCCACCGCCTGCCGCGTCAGGTCCTGCGCCTGCTGCTCATGTCCCGAAAAAGCAGCGGTATCGGCCGCGAGGCTCAGTCCGAAGGATTGCACCTGCGGATGACTCTCCAGCCACTGCAGCTGCGCCTGCATGGTGGAAGAATCGCCTTCCAGAAAGCCCATGGCGTACAGGTCGAGGGGGATAATGAAGTCTTCCAGCTTGCGCTGCCGCGCTTCGGCAATCAGCTGCCGCGCGGCATCGAATTTTCCCAGCGCAAGGGCGTAATTCGCGCCGTTCTCATAAACGCCCACGAAGTCGGGGTTGAGCTCCTGCGCATGCTGCATCTCCCGCGCGGCATCTTCGAAGCGGCCCAGCTCGGCGTACACGATCGCTAAATCGTTGGCCGTGCGGAACTCCCGGGGATAGTTGGCCAGCGTCTCCTGATACGCTTCCGCAGCTTTGTCCAGTTCGCCCGTGACGTTGAGGTAGTACTGGCCGCTGATCATCAGGTTTTCCCGCTGGCTGGTGTGCTCCCGCAGGCTGAATGCTTTGGTGTAATACTCGTTGCCCCTGGCCAGCTCTCCCATGCTGAAGTAATCCGACGCCAGGCCTTCGTAGGCCAGAGCGAAGCCAGGGTCAAGCTGGATCGCGCGCTGAAGATAGGGAAGCGACGCTACCGCGCCTTCCTGATCGTTCGCTCTGTCGCCCAGACTGTAGGCCTGCAGCGCCTCCAGCGACGATGTGGTGGCCTGGGCCAGCGGCACATCCAGCTTCTGCACCGTGCTGATGTTCTCGCCCAGCTCACCGCGCAGCTTTGCGGCGGCATCGCCCACCGCATTCAGCACCTTCTCCTTGCCCTCAGCCGTCACCTGCTCCTGCACCAGCGTGTCGCCGCTCGCGCAGTTCACCGCCTTCAACCCGATCACATATTCGCTGCCCAGGCTGGCGATCGATCCGCCGATATACGCCCGTGCTCCGGCGCGCTCGCACAGCTCCCGCGCCACGTCCGGCGTGAGCCTGGCGTCGGCCGGCAGCGTCATCAGCTTCAGCGTCGCCTGCACCTGCACATCCGACATCACGTTCACGAACGGCGACTGGTTCAGCGCCACCGTCAGCGCGGTCTTCAGGGTGTTGTCGAAGACCGCATCGCCCGTGCTGTTGGCAAAGTCCGCTACCACCACCGTGTCCTTATCGGTCAGGTGATGCCGGCTGGCGCGCAGAAGAGACCAGGTCCCCGCCGCCGCCAGCACCAGAACCCCGGCCGCCGCGGCCGCGACAATCCATCCCGGCTGCCTCTTTCTGCCCGCCGCCGGCGCTGGAACTGCCGTCACGTTCGCGCTGCTCGCGCTCTGCCCCGCCGCGGCGCTCGATCGCCCGCTCTCCGAATCGCGTCTCAGCCGCTGCAGATCAGCACGCATTTCCGACGCGTGCTGGTAGCGCAGGTTCCTGTCCTTTTCGAGCGCTTTGCGAATCACCGCTTCCAGCCCGGCCGGCATCGCGCGATTCACTTCCGAAGGCAGTTGCGGCTCCTCATGGAGAATGGCCCCGCAAACCTCGCCCGAGCTGCCCCCGTCGAAGGCCATCCTGCCGGTGGCCATCTCATACAACACTGCGCCGAACGAAAACAGGTCGGTCCGCGCATCCAGCTCCTGGGCCCGCACCTGCTCCGGCGACATATAGGCCACGGTTCCCAGCATCGCGCCCGGGCTCGTCAGATGCTCCGCGGTCACATCGCCGCCTGTCATCGTCGCCGCGCCGTTGTCGTTCGCCGCCACCTTCGCCAGGCCGAAGTCCAGAACCTTGGCGTGGCCGCGCTGGGTCACGAAAATATTCGCCGGCTTGATGTCCCGGTGAACAATCCCCTGGCTGTGTGCCGCATCCAGCGCTTCGGCGATCTCGACACCCAGGGAAAGAGTCTCGTCCGTGCCGAGCGCGCGCCCCTGAACGCGGTGTTTCAGCGTCTCCCCGTCCAGAAATTCCATCACCATGAAGACGCGCCCATCTTCTTCGCCAATATCGTGCAGCGTGCAGATGTTCGGGTGATTCAGCGCTGACGCCGCCCGCGCTTCGCGCCGAAACCGCTCCAGCGCATTCGGGTCTTTCGCCAGCGACTCGGGCAGGAACTTCAGCGCAACGAATCGCCCAAGGCGCGTATCTTCGGCCTTGTAAACGATGCCCATCCCTCCGCCGCCTAACTGAGCCAGGATGCGGTAGTGGGAAATTTTCGTATCAATCATGCGGGCGATTGCAACGTTGCCTGATGATAGGGTTCCGATACCCCGCCGTCAACGCAGAACATGCCCGGAACACCGCCGGCATTACCATGGCTGCATCATGCAAACTCTGCTGGCCAACGCGACGCTGATCGACGCCGTCGTCCCCGAGCCGCGCTCAGGTCACATCCTCGTCGAAGACGGCGTCATCCGCGATCTCGAGGCGAAGCCGCCCGCCGCGCCCGATGCGCAGACCATCGATCTCCGCGGCCGCACCGTCATCCCTGGCCTCATCGACTGCCATGTGCACGTGATGGCCAGCATGATGAATCTCGCCGAAAACGCGCAGCTGCCCGCGGCCACCGCGGTTTTGCGCGCCGTGCCCATCCTCGAGGGCATGCTGGCTCGCGGATTCACCACCGTCCGCGACGCGGCCGGCGCATCGTTTGCTCTCGCCCAGGCCATCGCCGATGGCCTCGTCCTGGGCCCGCGCCTCTTCGTCTGCGGCAAAGCGCTCTCCAAAACCGGCGGCCACGGCGACATGCGGCCCCGCCACGACACCTGCGACGCCAATCGCTGGGCGGCGAATGCCGGCGCGCTCAACCGCATTGCCGACGGCGTCGAAGAAGTCCGCCGCGCCTGCCGCCAGGAATTCCGCCAGGGCGCCTCGTTCATCAAGATCATGGGCAATGGCGGCGTCGCCAGCCCCACCGATCCCGTCGACTGGTACGGCTTCACACCCGACGAGATTCGCGCCGCCGTCGAAGAGGCTCGCGACGCCCACACCTACGTCGCTGCGCACGTCTACACCGCCGGGGGCATCACGCGCGCCGTCGAGTGCGGCGTCCACTCGCTCGAGCACTGCAACCGCATCGACGCCGCAGCCGCGCGCCTCGCCGCCCAGCACGGATGCGTCGCCGTTCCCACCCTCGTCACCTACGAAGCCCTCGCGCAGGACGGCCCCTCCTACGGATTCCCGTCCTCCTCGATCGCCAAAATCGAAGCCGTCCGCACCGCCGGCCTCGCCAGCCTCACGATCCTTCGCGACGCCGGCGTGACCATGGCCTTGGGCACCGACCTCCTCGGCCCCACGCATGTGCGCCAGTCCGAGGAGTTCGCGATCCGCGCCCGCGTGCTGACCGCGCGCGAAATTCTCGCAAGCGCAACGACCGTGGGCGCAAAGCTCGTCGGCATGGAAGGCCGCATCGGGGTGCTCGCTCCCGGCGCGCTTGCCGATCTGCTTGTGGTCGACGGCAATCCGCTCGACGACATCACGATCCTCGCCAATCCCGCAAAGAATCTGCGCCTGGTGATGAAGGAAGGCGTCATCCACCACCGGCGCGGCCTTTAACAACGGCGAAGAGCGGCAAGCCAGGAACGACGGGCAGGAACCGTCAGGCAAAAAGCTGCAAGCGAAAGGCAAAAGCTCGCAGCGTGCGATCTCGCGCAAGCCTTTCAGCAACAACTCTTTGCTGAATTCCCTTTGCTGAAAGTCTCTCGCTGACAGCTTTCAGCTTCTCGCTCGCATCTTTGCATCGCGCCGCCTGCTGTGCGAACCTTCTGAAGCAGTGGGCTCCCGCGCACGGAGCAGGAAGGCCCCCATGAGCACGGTCCTCGTCACCGGCGGCTCCGGATTCATCGCCAGCCACTGCATCCTTCAGCTTTTGGCTGCCGGTCATCAGGTGCGCGCCACCGTGCGCAGTCTCGCCCGCGAGGCCGATATCCGCGCCATGCTCCGCCAGGGAGGCGCCGAGCCCGGCAGCCGCCTTGCCCTCTTCGCTGCCGATCTGCTCTCCGATGCAGGCTGGCCTGATGCGGTCGCAGGATGCGACTTCATCCTCCACGTCGCCTCGCCGCTGCCTCCCACGGTGCCCAAAGACGAAAACGAGCTCATCGTTCCGGCGCGCGAGGGCACCCTCCGCGTGCTGCGCGCCGCGCGCGATGCCGGCGTCCGCCGCGTCGTCCTTACATCCTCTTTTGCGGCGATCGGCTACGGCCATCATCCGCAGGCCGCGCCCTTCGACGAAACCCTCTGGACCGACACCGCCGCTGAGGACATCCTCCCCTACGTCAAATCGAAAACTCTCGCCGAAGCCGCGGCGTGGCAGTTCATCGCTCACGAAGGCGGTTCGCTCGAGCTCACCGCCGTCAATCCCGTCGGCGTCTTCGGACCCGTTCTGGGCCCCGACTATTCCGCGTCCATCCTGCTGGTGCAGCGCCTCATGGATGGCGCGCTTCCCGGCTGCCCGCGTCTCTGGTTCGGCATCGTCGACGCGCGCGACGTCGCCGAGCTTCATCTCCGCGCCATGACCCATCCCGCCGCCCGCGGCGAGCGATTCATCGCCGTCTCCGGTGACTTTCTGCGCATCCTTGAGATTGGCAGGATCCTCCGCGACCGCCTCGGCAACGCCGCGCGCCGCGTGCCCACCCGCGAGATTCCCGACTTCCTCGTCCGTCTCGCCGCCAGGCGCGATCCGGCAGTGAAGCAAATCCTGCCCGAACTGGGCAAAAGGAAGAACGCCACCAGCGCCAAAGCCCAAACCGTGCTCGGATGGTCCCCGCGTCCCGCCGCCGATGCCCTCGTGGCCACCGCCGAAAGCCTGCTGCGCCTGGGTCTGCTCAAGCCGCTCGCGTGACCTCCGCCGCGCCGCGCTTTCGCGCAAACAAAAGGGCCGGAGCATCGCTGCCCCGGCCCGTTCTGCATTGGCTTTCCGCCTCTACCACTGATCCGGGAAGTTAAACAGGCTGAACAAATCCCCCAGCGCCGGGCTGTTCACCGGCACATACGGGTTGTCCGACACGGTGATGGGGTCGGGGAAGTTGTCGCGGCTGCGGCGCGTGATCGTCGGCAGTCCCCAGTTCCGCTCGATGAACTTGTCGATCGATACGTGATCGCTATACTCGTGCGAAATGTGTCCGCCCTTCGAATACGGCGAAACCACGATCAGTGGAATCCGCGTGCCGTCGCCGAAGTAGTCCAGCGGCTGCACGTATCCGGAGTCGTAGTAGCCGCCGCCTTCATCGAAGGTGATGAAGATCGCCGTCTCCTTCCACAGCTTCGGATTGGCCTGCACCGCATCGACAATCTTCTTGGTGAAGCCTTCAAACAGGTCCAGCTTCGAGGAGGAAGGATGCCCGTCCACCAGGCCGCTCGGTTTCACGATCGATACCGCCGGCAGCGTTCCGTTCGCGATATCCGCGTACAGGTTCGTCGTGTCCTGGATATGCGCTTTGCGGATCGCCGCGTCGCTCATGATCGACCGGTCGTACTGGAACGGATTGCAGATCGTGCAGTATTCATCTGTCCCCGCTCCGATCGCGCCGAACTTCAGCTGGTATGGGTCGGGCACGTAGTTATCCCACTGGTCGCCGTAGTACTTCCACGAAACGTTCGCGGCCAGCAGATCGTCGCCGATGCTGGGCAGGCTGGAGGGAGGAACCGTAAATGGCGTGTTGTCCGGGTTGTGATCGAGATAGGCGTTTTTGCCGTTCCCAAAATAGCCCGGGTTGTAGTTGTTCAGCAGATAGTAGTGGCCTTTTTGGCAGCGCGAGGCAATCGGAGTCGGCAGCGACTGCAGATAATCGACGATGGGCTCCACCCCGGGCTGCGTCACGTCTGAGCAGTCCGTATACGAACCGCCGCCGTAGGCCGCCGAGCCGTAGGCGCCGCCGCCGTAGCCGTCTTCTGCGTACCAGTTGTTCGTGCCCGGAGCAGGATTCGGGTTCTCGATCTCATTCACCACCCCCGCATCCGCCGTGCCCTTGCGCACTTCCTTGTTCTGGGGAGGAACCGCCGCTTTACCCGCTGCGTCGGTGAAGTAAATCATGTCTGCGTGGCCGAGCATGATGTGGTTCGCCCCCGTCCCGCCATCCACCGACTGGTGGAAGTTATCGCTCATCGAGTACTCATCGGCGAGCTGTTTGAAGTAGGGCACGTCGCCCTTCTGCACGTTGTAGAAGCCCATCGACGTTGAGCCTTCGCCCGTCGTGGTCACATCCGTGCCGTATTCCGTGCTGAAGTTCGCCGGCTGCTTCAGGCCGTTCGTACCCGCGCCCGTCGTCACCTCAACCCACGGGAACAGCTTCGCGTTGCAGCCCGAAGGATTGTCCGCCGTCGACCGGTCCGCGCTGCAGTCCAGCTGCTGCCACATCTGGTAGAAGCGGTGCACCGGGCTCGCAGCATACGAGTCGTAGGTAAATGCCTTGCCGTTGGTCAGCTCAAAGGGCCCGGGAGGCAGGCTGTTGACGTTCGTGATGCGCGCGTCGGGGGTCTTCGACGTCTGTCCCGTTCCGCCGCTCACCAGGTACTTGTAGTAGCCCTGCGCCAGTCCGTTCTCCGACTGCTCGGCAAGGCTCAGGCTGTTGTTGGCCACATACGAGCTTTCCGGCCCGCCCACCAGCGGCGCCGGCAGCACGCCGTTCTGGAACGTCGCCTTGTTCGGGCTCAGCAGGAAGGCATCCGGTTGCTCGTCGAACGCCGCCTTCTGCTCGGCTTTGGCGAAGTTCGGCCCGGGCGATCCGTCGGCTTTCACGATTCCCTCCGACAGCAGGTTCCAGACTTTCTCGCCGTGGTTCTTCGGCACATACGTCGCGAACACATGATCGAAGCTGCGGTTTTCACCGATGATCACGATCACGTGCTTGATGGGGGTTGCGGTCTCGTCATCGCGCGATGAGTCCGGGGACTGGGCGCTCGCCAGCGGCGCGCCAAGTACGAACTGGAACATGGCCACGGTGACCACTCCAGTGCGCAGCGTCCGCAGAGCGGTAGATGCGATTTCCTTTGCCGTCATCTTTCCTCCTGGTTGAGGCTGGGGCTTCAACCATGGAGGAATATAGGGGACCGCAAATTACCTTTGGTGCCTGTGCGATGACAAGACGGTTAATATTGCGAGTCCGCTCGATCCAACCTGTTGATATTTACCAAACCGTAACCTTAACGGCCGCCCCTGGTTCCCGTTTCCGCGCGATCCGCCGCTTTCAGGCACGATGATTCCTTCCCATCCGCGCATCCGTTCGCCGCCGGCAACACTTCAATCGTTCCCATCATTCCCTTGTCTTCGTGCTCCAGAATGTGACAGTGGTACGGGAATACCCCCACGATATTGGGGTCGCGGAAATCCATCCGGATCCGCACGCTCGGATACTCCAGCAGCCGCCCGTTCTGGTACGGCACGTTCACCGTGTCGCGCAGAAAATTCTCATGCACCGCGCGTCCCATGTATTCCAGCAGCAGAAAATGCAGCTGATGGATGTGAAAGTCGTGCAGTTCCTGCGAACGGTTCTCGATGATCCAGTCTTCCACCGTTCCCTGCCGCACCACGATGTTCGGCGGCGCGCGCATATCGAACGCCTTCGGTGTCTGCCCTTCTTCGGTGAGGTAAAACTCCACCGCGCTGGTTGGATCGTTCGGGTTATCGAGCTTCTCTGAGAAGTACAGGTGCCGCACGCGCACCGGCGTCACGCCGCCCAGCCACGGCAGGCGCGGCGGCGGCATCGGCTTCGGATCGCTCGCCAGCCGCACCGGAGGCTCCGGTGCGTCGGCCTTCGCCACGATCGTTGCCAGCGCTCGGTTCGGATCGTTCTCGCCGCCTGGTCCCGTATCCACCGTCCGCGTCACCAGCAGAGCCGGCGTGCCTTCCGGCGGCCCCTGCACGATAAACTCCACCCGCGCTCCCGGTGGAATGCCCAGATGCATTTGCGTGTTCACGCCGTCCGGCACACCCGTCACCTGCGGCGGATACTCGCCGATCGGCACGCCATCCATCGCCACCAGCGCGAGGGGCTGCGGCTGCCGGTTGTACAGGACTTCCAGGTTCAGATAGGTGATCGCCGACGAGTTCAGCACCCGCCACAACTGCCGCTCGCCTGGCCTCATCTCGATCGTCGCCGGCGGATAATCCGGATAGGGCACCGGCACGTAATTGATCGTCAAATCCTTGGCCGGCCTGCCGAAGCCTGTCCCCGTGTTTGCGGCATCTCCGTCCCGGTCGATCAGAAAATGCGGCACCACCGGCTCCGAGGGCGAGGGCGGGGCGTTCGGGTGCGCCAGATCCTCATCGCGAATGACAAAGACCCTCTCCGGCAATCCCGCCGTCTCGCGGCGGACCCGCTCGATCCCTTCCACCACGATTGCGCCCGACGCTCCGCCCAGCACCTGCGGCTTGGTGAACCCGTGGATATGCGGGTGATACCAGTAGAGCCCCGCCGGCTCGTCGTCCGGCACGCGGAACCGGTAATCGAACGTCGCTCCCGGCTGCACCGCAGTCTTCAGCACATCATCCTGGTGGCAGGCTGGCGGCATCGTCATGCCGTGGAAGTGCAGATTGGTGGCAATCGCGTCCATCACGCCGCTCGTGCACGTGTCCCCAGGCAGAGCTCGCATCGACATGGGCGCCGTTCCTGCCTCGTCCCCTGACATGGTCATCGCGTTCTTCAGATGTATGACGACGAGATCCCCCGGCGCGACGCGCAGCGTCGGCGACTCGTGCCCCGCGTCGTCGGTGAAGCAATAGCGTGTGCGCCCGTCCGGCTCCTTCACGTCGCGCGCCGTCAGAGTGATCTCCAGAACGCCGTTGCGGCTCTGCACTTCCGGCGGCTCCGCTACCACGCTGCCTGCCGCCGGCCGCGGGCAGGCTCCCGGTGCTGCCTGCTGCGCAGGGAGCGCGGTCGGCGTTCCCGCGAGGACCGCTCCCGTCAGCAGTGCAACGGGTACGGCGCCCCACCATCTTCCAGGACCTGTCCCGAATCTCGCCCCTGGGGTGTACTTCGCTAACAGCATCGGCAATCCCTGTTCATCATCCTGTCAACTCCGCCGGGAAGGGGCATTAATGCCCGATCAATTCGCGCGGTCTCCGATCCGGCGCGCCCCCACCCTGACGCCGTATCGACGGGCGCTCCGCCGTCACGGTCAGGGCCCTCGCCAATGCCGGCCATCCCGCCCCCTTCCTGCACGGCAGCGAGCTTTCCCTCGCCGGCTCGCTCCCTCTCGGCCTCGAGCCCGAGTCGCGCAGCGAAGAGTCACAGTTGCAGTTGCAAATTGAGGATTTCCTGGTCCTCTCCACCGACGGCCTTCTCGAACCCCGCAACGCCAGCGGAGAAATCTTCGGCTTCCAGCGCCTCGCGTGGCTTGTCGCCAGCCGCCCCAGCGCCGAACAGGCCTGCAGGCCACGCAGGCCTTCGGCCAGGAAGACGGCATCACCGCCCTCACCCTCCCGAGCGCTCCTTCTGCAGTCCCTGCCTAATTTGCTCTGAGCGTTCGTCCCTTTCTGTCGTATCCTCGTCTCCATCGGCAGCCATTTTTCACCGGCAAACCGCAGCCATGAGCGATCTCGTTCCCGTTGCCCCTGACGACGCGGTCCCGGCCGCAACTCCCGACGAAACCCCGTCCGCTGTGCCCGGACCCTCGCCGCTCGTCGCCGTTGAGAACCTCACCAAATCCTTCGGCGGCAAGATTGCCCTCCGCAACATCTCCTTCGCCGTGCCCGCCGGCCAGATCTGCGGACTCCTCGGCCCCAACGGCGCCGGCAAAACCACGCTCTTCCGCCTGCTCATGGGCATCCTCAAAGCCACCGAAGGCCGCCTGCTCATCGAATCCCTCGACGCCTTCGAAGACCGCGTCGCCACCAAGCGCCTCATCGGATTCCTCCCCGACGAGCCTGTCTTCTACTCGTATCTCTCCGGCCGCGAAGTCCTCGAGCTTAGCGCCGCCATGCACGGCCTCGACGTCCGCGACGCCATGGACCGCATCACGCCGGTCATCGCCCAACTTCGCCTCTCCGACGACATTGACAACTACGCCGAGGACTACTCGCGCGGCATGAAGAAAAAGCTCGGCCTCCTGCTCGCCCTGCTCCACCAGCCGCGACTGCTCGTGCTCGACGAGCCCACCAACGGGCTCGACGTTGAATCCACCCACCTCTTCTACGACCTCATCTCCTCTACCGCCGCCGCCGGCGCCACCGTCCTCTTCTCCACCCACCTGATGGATCACGTCACGCGCCTCTGCTCCCACGCCGTCATCATCAACGACGGCGCTGTGGTCGCGAAGGGCTCCATCGGCGATCTCCGCGCGCAGTACGGCCAGTTGCCCGCCGACTCGCTCGAAGACATCTTCCTCCGCCTCACCGCGCGTCCGCCGCAATCCTAGATCGCGCATGCCCACGGTCACCCAATCCACGCCCGGCTTTTTCGCCACGGTCCGCCTGCTGCTCGTTTCTGCGCGCCGCCGCTCGAGGGGCCGTATCAAGCGCCAGCGCGAGCTGCTCAACCAGCGCACCGGCCGGAAGAACGCTGTCGACTGGAGCCGCATGGGCGTCGTCTTCGCCGCCCTCTTCATGGCCTTCATCCACGGCTGCGCCGCCTTCGTCCTTTGGTCCTCGATCGAAGCCGGTCAGCGTCTCGCCTGGGAGCAGCGCGGCAAAATCATCGTCAACGAATGGTTTTACGACGAAGTCGCCAACGCCGCGAATTGCAATGGCTGCGTTGATCCCGACATCCGTTCCGAGCACAACTCATTCCACTCCGAGGCCCGCCAGCTCGCGCAACGCTACGGCGGCTCCGAATCCCAGATCGAGCAAAAACTCCGCGATTCCGTCCGCGCCCACGGCGCCGATGATCTCGTCCTCGCCCGCGACGCCGCGCCTGGCATCCGCCAACTTGCGTTCACCGGCCCCGTCCCCATCCTGCTCGGCTCCCTCGCCCTGCTTTGGTGGATCGTCATGCTCGTCTTTCAGGGAGAAGGCCTCGAGCTCGACATCCAGCGCCGCCGCCATCCCCTGTGGGAATGGCTCTTCTCTCACCCCGTTCCGCCCAGCGCCGTCTTCCTCGCCGAAATCCTCTCCCCGCTCGCCGCCAACCCGATGTTCTGGTCCGCTCCGCTGTTTCCCGGCGCGGTCTATGGACTCGTCTACGGCCCCATCGCCGGCCTCGTCGCCGCCATCCTCGTCGGCGTGCCCATCACCATCGCCGCCGCCTGCCTCGGCAAGGCCATCGAGATCGGCGTCATGCTGCGCTGCTCCACGCGCACCCGCGGCGCCGTCATCGGCTTCATGAGCTGGATCGGCTACTCCACCATGATGCTGCTCCTCGTCGCCGGCTTCTTCATCGCCAAAGTCATTCACTTCGCGGGCAAGCCCCTCGCCTGGCTCTCCGCGCTGCCCTGGCCCTGGCTCCAGCTCTTTCTCGGCGGACCCTGGAGCGACACGCAGCGCCACGGCTCTCTCATCGCGGCGCCTGCCGGCTTCCACTTCCTCCTCGGCATCGCCTTTTGCTGGACCGCCTCCCTCGTCGCCATCGCCTCCGGCATCGCCTTCACCATCTGGGGCACCGAGCGCGGGCTCGCCGGCGCCACCTCCGACATCGCGCCCTCCCGTCGCACGCGCACCTCCGCCCACTTCGGACGCGATCCCCTCTACCGCAAGGAATTCCTCTGGTTCCTGCGCGATCGCAGCGCCATCGTGCAGACCATCCTCATCCCGCTCACCGTCGCCGGCTTCCAGCTCTTCAACCTGCGCGGCATCGTCGCCCGCGCCAACGGCGCGTGGAACTACCTCTGCGGCGCGGCCATCCTCTTCGGCACCTATTTCCTCTGGATCCTCGGCCCCAAGTCGCTCCTCTCCGAAGGCCAGGCTCTCTGGATCGCCCTCACCTGGCCGCGTGGCATCGAAAGCCTGCTCAAAGCCAAAGCCTGGCTCTGGTCGCTCATCTCTTCCGGCATGGTTGCGCTCGTTCTCGGATGGGCCGTCTTCCTCTACCCCGCGCAGGCGTGGAAGATCGGCCTCGTCGCCGTCGGCTGGTTCTTCTTCGCGCGCAGCATGGCCGAGAAGTCCGTCACCCTCGTCACCGTACCCTCATCGTCCGGCGAAGCCCAGAAAATTCCCTGGGGACGCCGCTCCGCGACCCAGCTCGGCATGCTCACCTTCGCCATCGGCGTCTTCACCCAGCAGTGGAACATCGCCGTCATGGGCATCGTCTTCTCGTATCTCACCGCCGCCGCCATGTGGCAGAACTTCCGCGCCCGCCTGCCCTTCCTCTACGATCCCTGGTCGGAGAAGCTCCCCCCGCCGCCCACCCTCATGCACGCCATGGTCGCCATCAGCCTCCTCATCGAATCAGGAGCGATCCTCGTCGGAGGCGCGGCCTTCTTCGTCCCGCACAATGAGCTGGGCATCGCGCAGGCCGTCGCTTACGCCATCGCCGCCGGCGTCGTCTTTCTCGGCACTGCCGTTTTTCTTCATGGGCGCGGCGTCGAATCCAATCAGGTCTGGACGTGGCAGCACGGCCAGGTGCCGCTCACCCGCCACGACCTCAGCCTCTCCGACTACGTCAACGCGCCCACGCTCTCCTTCGCTGAAAGCTACGGCCTTTCCGGTTCAGGACTTTTCTCCGCTCTCGGCGCCGCGCTCGCCATCGGTCTCGCCCTCGGCCTTACCGCTCACGGATACGCCGCCGCCATGCGCCACATCCCCTCCATCGCCGACGCAATGCGCAAATCCGACGAGCTGATGCGGCAAATTCCCAGCCTCCGCCTCGGCTACGCCATCATGGCCGTCGGTATCGCGCCCTTCGCCGAGGAGTATCTCTTTCGCGGCCTGCTCTATCGCGCCCTCGATCGCGAGTGGGGCGGATGGCGCGCTGTCGTCGGCGCCGCCGCGTTCTTCGTCGTCTACCACCCCCTGCTCGCCTGGCCGCCCGTCTTCCTGCTCGGCGCCACCAACTGCCTCGTCTTCAAAAAGACCGGACGCCTCGTCCCCTGCATCCTCCTCCACATCACCTACAACGCCGTCGTCCTGCTGCGCTAAGGATGTGGCGTTCCACCCGCTTGTCATCCTGAGGAGCGCAGCGCGCGGCCACCGACCTGCGGTTGCCTGGCGCTCAGCTGCGATCGGCGCATGACCCCATCCGCTCCGCTACACTACTACCGCATACCGCCATGCGCTCCCGGATCTGGTTGCCTTCTGCCGTCTTGCTCGCCGCCTCACTGCTGCCGTGCGCTCCGCTGCACGCGCAATCGGCTCCGCAGGCCGACCCCAACTGGGAAAAGGTTTGCGACGCGGCCAAATCCCAGCCTCTGCCGCCGCCGGTTAGCGCAGGACCGCTGACCGCCGATCAGCTCGCACACTGCAACGAAACCAAACTCTATTACGGATACGGCGATCCGCCGGATTACCCCGCCGCGCTCCAGTGCGGCTGGTACCAATACGCGCACCCGCAACACACCCAGGGCAATATGGTCTACGGTCCCGGCGTGCTTGCCATGCTCTACGCCAACGGATACGGCGTAGCGCGCAACTTCGACCTCGCCATCCGTTTCGCCTGCGAAAATGACTGGGCTGCCGAAGCCGAAGATACCTACCGCATCGGCCATCTCGAGTCGCTCAAAACCAATGGTCCCGGAGACAAGCCCTTCGATCTCTGCGACGACACCACCAGCGGCTTAAGCGACGGAACCTGCACGAGCATTCAGGCGGCCGCTCTCGACACCGTGCGCCGGCGCAGGATCGACGCGCTCGTCGCCACCCTTCCGCCGGCTGCGCGCGCCGCTTTTCCCGCCCTGCAGGCTGCCGAGTCCGCATTCGAAGACGCGCGCATCCGCAACGAGGTCGATCTCTCCGGCACCTCGCGGGGCGCCTTTCAGCTCGACGAAGAGGCCAAACTGCGCGATCAGTTCCTCATCAACCTGCAGCGCTGCGGCAAAGGCGATCTGCCGTCCGCGACGCCGGCGCAGATCGCCGCATTGGACCGCAAACTGAACGAGGTCTATCAGCAGATTCAGCACGCGCCGGCCAGCCAGTGGCAATACGTCACCGTGAATCCCGCAGGCATTCGCGCCACCGAAGAAAAGTGGATCGCTCTGCGCGATGCGTGGATTTCCTTCGCGCGTCTCGCGCTTCCCAGGCTGCCCGTAAGCTCGCTGCAATCCGAGCTTATCCGCCTCCGCCTGCATCAGCTCCATTCGCTGCTCGGCAGCTAACCCGCACACCTGACCGCGTTGCCGCTGAGCGGATAACAGGAAGCGAAGCGGTCTCAGCCGGAGTTGCCGGCTGCGCCTCTTGCTTCTCTGTCAGTGGGCCGGCGTGGGTTGAGGGGCTTCGAACAGCGGGCGCACGAGGTCCTCGATGCGGGTGAGAACCTGGTCGAGAGTGAGCGACGTGGAGTCGATCACGATGGCATCGGACGCGGGACGCAGCGGCGAGTTGGAGCGATTGCGGTCGCGCTCGTCGCGCTCGCGGAGTTCCTGAGAAACGACCGAGCGATCCGCCTGGGCAGGGGTGGCCGCGGCTGAAGAACTGTTCTGCTCGTAGCGGCGCTGGCTGCGCGCTTCCGGCGAAGCGTCGAGGAAGACTTTCACGTCGGCATCGGGAAAAACCACGGTACCGATGTCGCGGCCTTCCATGACCACGCCGCCGCGGCGGCCGAGATCGCGCTGCAAGTCGACCATCCAGGCGCGGATGGCGGGATGCACGCTGACGCGCGAAGCGCCCTGGGTCACATCGGAGTCGCGAATGCGCTCCGTGACGTCCTGTCCGTCGAGCAGAACGCGGTTGCCGGCGCGTTCGGCTTCGAGCGTGATGACCGTCCCGCGCGCGAGGCGCTCAAGGGACGCAGCGTCGTCGAAATCCTGATCGGAGAGGATGGCTTTGAGCGCGAAGGCCCGGTACATCGCGCCGGTTTCGAGATTCAGCAGCCCGAAGTGCTGGGCGAGGTGACGCGCGACCGTGCTCTTGCCGGCTCCCGCGGGGCCGTCGATGGCGATGATGGGCCCGCGCTTCATTCCGAGCTCTCTTCCTGGCTACGATTCTTGCGCGGTTTCCCGCTGCGCGGCGCGGAGGATCGCGGGAAATTTTTGCGCGGCGGTTTCGAGAAGGATCGGCTGCCGCCGAAGCGCGACGGTTTCGCGCCGCCGGCCGCAGAGCCGGTCCTGCCCTTGCCCGGTCCGCCGGGACCTTTTCCAAAGCGCGGTTTTCCGGGGCCCTTGCCGAAGCGGGGCTTGTCCTCAGCCGGGCCCCTGGCGAAGCCCGGTTTGCGTGGGCCGTTGCCCAAGGCTGGCTTGCTGGAACCCCGCCCGAAGCGGGGTTTGCTCTGGCCGGGGCCTTGGCCGAATCGCGAAGGCGGGCGATCGCCGCGCGGTTTCCGCGGCGGGCCGGAGCGGAACTTGCCCGCGCCGAAGGGGCGGCGGGAATCGGAACGTTCGCCGGTACGCGTATCGGGGCGGCGGGGACGGTCATCCCTGGGGCCCCGCGATTCGCTGCGGCGAAAGCCGGGGCGCTCGCCTTTGCGATCCTGGCGCGGACCACGATCGGGGACGCTGCCGAAATCGGGCTTGCGGCCGAAGGGCTTGCCGCGCGGCGGAGCGAAGCCGGAATCGCTCTGCTCGCGCTTCTCGAACCGCGGACGCGAGGGGCTGCGATCGCTGGGTTTGGCACCGGCCCGAGGCCGGTCTTTCTGCCACGGATGATTCTCGCGGCGCTGCGCAAATCCTGCTGCGGGACGGCCTTCTCGGCGCGGGCGTTCGAATGGCTCGTCACGGCGGGGACGCTCGGCTCCCTCGTCGCGGCGCTGGAAAGGCGGGCGCTCTTCTCGCTTCTGCGGAAAACCCGTGGCGGGACGGTCGTCGCGGCGCGGGCGGAACTGCGAGGGACCGCGTTCGTCACGGGGCGAAAATTTCCCGGCGGGGCGACCTTCGCGGCGCTTCGAGAAATCGCGGGGCTGGTCGTCGCGCCGATTCTGAAACGGACGCGGGCCGGCCTTGTCGCGGAATGGCCGACGCTTACCGCTGAATTCGCGGCGTTCCGGTTTCCCGCCGAAGGCCGGTCGCTTCCCGCCGAATTCGCGGCGCGGGCGAGGTTTCTCGCCGAAGGGTGGACGTCGCGGGGGGCGCCCCTGATCCGCCTCAGCTGTTGCTGCCGGCGCAGCTTCGGTCGCCGCCTCCTGGGGCGCGGGCTCCTCGGGCGTCTCGGGCAGTGAGCCTTCGACGAAGAGCAGCGTTTGCGAGGCCAGCGAGAGCGATCCAAACTGGCGCGCCGCGGTCATGCCGTGCAGCATTTCGCGGATGCGCGAGCGCGCGGTGAGGGGCGAGAGGAAGATCTCGGCCTCTTCGGCACTGGCAGCGATGGCGGAGCGCAGATAGAGGGAAGCCAGCGCGGAAAGCGCCGTGGGCAGTGCGGTATTCGCGGCGGTGGTGAGCTGGCGCGCGTAGCCCGTTTTCAGCAGGCTCCAGCGCGTGGGCTCGCCCTGCGCGTAAATGGGCGCGGCGCGGAGGGTGGTCCACAGCTCGATGAGCGCGCGGAGGACGGCGGCTTCGGTGAGTTCGCGGCCGAGCAACTCGCGGATTTCGACGGCGGTGAGCGATCCGTTCTGGTCAAGGGCGGTCCAGGTGCGGAGGACGATGGGCGAGGTGCGTCCGCCGGGCGCGGTCTTCCACTGGCGATCGCCGCGGACGGCGGCGACCCACGGAAGTACATCGGGAGTCACGAGGAAGTCGGGCTGCTCAGAAAACGTGCCCAGCAGGTTGAGCGGCACGGAGCGGCCTTCCGCGACGAGGCGATAGGCCAGCTCGGTGGCCTTCGCGATGGCGTCGGGCGGCGGCGCGGCGCTCGCGGCGCCAAGACACGCTTCGACGAACGACGGCGCAGGCGCGGGAAGCTGCACGGGACGCGGGAGAAACAGGCACAGGCCGATTTCTTCAAGCCAGGCGGAGGCGTCGTCGAGCGTGACAACGGGGTTGGAGTGACGCCACAGTTTGGCGCGCGCGGTTTGTAACTGTTGCTGATTCAAAATGCCTGCTTCGGTTGACGGTTGAATTCGGAATGCAGGTTCGCCGCGCGATCGCGCGCCGAACTTCGCTCAGGATGACAAGGTCAAATGCGCTGGAAGGCCCGCTGAATGTCTTTCCATGAATATCGTAAAGCAATGGGGCGGCCGTGCGGGCAGCTGGTGGGGTGTTCGGTGCGGGCCAGCTCGGCAAGAAGCCACTCCATACGCGCCGGATCGAGCGGCATGTTCACCTTGATGGCGGCGTGGCAGGCGATGGAAGCGGCGATGCGGGTACGGGCGGCTTCGAGGTTGTCGGACTGCGCGGAGGCTCCGGGCTGCTCGAGGACTTCGTGGATCATGCGCTCCAGCTCGCGGCCTCCAAGGCCGGAGGGCGCAGCCTTGATGGCGATGGTGTGCGGACCGAAGGGCTCGGCTTCGCAGCCGTTGCGCTCCAGCTCATCGGCGAGCGTGGCGAAGACCACCATCTGCGCGGGCAGCAGATCGATGAGCATGGGCATCAGCAGGCGCTGGCGCTCGACGCGCTCGGTCTGCCGCTCGCGCAGAATCTTCTCAAAGAGCACGCGCTCGTGGGCGACGTGCTGATCGATGATCCACAGACCCTCGTCGTTGGTGGCGAGGATGAACGACTCGCGCAACTGGCCGAGGGGCTTGAGCGAGGCGAGCGAGTGCAACGAGGGAGCGGGTTCGCCGCCTTCGGGAAGTGCGGGGGCGGAGCAGGCGTGGCCGTTGGGACTGGGCCTCAGGCCGGTGGCCCCAGGCCCCAATTCGGGGGCCGCTGAGAACGCAGCGTTTGCCCTGGCGACGGCAGCGGTTTCAGCTTCCTCGCTCGCCATGCCTGCGGAAAACGGCAGCGGTACTTCTTCCGGGTGGGGCTCGGGCGGGGCGAGCGTGAACGACGCCGCGTCGTCGCCCTGCGGCGGTGCTTCCGATTCGGGCAGCGCGGAAACCAGCATGTCTTCGACGGCCGACTCGGGTACAAGTGCCGACGAAGCGCGGGGACTGGCCGTCATCGCGTCGACGAAGCTGGCGCCGGGGCGCGTCTTCATCAGCGTGGCGCGGATCGAGTCGCGGACGAAGTCGTGGACGAGCGACTGCTGCCGGAAGCGGACCTCGGTCTTCGCAGGGTGCACGTTCACGTCGACTTCGTGCGCCGGCATTTCGAGAAACAGCAGAATCACCGGGAACGACGTCGGCGGAATGATGTTGCGGTAAGCCTCAGTGATCGCGTGCAGGATGAGCCGGTCGCGGATGAGGCGCTGGTTGACGAAGATGTAGATCGAGTTCCGATTGAGCTTCTGCAGTGCGGGGCGCGAGACAAATCCCGTGGCGCGCAGGCGTCCGGGATCGGGCGGAGCGTAGTCGGCATCGCGCCGCCACGGCGGCGGCTCGGGCAGTCCGGCGTGATCGAAAGCTCGCTCGGCGGCCAGCGGAATGAGCTGATCGAGGGTTTCACGGCCGAAGATCTGGTAAATCCGCTCCGATGCCTCGGAGACCGGCGGCGCGGTGAGCAGCGCGTGCGTAGCCGAGTGCAGCTCGAAGTGAATCTCCGGATGCGCGAGCGCGTAATGCGTCACCAGCGCGGTGACGTGTGCCAGCTCCGTCGTCTCGGCGCGGAGAAATTTGCGCCGCGCGGGCGTGTTGAAGAAGAGATCGCGGACCGAAAGCGTGGTGCCGTGGGGCCCTCCCGCGTCTTCGACCGCTAGGATTTTGCCTCCGGCGATTTCGAGGCGCGTGCCGGCCGGCGAATCGGGCGGACGCGTCGTCAGCTCGACGCGGGCGATCGAGGCGATGGACGGCAGCGCTTCGCCGCGGAAGCCGAGAGTGGCGATCGAGAGCAGATCGTCGGACGAGCGGATTTTCGAAGTCGCGTGGCGCTCGAAGGCCAGCAGGGCGTCGTCGCGGACCATGCCGCAGCCGTTATCGGCGATGCGGATCAGGCGTCGGCCTCCGGCTTCGACTTCGACGCGGATGCGCGTGGCTCCGGCGTCGAGCGCGTTCTCCAGCAGCTCCTTCACGACGGAGGCAGGGCGGTCGACGACCTCGCCGGCGGCGATCTGGTTGGCGACCTGGTCGGAAAGAACGCGGATGCGGCCCATGCTTTGTCCTCAGGATACGCGGGAGCGCCGTGGACAAACTGGCTCGGAACCGGACGGGATGGCGGGAGTGGCAAGTCGATTGCGCGGCCGTCTCTCAAGTTCCTCTGGCGTCAGGCCGAAGCTCTCGGTGTACGGCAAGCACCGGATTCCGAGGAACAGGCTATGGAAGTCGATCGGATAGCGCAGATGGGCGGGGTGAGGCCGGAGGCGATTCCGGCGTGGCAGCAGCGCGAGAACCGGCGGCGGAAGTTCGTGGAAGAAGTTCCGGAGAGCGAAGCGGAGGCCAAGGAGCGAGCAGAGGCCGAGGCCGAAGCCAGTGAACCGGAGGAAGGGCGCGGCACCGAGCTGGATGTGGTGGCGTGAGGACAGCGTTCAACCTGCAGGACGCGGCGTGGATATCAGTGCAGCCCACCGAGACAGGGACGCCCCAAACGTTTAGAGCGCAGCGAGAATCGCGTCGGCGATGGCGGCGGCTTCGCGCGCGGGGCGCGCGTCGTGGACGCGGACGATGGACGCGCCGGCAAGAATCGCGGCCGTCGTCGCCGCCAGCGTGGCGTTGCCGCGTTCGCTTGCCGGGACGTCGTCCACGTGGAGCGCCATGCTGAGAATCTTTCCCAGAAACGACTTGCGGGAGACGCCGGCGAGCAGCGGCCGGCCGAGGGCGAGCAGTTCGTCCTGGTGGGCGAGCAGCGGATGGTTCTCGTCGAATCGTTTGCCGAAGCCGTAGCCGGGATCGAGCACGATGCGGCTGCGATGGACACCCGCAGCCAGAGCGCGATCGAGCGAATGCGCAAGGCCGTAGCGGACCAGAGTCACGACCTCCGTCGCGGTGAGGCGCGGCAGCGTCGGCCATTCCGGCGGAGCGCCGCGGGTGTGCATCAGCACGACGCCGCATTGCAGCTCGGCGCAGGTTGAAGCCATCGCATCGTCCCATGTGAATCCGCTGATGTCGTTCACGATTTCCGCGCCGGCCGCAACCGCAGCGCGGGCGGTCGTGGCCTTGTACGTATCCACCGAAATCACCGCAGCCGGCCGCTCGCGCAGCACCGCTTCGACCACGGGGAGAATGCGATCCTGCTCTTCCTGCGCGCTCACGCTGAGCTGGGCGAGGCCGGGCCGCGTGGATTCGCCGCCGATGTCGACGAGATCCGCGCCCTCGTCGAGCAGCGCCAGCGCCTGCGCGGTCGCCGCATCGGCGGAGCAATAGAGGCCGCCGTCAGAAAACGAGTCGGGCGTGACGTTAAGAACCCCCATCACGAGCGTGCGCGCGCCCAGCGCCAGAGAACGCGTGCGCATTTGCCAGTCGACGGCGGCGCGGCGAACGAAAGCCATCGAGAACGATGCTACACTCGGGAGGAATTTCGGCTCCGCAACGCACAAACCTCAGGAGAGTAGCGGCCACGGATGAAACGGCCAGGGGAAAGACGCGCTCGCATTCGATCGACGCAGAAGCTGATCGCCTGGGTAGCCCTCATGGCCGCGCTCGTCGCGCCCGCCTCGGCGGCGAACCATCACAAGAAGGCAAAGGCGGAAAAGCCCTCGACGCTGGCGGCGGCGATCGAGCAGATCCTCGCCGATCCCGCGGTATCGCGCGCGCACTTTGGCATTTCGGTGGTGACGGCGGAAGGCAAGCCGGTTTTCGCGCTCAACGATGGGCAACTGTTTGAGCCCGCGTCGAACGCGAAACTGTTCACCGCGGCGACGCTGCTGGCGCTGGTTCCGGCGGACGCGACGTGGGAGACACGCGTCGTCACGTCGGGCACGATCGATGCGAAGGGCACGCTGACCGGCGATGTGCGGCTGCTGGGCTCCGGCGATCCCACGATGTCAGGGCGCGCGTATCCGTACGTCGAGAGGACGGAGCGGCCGAATCCTCCGCTGCAGGCTCTCGAGAATCTGGCCGATCAGGTGGTGAAGGCCGGCGTGCGCAGGATCGATGGCGACGTGATCGGCGACGACTCGTGGTTTCCGTGGGAACGCTACGGCGGAGACTGGGCCTGGGACGACCTGCTGTGGGATTACGGCGCGCCGGTGAGCGCGCTGACCGTCAACGACAACATCGTTTACCTGAACGTGACGCCGCCACCGCCGAATACGCCACCGCAGGCGCAGACCGAGTCCGGCACGGCGCCTGCGACGACGGCGCCCGCAGTGGGAGGCGCGGCCACAGTGGTAGCGTGGGTCCCCAATGTGCCGTTTTACACGCTGGAGAATTCGCTGACGATTGCGGCGCCGGGAACGCAGGCGCACTCAGGCATCGATCGCGCGCCGGGCAGCCGGATGATTCGGCTCTACGGCGCGATCACGCCCAACGGCATGCACGAGGGCCTGGCGATTATCGATCCCGCGGAGTTTGCAGCCACGGCGCTGCGGCAGATGCTGCTGGCGCGCGGCGTGGTGGTGTCGGGAACGGCGCGGGCGTGGCATCGCAATCCCGTCGACACCGAGGATTATCGTGCGGAAGTGGACCAGGCCGTGGTGCTGCGTCCCATCTCGGCAAAAACGATTGCCCCGCCGGATACCGGCCTGCGCGTCCTGGCCACGCACGATTCACCGCCGCTGAGCGACGACGTGACGGTCACACTGAAAGTGAGCCAGAACCTGCACGCGGAGCTGTATCAGCGGCTGGTGGGCCGGCTGGAGGGCGACGATGGATCGATCGCCCAGGGCGCGCGCGTGGTGCGGCAGTTCCTCATCAGCGCGGGCGTCAATCCGGGAGATTTCGTTTTCTACGACGGCTCGGGGCTGTCGCCGGCGGATCTGATTACGCCGCGCGCGGCGACCACCCTGCTCGTCTATGCCTCCAGGCAGCCGTGGGGCGCGCTGTACAAATCGGCGCTGCCGGTGGGCGGAGTGGATGGCACGCTCGACGATCGCTTCCAGGGCGAGCTGAAAGGGCGCGTCTTCGCGAAGACCGGGACGCTGGGCGAGGTGAACGCGCTGAGCGGTTATCTCACGGCCAAGAGCGGGAAGACCCTGGTGTTTTCCGTGCTGGTGAACAATCACGATCCGTCGACGAACGCCGCGCGCGTGGCGATGGACAAGATTGTGACGGCCGTCGCAGACGGGAATTAGAGGCAGGGCTTAGCGTGTAGCGTAGAGAGTAGAGGTCCTCAACGTGATCGGGAAAGGTTGGCTGGCTGCGTCGATGATGGCGGGAGCGGTGCTGCTCGCGGGCTGTGGGCCCTCGCTGGGGCCGTCGAAGGCGGTGAGCGAGCTGACGCCGGAAGAGGCTCAGGGGCGCGTCGTCTATCAGCAGGATTGCGCGAGCTGCCACTATGCCAATCAGACCGGCGACCTGCACGGGCCCAGCCTGTTCGCCATGTATCGCAAGAAATATCTGCCCAGCGGGGCGCCGGCCAACGATGCGCGTGTCACCCCGGTGATCCTGGGCGGGCGAAACATGATGCCTGGCACCCAGCTCAGCGACGAGCAACTGCGCGACCTGCTGGCTTATCTTCATACTTTATGAGCGAAGAAGAGAAGAGACGGCCGCAGCCTGGCGTTGCGGCCATCGGCCTCTACATGTTTCTGATGTGCGTGCTGTGGCTGGTCCCCATCAGCCGCGGCCAGATGCCTAAGGTCATGCTGATCCTGTGCGCGGCGTTTGCCGCTGCCGGCCAGGGCCTGCTGCGCCAGAAGCGCTGGGGCTGGGCCATGTCGCTGGCGGCGATCTTTCTCTCCGGCACCCAGGAGATGTGGATGGCCGTCGAGTATCACAGGTACCTGATGCTGGTCGGCGCCGCCTTCAACATGATCCTGTTCCTTTATCTGATCCGGCCGGAAGTGCGCGAGCGGATGCGGTAGAACTGCGGTTGGCTTTCGGCATCCGGCGTTGAGCCGGAATCTGCGCGCCGGGGCGTATCGACCCATCGCAGTCCGGGGCAGTTTCTGCCTCTCCTGGTCTATGCTGTTGGGCAGCCATCCAGGAGAATGCCCATGCAACTGACGCTCGCCAACGTGTCTGTGTCGATTCCCCAGCACCGGTTCCGCGCGGTCGTGGCAACCCTTGCCAGGCAGGTTCGTCGGGACTTCCAGCCGGAGTGGGGCATCGGCGCCACGCTCAAGGCCATTGCTCTGCCGCTGGGCAGCCAACGGGCGCCCGTCCAAAAAGACGCGGACGCCATTATCTATCTGGGCGAGTCGTCGAACGATCCCACCACGGGAGTGAAGGGCGCGCTGGGCTACCACTCAGCCAACAACCAGCGTTTGCCGTACGGCTTCGTTTATCTGGATATCTGCAAGGAGTACGGAGAAGACTGGCCGTCCACGCTCTCGCACGAGGTGCTGGAGCTTCTTGCCGATCCGGATGTCGTGTTCACGATTTCCGGCCCGCATCCCAAAGCTCCCGACCGCACCGTCTACTACGACCTCGAGGTCTGCGACCCTACTCAGGGCGATACGTACCGGATCGGCGATATCGCGGTCTCGAACTTTGTGGGCAAAGCCTACTACGGCATGACCGGCGGCAGTGGGCGGACCAATCATCTGAAGCTGCCGCTGCGCGCCTTCGGAGTCCGTCCCAACGGCTACTTGCAGTACGAGACGGGCAGCACCAGCCACCAGCTCTATGGCCGTTCGGTGACTCCGCGCCAGAAAGCGGCGAAGAAGAAGATGGGGACGATTCGCCGCAACGCGCGCCGCGTGCAGCGGCTCAGGCACGGCGGGAAAAACGGGTGAGCCCTCAGCGATCAGGCTGGCAGCGCATAGCCTGTGCCGGTAAGCTGCTCGGAAACGTCCCAGAGCCTGCGCGCCAGCGATTCGTCGTACGCCTGAGCTTCGGCGCGGACTTCGACCGGATAGCCGCGCATCTGGCGGAACCCGTTGGGGCCGTAGAAGTGTCCGCCCTGCACGCCGTCGCGCGAGCTCGCCGATAACCCCGCGCCTTCGATCTG
Organism: Acidobacteriaceae bacterium; assembly: GCA_035503555.1. GTDB lineage: Bacteria > Acidobacteriota > Terriglobia > Terriglobales > Acidobacteriaceae > Palsa-343. The sequence continues at coordinate 6,258 of DATJTG010000203.1, read as the reverse complement.
CGGCATTTGGGCCGCGTAGAGCGTGGGCAGCGCGCCCTGCGCTTCCGATTGCCCGATGAGCGAAACGAAGAGCGGCGTCACCTTCGCAACCAGCCCGCTGCCCGTACCCGGTCCCGCGGCGAAGAGATTCGTATTCGCGACGCCGGGATGGACGACGATGCTGATGGCTGGCGCGTGGGCGCGCTCGAGACGCCGCTCCAGCTCGAATCCGAAAAGCAGATTGGCGAGCTTGGTGCGGCGGTACGCGGGCCATGGCTTGTACCCGCGCTCCCACTGGAGATCCGAAAAGTCCAGAACCGCGCCGCGGTGCGCGATCGAGCTGACGGTGATGATGCGCGCCGTCGCTCCCGAGCCGGCGCCGAGCAGCGCAGGCAAAAGCAGACCGGTGAGCGCGAAGTGGCCGAGGTGGTTGGTGGCGAACTGCAGCTCGAATCCGTCGGGCGACACGTGGCGCTCGGGCAGAGCCATGATGCCGGCGTTGTTGATGAGGAGATCGAGATGGCGCCCGCTCGCGAGGAACTCCTGCGCGGCGGCGCGCACCGACGCGAGGCTCGACAGGTCGAGATCGGCGATGTCGATTTCCGCAGCCGGCACGGCGGCGAGGATCCGCGTGCGCGCTGTCGCCGCTTTGGCGCGATCGCGGCAAGCGAGGATGACGGCGCATCCGGCACGGGCCAGCTCGAGCGCCGTGTGGTAGCCAATGCCGCTGTTCGCGCCGGTGATGTACGCGAGCTTCCCGGCGAGGGACGGAATCGCGGTGGATGTCCAGCTGGCCGGCATTCCGCTCATGCCACCGTGTCGTGCGCTTCGCCAAGCGTCACCATCACGGTCATCTTTTTCCGTCCGCGGAAGTACGTGACCGTGATGGTGTCGCCCGGCTGATGGCTGTTCATCACATCGGAGAGCTGTTGCGAGTTGGTGATTTCCTTGCCGTCGATGGCCACGATCAGGTCGCCTCCGATGGAGATCTGCATGTTCCCAAGGTAGGCGATCTGGTTGCCGCCACGCAGACCCGCGCGGTCGGCGGCGCCGCCGGGCACCGTGCTTTCAATCAGCACGCCGTAGCTGGCCGCCAGGCCCATCTGCTGGGCGAGATCGGGGCCGATGGGCAGAATGCTGATTCCCAGCGACGGACGGCGCGCGTGGCCGTACTTCTGGAAGTCGCCGAGAACGGCTTTCGCCGTATCGATCGGGATGGCGAAGCCGATGCCGGCGTTCTGCTCGGCGCCGTTCTGCGCAATCATCGAATTGATGCCGATCACCTCGCCGTGCGAGTTGAGCAGCGGTCCGCCGGAGTTGCCCGGGTTGATGGCGGCGTCGGTCTGGATAGCGTTCTCGATGGGCGCGTCTTCAGGGCCTTTGACCGAGCGGATCGCGCTGATGATGCCGGACGTCATGGTGCCGCTGAGCCCGAAGGGATTGCCGATGGCGTAGACCTGCTGCCCGACCTGGAGATCCTTCGACGTGGCGAGAACCGCGGGCACCAGATTGGGCGCGCTGATCTGCAGCAGCGCGAGATCGTGGTACTTGTCGCGGCCGATCACCTGCGCCGTGTAGCGATGCTTGTCGTGCGTCTGGACTTCGATGTTCCGCGCGTTGGCGATCACGTGATAATTCGTGAGGATGTGGCCCTGCTTGTCGAGGATGAAGCCCGAGCCCTGGCCCTCGGCGGGAACGAGGCCGTAGAAGAAATCAAGCGTCGTGGTCGTCGACGTGATGTTGACCACCGACGGCACCACGCGCTTGTACACCTCGATGTTGTTCAGCTCGGTGCTGGTGTACGCGGGGTCGGCCTGGGCCACGGTGAGCGTGAGCGGAGACCGGCCGGAGTCGGCAAGGCCGATGGTGCGAAGGTTGGCGTGGGTCGTGAAGTACCAGAATCCGCCAACAAGGAGGAGAACCAGAACGATTCTGCGGAAAGTCATAATACTCGCTATGCAGGGGCGGCCGAAAGTCTCCAAACGGCGGAGCGCAGGCGCAAAAAGCCCCTCCTTTCATTCTATCCAGAGAGTTAAACGCATCCGGAGCCGGGAAGTTCCGCAATGGGCGACGGCCGCACTCCTTCCGCGCCAGCGGCTCGCTCACCATGGCGTGGGCGACGGTGCGGATGCCCGGGAAGCTTCTTCCAGTTCGGCGGCCAGCGCTTCCACCTGCCGCCGGGTGGCATCGAGCGCCCCGGCGTTGTCGATGACGAAATCGCTGCGTGAGATTTTTTCCGCGTCTGGCAACTGTGCGGCCAGACGGGCGCGCGCGTCGCGTTCCGCCTGGGCGCGCTGTTCAGGCGCCGCATCGGCGGGCAAAATGCGCGCGAGAAAGCGCTCGAGCTTCACCGCATCGGGCGCCGTGACGAGGATGACGCGATCGAAGCGCTTGCGCCACTCCGGCACGGTGCCCCAGGCTTCCGCCTCGAAGATGAGCGCGGACTCGATAACGACAACGGCCGCGGGATGGGCGGCGAAGATTTCCCTGGTGCGGCGCTCCTGCTCGGCAATCGTGGGCGGATGCACGATGCGGTTCAGCTCGGCCAGCCGTCCCTGGCGGAAGGCGAGATCGGCGAGGCGGGCGCGGTCAAGCGTGCCGTCGGGCCGCACGACGCCGGAGCCGAAGTGCTCCGCGATGGCGCGATGAACCGGCTGCCCCGGCTGCATCAGCTCGCGCGCTATGGCATCGGCCTCGAGCACGGAAAAGCCGCGCTCGCGCAGAATCGTCGCGACCGTGGATTTGCCGCTGCCCAGACCGCCTGTCAGCCCGACGCGCAACATAGGTATCTCAGCGTCTGATTGTAGCGACCGCCCCGCGCCACGGGGGCTGCGCGTCAGAAATGGCGATGAAGGAGCGGCGTCACGAAGGCCCACGCGATGAGAAACGCGACCAGAATGCCGAGGAAGATGAGGAAAAGCATCAGTCCCCACGAGGGGCTGCGCGGGGTTGCCCCGGCATCCGGTGAATTTGTACCGGAATCTTCGGAAGGTGAATCGCGGGAAGGACCCATCTCTTTGAGTGTACGGCTGCGTACGACGAAAGAATGGGGTCCTGCCGCCGGAGTGTTATCGAAATCGATGCACGGGCACGCAACACTAATTCCACAATGCGGGTCTAAACGAGCAGAGGGATTCGAAAGCGGGCTCGGCGACAGCAGCGAACCCGATCCGGTCATCGCCGATCGAGACAGGAGCGAACCATGGCAAGCGACAGCAGAATCGAGAAATTCGCGGTGGCTGAACTGGCGGATTTGCGCACGGAGCTTCTGCAGGCGGGCGTGGATTCGTTTCAGGCGGCGGAGATGGTCACGCGCTTCCTCTCCGGCCGCGGTTACGGCGTCGATTCCGCGATGGTGCGGGAAATTGCCATGCGCCTCGAAGGCAATACCTGCTCGCCCGAGTGCATCCAGCAGGAGCTGGAGCGCGTAGCCTGGGTCATGTAGGCGCGCAAAGCCCCCGGCTCAAACGTTTAATCCGCCGTTCACATCCCCTCGTCCTTCCGAAATTTCGAATCCAAATCGGCCTCCTCTCCGTCTAAATGGGCAGAGGGTGGTTTTGGGTTGCCCTCGCTCAGCGAGTTTCCTCCGGGAGCATGCGAGCGAAGCGATCCGTGCGCGGAACCGCGTGGACTTCCGCTGGCGCGCCAGCGCCGTAATTTTCGTCCCTGATCCGGACTGTTGAAATCGTCAACGCGGCCTCCACCGCAGGGGCTGACGTCTGCGCAGAAGTGTCTCCGGATCGCGCGGCTTTGGCGCTACTGGTATCAAGAGGAGTGATCGATGCGATTTACATTTTCTATGCAGAAATTGTCTTTGGGTTTAGCCCTGGTCTCGATGGTGGCGGCTGCCGCTTCGGCGCAGACGCTGACAGGCGTGAATACGCGCCTCGTACAACCGCTGGATTCAGCCACGGCGACGGTTGGGCAAACGGTCGCCGTAAAGCTGGAAAATGGCGTGAAGACGCCGGACGGCGTGAAGTTGCCGCGCGGCAGTCAACTGGTGGGCAAGATCGCGCAGGTCAAGCCGTCGCAGAACGGCGGGCCGGCCAGCGTGACCGTGGCGTTCACCGCCGCCCAGCTCAAGGGCGGAAAGCAGATCCCCGTGAAGGCCACCCTGCTGGCGGCATTTCCGAGCGATCAGGGCCTTGAGTCGCAGTATTCCGATCAGACGACCCTCGGCGTGCCGCCCGATCACGTCGCTTCCAACGTTCAGGTGGAACAGGAGCCTGGCGCGCTGAAAGACGTCACGCTGAAAGCCGCTGTGCAGGACGCGGATTCCGGAACGTTCTCGAAGTCGAATGGGAACTTTACGCTGGGCGCGGGAACCTACTTCCAGGTTGGCGTGGGCACGGCGGCCGGCGGATCGAGCACCAGCGCAGCTGAGTAATCCAGCCTGTTTGCATCACCCTCTGTGACAAAACAAGGGCCGCCGGGATCCGGTGGCCCTTCATTTTTTTGCCCGGCAATCTCTTCCCGTGCGCCATCCGGCGAGTCCTGAAAACCACGCGCCCTATTTGCTCTCAATCGGCCGGATCTCGTGCATCAATTCCGTAATCCGAGCGTCCAACTAGTTAGAGGATGGTTAACACATCACGATGGCATCCCCGAAGTCATTGCATTCACTGATCTGAAGGAGTTGAGGATGAGTCTCAGTCAAAATCTGAAATATCTTGCCGTGGGTGCGGCCACGGGCCTGTTGGCATGTTCCGGGGCTGCTATAGCGCAGTCAGGCAACCAAAGCTGGCAACTGGTAGGCGTGAACGCGCGCCTCGACCAAACCATTAACTCCGATTCCGTGAAGCAGGGTCAGGCGATCGAGGCGCGGCTGGACGGAACCGTGACCACCAGCGATGGCATGAAGCTGGAGAAAGGCACGGAGCTCATGGGCACCGTCGCCGATGCTGCCTCGTCCGCGCACGGCGGGCCGGCGAGCCTGACGCTCCTCTTCACCAAAGCACAGATGAAGGATGGAAAGCAGATTCCTGTGAAGGTCACGCTGCTGGCGGCATATCCGTCCTCGCAGGCCGACTCGGGAGAGTATGGCGACAGCCTCGTTGCGCCGGCGCCCCGTCACGTGGATCCGCAACAGAAGGTTGTGCAGCAGGCAGGAATGCTGCGGCATGTGGAGATGAAGAGTTCCGTCCAGGGTCAGAACTCCGGGACCTTCTGGAAGTCTGATGGCAACTTCCGCCTGGCCAAGGGCACCTATCTCCAGGTCGGAATCGCTGCAACCAGCGACAGCGGACCTTCAACGGGTGAGTAGGCCCCCCGATCTCCCCGCACGCAAAAGGCCGTCCCCAGCGGGACGGCCTTTTCGATTTCACGCAAGGTCGAGGGCGCTCACACCTGCATGACTTCCACTTCTTTCTTTTTCGCCATCTCTTCCATCTTTTTGATTTCTTCGTCGGTCAGCTTCTGAATCTCGTCGAGCGAGCGCTTCTCCTCGTCCTCTGAGATCTTCTTGTCCTTCGAAGCTTTCTTGATGAGGTCGTTGCCGTCGCGGCGGATGTTGCGCACGGCGGTGCGGTGATCTTCGAGCACGCGATGCAGATGCTTCACCACATCGCGGCGCCGCTCTTCCGTCATGGGGGGCACCGGCACGCGCACGAGCTTGCCGTCGTTGTTGGGATTGAAGCCCAGATCGGAGGTGCGCAGCGCCTTCTCGATCTCAACGATCAGGCCCGCGTCCCACGGCTGGATGACGATCATGTTGGGATCGGGCGCGGTGAGCTGGCCCACCTGATTGAGCGGCGTCGGCGTGCCGTAGTAATCCACCTTGACCTGATCGAGCATGTGAATGGAGGCGCGGCCGGTGCGGACCGAGCCCAGGTTGTTCTGAAAATCGGCGACGGCTTTGTCCATGCGCGAACGCAGCTGCGCGTAGTCGGCTTTGAGTGCGGGGATGCCCGCCATTACGGATGGTGCCATAGGAATCGTCCTTCTTTGCAGAAGCTCAAAACAGGTATTGTACGCGCCGCAAGGCGGCCCGGTAACAATCGCGGGAAGTCGCCAGCGAGATTCGCGTCAGCCGATTGTTCGCTGACATCTGACCACTGGAAACTAACAACTGGCTTACATCACTATGTGGACGCCGTTCGACTCCGCCGCGTCCGCCTGTTCGTGCGCGTGGTACGAGCTGCGCACCAGCGGACCGGATTCGACGTGGCGGAAGCCCATGGCGAGGGCTTCCCGCTTCATATACGCGAACTCGTCGGGCGTGTAGTAGCGCGCGATGGGCAGGTGATCTTTCGAGGGCCGCAGGTACTGGCCGATGGTCAG
>DATJTG010000202.1:0-59375 GCA_035503555.1 Acidobacteriaceae bacterium | reverse complement strand
CCGGAGAATCTGGCGAAGCTGGACGAATACAAAGCGACCGCGCGCAAGCTGGCGACGGCGGATGGGCTCGACGATGCGCAGGCGCGGGACCTGGCGCGGAATTCGAAGGTGATCGTGCACATCGACGGAGGATTGCACTCGAGCGAAGTGGCGGGCGGCCAGCACTCGATCGCACTGGCCTACAAGCTGGTGTCGTCGCAGGGCGATCCCGAGGTCGACAACATTCTGAACAACGTCATCCTGCTGCTGTGGCCGACGCTGAATCCTGACGGGCAGGACATGGTGGTGTCGTGGTACCGGAAGAATCTGGGAACGCGGTACGAGGTAAGCCCGATGCCGTGGCTCTTTCAGGATTACGTGGGCCACGACAACAATCGCGACGGCTACATGCTCAACATGAAAGAGTCGCAGGTGGTGACGAGGACCGAGATTGACTACAGTCCGGTCATCTTCTACTGCCAGCATCAGACCGCGCCGTTTCCGGCGCGCATCTGGATTCCGCCCTTCAGCGACCCGATTTCGTCGAACATCAGCCCGTATGTGCGCAGCTGGTTCAACGTGATCGGCACGAACATGACGGCCTATCTCGATGCGCACCAGATGCCAGGCGCGATCAGCGAATCGGAGTTCGACAACTGGTACCCGGGGTTCGTGGATTATGCCGGATCGTTCCGCAATGAGATTTCGTTTTTCACGGAAACCGCGTTGTATCGGTACGCAACGCCGCGGTTCTACACGGTCGATGAGTTCCCGAAGGACATGCAGGACCTGAAGGCGCTCACGATGTACACCACGCCATGGCAGGGCGGCTGGTGGCGGCTGAAGGATGCTGTGGACTACATGGTCGCCGGCTCGATGTCAGTGCTGGACACGGCTGCGCGTTACCGCGAGACGCTGCTCTATAACCGCTATCAGGCGGCGCGCGACACCATCAAGCGATACACGCAGGAGCCGCCGTTTGCGTACGTGATCCCGAGCGTGCAGACGGATGCGCCGGAAGGGGAACTGCTGGCGCACATCATGCAGGAGAACGGAATTACGATGCGCGAGTCGCAGGCGGGCTTCAGGGCCAACGACCGCGAGTATCCGGCCGGTTCGTGGGTGATCCTGATGAACCAGCCGTATTCGGCGATGGCCAAGGAACTGTTCGAGGTGCAGCGGTATCCGGCGGCGCTGTTCACAGAGAGCCAGAAGCCGGTCGATCTGCCGTACGACGTGACAGGCTGGACGCTTCCGCTGCAGATGGGCGTGCGGGTTGACGCGATCAGCGATCCGCTGACGGAAGATGAACTGGCGCATCTGAAAGAGGTGAACGACGTGGATCCGCCGCCGGCCGACGTGACGGGGGCGGGCGCGACGTTCGTTATCAGCCATCAGGTGAACAACAGCTTCAGGCTGGTGAACGATGTGCTGGCCTCGGGCGGATCAGTGGCGTTCGCTCCGGACGAGACGAAGACGCCGGAGGGCATGGAGAAGGGCGCGATTGTGATCGGCGGCGTAGGCCGTGCGGCGATCGGCGACCTTTCGAAGAAGTACGCGGTGTCAGTGCTGGCCGTGGATAAGGCGCCCGAGCACGCCATCGCGATCCATAAAGCGCGCGTGGGCCTGTACCGGCCCTGGGATCCTTCGATCGACGAAGGGTGGACGCGCTGGATTCTGGAGCAGTATGGGTTTGCGCCCATCAGTCTCTACAACGCCGATATGCGCTCGGGCGGCCTGCGGGACCGCGTAGACGTTCTGATTCTCCCGGACATGAGCCAGCGGGAGATGATGGAGGGTTTCCGTGACGGCATTGTGCCGGGGCAGTATGCCGGCGGCTTGGGAGAAGAGGGCCTGGACAATCTGCGCGAGTTTGTCCGGCAGGGAGGAACGCTGCTGGCCTTCAACGAGACGGCGGCCACGCTGGCGCCGCTGCTGTCGCTGCCGGTGAATAACATCCTCGAGGGCGCAAAGCCCGACAAGTTTTTCTGCTCAGGCGCGCTCCTGCGCGTGGAACTCAGCGGCGCCGATCGTCCCGTGACGTGGGGGCTGCCCAGCGAGCCGGTGGTGATGTTTGAGCGCGGGCCCGCGTTCACCACCAGCGCGAACTTCCACGGCGCAGTGCTGGCGCGCTACCCGCAGGACAGCAATCCGCTGGAGAGCGGGCTGCTGCTGCATCCGGAGGCGATTGAAGACAAAATCGCCGCGCTGGAAGTGCCGTACGGCAATGGGCGTATCTTCCTCTACGGATTCAAGCCGCAATGGCGGGCACAATCGCACGGCGATTACAAGTTCTTCTTCAACGCGCTCTACAAGTACGAGCAGCCGCCGTTTGCGAAGCCCGCGCCGGAGGAGAAAGAGAAGAAGGAGGCTAAAGGCGAGTAAGGCCGAGGGCAGGGAAGCGCAACGGCGCGGGCAGGCAGAGCCCAGCGCCGCGCCGTGCTGCGGGAGTCAGGCAACAGCAAGGCTATACTGATGAATCTGTAACAGGGAATTCGTACGGGAGACGCATTGGACGGACCTTCGCACGCAATCCTGCCTTCTCATCTGCCTTGTACCGTTGTTGTTCCCTGTTATAACGAAGCGACGCGATTCCACGCCGCCGCGTTCGAGCAGTTTCTGGCGACTCCGGCCAGCAACAACATTCGCCTGCTGTTTGTGAACGACGGCAGCCGCGACAACACACTTGCGGTGCTGGAGGCGTTTCGACAGCGCTTTCCCGACCGGACGAGCGTGCTCGATCAACAGCCGAACCGCGGCAAGGCCGAAGCGGTGCGCAACGGCATGCTGAGCGTCATCGCATCGGGTCAGTCCCAGGTGACCGGATTCTGGGACGCGGATCTGGCAACGCCTCTCGTGCAAATTTCCGATTTTCTGGAATTGCTGGATGCGCAGCCGGAGCTGGATATGGTCTTCGGCGCGCGCGTCAGGCTCCTGGGGCGTGCGATCCACCGTCAGCCTCTGCGCCATTATCTGGGGCGCTGTTTTGCGACGGTGGTTTCCATCCTGCTGAAGATGCCGATCTACGACACGCAGTGTGGAGCGAAGCTGTTTCGTGTGACGCCGGAACTCCAGCAGGTGCTGGCTGAGCCCTTTCACTCGCGCTGGATCTTCGATGTCGAAATCCTGGCGCGCTTCATTTCCCTCTATCAGGGCGATCATGCGCGGCTGGCGAGGGAAATCTACGAGTTTTCTTTGCCGGAGTGGACCGACGTAGCCGGCTCCAAAGTGAGCGGGATGGATTTTGTGCGCTCGTTTGGAGAACTGGCGACGATTTACCATCGCCACCTCGGCAAATAGGCGGCCGAACCGAGAAATACAGTCCGAGACGCCGGGCATGCGCCCGGGCGCAGCGCTATTGCGGATTGGACTGCTGCTGCTGTTCCTGTTGCTGCATCATCTGCTGATGCATTTGCTGGAGACGCTGCAGGTTGCGCTCGGCGCGCGTTTGCTCATCGCTGTCGTCGGTCATCTGCGGGCTCGGGTGCGGAATGGCTCCCGGACCGAGGGGCTCCTGATCCGCTTCATTGTTGTCTGCGGCGTCGGAGTCGTCCGCGGCGGCCGGACTCGTGTTCGCCTGGGCAACGGGGCCCATCGATTTTTCACTCAGCACTAACTTTGCGGGCGCGCCGCTCGCGCTGCTGCCCACCATGACGAAGTTGTAGCCCGATCCCGCCAGCAGGTCGGTGAGCACATCGCGGGGACTGGCCGGCCCGTAGTCACCGAAAACTCGCGTGGTTCTGCCAAGGCCTTCGATGCTCATGCCGCTGGAGCGGGCGATCTGCTGCAGAGTGGCCGCCAGATCGGAGTTCTGCGCCTTCACCGTAAGCTCGCCGTTGGTCATTGTGATTCTGGCGGGTGTCGTGGCGGCGGCGAAGGGCGGCGGCTCGGAGGCCGGCTTTCCGTGATCGGGTGCAGCGGCCGGCGCGGCCTGCGCGGCGGACGCGGCTGGTGAAACACTCTGCGCGTGGGCGGCGCTCACCGGCAGAGCCACAGCGGCGATCAGGACCACTGCGGGCGCCCAGGAAGGAATGCCGCTGTGCTGCGAGTTGGCGCGGAGTGACGGCATGGAATGCAAGTTGGGGTGCCCTGACGGGCAGGGTCGCCGCTAGTAACTAGTGTAGCAATAACGGGGACGGTTTGCCTGTTGCATCGGGGAAATTGCGGCTCTGCGGCTGGCCGCAGAGCCGCGAACCTGCATCTCTGTATGTGACCTTTCGGCGCCGGAGTGCGTCCGGAGATCGGGAGAACGAAGGAACGATGCAACCGGTTCGTACGATTCGATGGAGCAGGCTGGCCTGGGCGCTGGCGCTGGCGGGAAGTCTGTGCATTTCGGCACGGGGCGAATCGTGCCTCACCCAGGCTCAGATGACGGCAACGCAGCGTGACGCCGTCACGAATGCCGCGCGCATGCTGGTGAGCGATGCGCAAAATGGAGATCTGCAGGGCCTGCGTGCGGATACGCTGCCTTCCGTCGCTCAGGATTTCACCGGGATCGCCAATTCCGCGCAGACTCTGAAGCCGCTGATCGCGCAGGCGGCGATCACGGTGGACGCGGTTTTCGCGTTCGATGCGACGGCGCCGGCCGCGGGGGCACAGGCCAATCAGGGATCGCAGTTCTTCTGCACGCCGACGGGCTCGTCGCTGACGGTGGTCCTGAACTTCTCCGGCTTGCCCGCGGGCAAATATGCGCTCGCCATCGTGCACGCGACCGGCGTGGAGAAGCCGCAGCAGGTATCGCTGATTCTGGCCCAGGTGCCGACAGGGGAATGGAAGCTGGCCGGTTTCTTCAGCAAGCCGCTCATGCTCGCGGGCCAGAACGGCGTTTGGTACTGGAGCCGCGCCCGCGAGTTCGCGCAGAAAAAGCAGGAATGGCCTGCCTACTTCTACTACCAGATCGCAACCTTCCTCGTGGAACCGGCGGATTTCCTTTCCAGCCCGAACGTCGAGAAACTGCAGCGCGAAGCCGGACAGATTCATCCTTCCAACATTCCCACCGATCAGCCGGTGACGGTGACGGTGAACGGAACGCCGTTCGCCATCGCGCATGTCGATACTTCGGCGGATCTGGGCGCGCTGGACTTTGTGATCCACTACAACGCGAGTCCCGAACAGGCCGCGCAGCTCCGCGATCCGGTGCAGGCGCGCAAACAAGTGGTCGACCTGATGAGCGGGCTGCTGAGCATGCATCCCGGGCTCCGCGACGCCTTCCACGGCCTGTGGGTGTATGCCGATTCCGGAGGCGCAACGCTGTTCGCGCTGGAGCTTCCGATGGCTCAGATTCCTGGCGGCGGCCCCTCGGGCATGTCGAATGCAAGCGGACGCTAATCGAGCAAGCTGTTACCTTTCCCAACAACCTGACAGAAATCGAAGAGCCTGCGCCAGCGGGCTCTTTTCCTGTTTGCGGCGGCCGTGCGTTACTTCTGAGACATTGCCTTCCCTGGTGCGCGGTTACCGGCGTAACCCTTATGTGACTTTAGTGCCATTGTCCGGACGGTTACCCTGACATACCTTCTGTAACAACACTCCCTAAGGCACGTCAGCAAGAGCCCTCGGCAGGACGCCGGGGCCGCAGTTGTACGACGCTGCTGTTCCCCCGTCTGCGCCAAGGGTGTGCTTATGCCATCTGGAGCACTTCTTTGGTCGCAGGCAGGCCTATGGCACGCTTTTCAATCCACGCCGTCCTTGCGCTGTTGTTCGTTACAGCGTCCGCTTATGCAAACGTGATCGTCAGCAGCCCTGGCAATGGCGAAACCGTCAGCAGTCCGGCAACGTTTGCAGCCACCGCTAACACGACAACCTGCTCGCGCGGCGTTGCTGCGATGGGCGTCTACATCGACAACGATCTGGTCTACACGGTCGACAGCACGAAGCTCAATACTTCTCTCACGCTTTCGGTCGGAAAACACACTGCCGTGATTCAGGAGTGGGACTTCTGCGGCGGCGTGACGAAGTCATCTGTGCCGATCACGGTGGCAGACAAGGGTGGCGTGTTCGTGACCTCTCCGGCGAACAACAGCACGGTGAGCGGAGTGACGAATTTTGTGGCGACGGCGACGACGACCTGCGCCGGCGGCGTGTCGGCGATGGGCGTCTACGTGAACAACCAGCTGCAATACAAGGTGAACGGGGCGAAACTGAACACGCAGCTGAATCTGAGCCCCGGCTTGCAGAAAACGGCGGTCCAGGAGTGGGATGCGTGCGGCGGTTCCGCGCTCGCGCCGGTGGATCTGACGGTTACCTCCACCGAAAAGACGCTGCCCAACCTGCAGGCAAGCAAAGGCTGGAACAGCTGGGGCCAGATTGCCCCCACGTGGGGCGACTGCCCGGCTCCGTGCCCCGGGGTGACCTGGTCGATGCAGCAGGGCGTGTCGTCGACGTCGCTGTCGGGCGATGCTACGAAGTTCAGCCTCAGCGGAACCGATCCGTATGGGGATGTGCTCTGGGAGAATCCGCTGATCGGCCAGTTCTCCACCCAGGGATTGCCGGACACGGATAAATCGCTGCTGCCAACCCTGCACAACTTCACCTACGACGCCTGGTTCTTCGTGACTGACGCAGCGGTCACACAGGCCCTCGAGTTCGACATCAACATGTTCGAGAACACTGTGGGCCAGACGTGGGGCACGGAATGCCGCGTGGAAGCCGGCAACGAGTGGGACTACTGGGACAACGGCGTGAAGAAGTGGACGCCGACCGGCGTGGCCTGCAACCCGATCAATGGCGGCTGGAACCACGTCGTCATCCAGGTGCAGCGGGAGGCAGACAATTCGCTCCTGTATCAGTCGATCACGCTCAATGGCGTCACCGCGACCCTGAACATCAAGTCCGCTCCGTTTACGGTGCCGGCCAGCTGGTATGGCATCACCGTGAACTACCAGATGGACGGCGATCACGCGGAGCACGCGAACACCACGTACGTCGACAAATTCAACTTCCTGTACTGGTAAGCGGGGCCCTCGGTGAAATCAGTCAGTCTGCTTGCTGCAGTCCTGGTCTCCGCATTCGCGTTCGTTGCAGGATGCGGAAGCGGGCCAAACCCAGCCCTGAACATGAGCGCTGCCGCCGGAACCCAAACGGGTTCCGGCAGCAGCGAGCCCACTGCCGGCGCGCCGGGCTCGCCTGCGACGGTGCTCAGTAACCTGCAAACCGCCGGCGGCAACTGGCGCAGCTTCGCGCAGGTGGGTCCCACCTACGCCGATTGCTCGGCTCCGTGCCCTTCAGCATCCTGGGAGGAGATCTACGGCGTTGCGTATCCCTCGCTGAGCGGAAACGCGACGATGTTCGATTTGGACCCGAAGGTTCCCTATGCCGACGCTCTCTTTACCGCCGGACTGATCGGACAGAACTCTCCCCAGATTCCCAATTCCGATCACACGCTGCTGCCCACGCTCCACAACTTCACCTACGACGCCTGGTTCTACGTGGTGACGCCGGAAGTGACGCAGGCTCTGGAATTCGACATCAGCCTGGAGATGAGCGGCGTGGCCGGGATGACCTTTGGCCACCAGTGCAATCTGCGCGGGGATGGCGACTGGGACATTTGGAACAACGCCGCAAAGCAGTGGATCTCGATGGGCGTGCCCTGCAATCCGGCGCCGGGGTGGAACCATGTGACGCTGCAGATGCAGCGTCAGGCAGACAATAGCCTGCTCTACGAGTCGATCGCGCTCAATGGAACTACCTACACTCTGAATTACGAGTCCGAATCGACCGCGGCTCCGGAGGGGTGGTGGGGGCTGGCGGCCAACTACCAGATGGACAGCGATGCGAAGGGTTCGCCCAACACGACATACCTCGACGATTTCTCCGTAACCTATTGGTAACCCATGGAGTTTCACGGCGCCCGCCGTGTAGAAACGCACCAGCAACTGTGACAAATTGCCCGCTCGGACGAGTAGTTTTTGCACAGATCGAAAAAGGCTGCCTGATATGCACAAAAATCTTTCAAAACAGCCGAGAAAAGGGTTGCCTGCCGTAATTTGATCTGTATTATCCGACTAGACACTGATTGAAAGTTCTGCCTGCCGGGCACGGAAGACGCCCGGAAACACCGGGGCGGCGCGGCAATCGGGCCATTTCGAGACGTAGCGTTTCGGGGTCCGGCAAGCTGGCGTAAGCCCAGGTGAAAGAGCGGCCAAGGCGCCCTCCAGCAAGGTTGGGGTGCACTCGGGGCCGCCGAGATGAGAGGCCGGCCAAGCTTCCCGCGGACAGCACGTGTCCGTTGCCTGAGCCCAGCCCACCCCGACAATCGACGCCCATCACCCCGTCGGGCCACCCGGTGGAGCGCAGGGTAAACCTTTAACCGGAACACGTTCCCCTTTCCTCTGAGGAAGACTCATGAAAAAGTTCCCGCTCGTTGTCCTCACGCTGGCTATCACCGCGGCTCCCGCATTTGCAACCGTAACTGTTACGACTCCCACCAATGGTGAAACGACCGGCACCAGCGTTCAGTTCGCGGCCACGGGGTCAACCACCTGCTCCAAGGGCGTTTCCTCCATGGGGATCTATGTCAACAATGCCCTGAAGTATCAGGTGTCGGGAGCGAAGCTCGCTACGTCCCTGACGCTGGGAACCGGCTGGAACAACACGGTCGTGCAGGAGTGGGATTACTGCGGCGGGTCCAGTTCGACGGCGCGGAGCATCGATGTTACCCAAAGCGCAGGCGTTTCGCTGAGCGCGCCGGCCAACGGAGCGACGGTGAGCAATCCCGTGAGTTTCGTGGCATCGGCCACGACGAGCTGCGCAAAGGGCGTGGCGTCGATCGGCGTCTACATCGACAACGGGCTGGCTTTTAAGACCAGCGGATCGCAGCTCAACAAGCAGTTGACGCTGGGCGGGGGCGGGCATCAGGCAGTTGTCGAAGAGTGGGATAACTGCGGCGGCGCCGCCACCAAATCGGCCCAAATCACCGTGGCTGCGGGCAAGACGCTTTCGGCCCTCCAGGCTTCCGGCGGATGGAATCAGTGGGGCGAACTGCCTCCTAACTACAACATCTGCACCAGCGATCCGTGCGGCGGGGTGAACTGGTCGATGTACCAGCACGACAGCTCCTTCTCGCTGAGCGGCAATGCCACGCAGTTCAATATCGGCGGATCGACACCGTATTCCGACGTTCTGTGGTCGAATCCCGTCATCGGGCAGGGCAGCACCCAGGGTCTGTCGGACACGAGCCATACGCTGTTGACCTCGCTGCACCACTTCACCTACGACGCATACTTCTACGTCAGCAACCTCAGCGCGACCCAATCGCTGGAGTTCGACGTGAATATGTACTTCAACAGCGTCGGCATGGAGTGGGGCACGCAGTGCGACCATCTGGGCTCGGGACAGTGGGACATCTGGAACAACGTGGATGCGAAGTGGGTTCCCTCAGGCTCCCCGTGCAAGCTCGAGGCGAATGCGTGGAACCATGTGACTCTGCAGGTGGAGCGCGAATCGAACAACGATCTGCTCTATCAGTCGATCACTCTGAATGGGGTTACGTACACCCTCAACAAGACGGTGGCGCCGTTCCAGGTGCCGTCAGGATGGTGGGGCGCGACGGTGAACTACCAGATGGATGGCAACTTCAAGCAGGTCGCGTACACAACTTACCTCGATAAGTTCACGCTCACCTACTACTGAGGCGAGTTCGGGCCGCATGGAAATGCGGCCTGCATCTTCAGGATGCGAGGGGACGGGCAGGTTGCCCGTCTTTTTGCGTTTGCAGGAAGGAAACGCTGAGAGAGCCCTCCGCTTCCGCGTCCAGGGTCTGAAGATCGCGAGAGAAGAAACGGCTGAGCACCTTGCGCACCACGGCCGTTTTCGCCTGTTCGAGAGGGAGGGGCGGAACGACGTCGATGTCGCCGAGAAAATCGCCGAGGCTGAGGTAGGCGTTGCGGTTCGCGCGCACAAATTCGAGAGGATATTCGGGTTTGCGGCGGTGAGCCTGCTGCGGATCGGCATCGAGAAAAAAGCTGAGATCGAGACGAGGCGCGATGCGCATGACGGAGCGCACGAATCCGCGCGCCACGCGGGAGCGCAGATCGAGATTCGCCAGTTCGTCGTAGAGGCAGCGATCGAAGATCACCACATCGGCGCCGGATTTGCGCGCGCGCAGCACGGCTCGGCGCCAGGAAGCGGCGTCCAGCCAATACAGCCCAAACCGCACGCCCGTCATCAGCGGGGAGCGGACGTTCTTGTCGCGGCGGCTGATGGGAGCTTCCGGGGATCCCACGCCCTTATCTCCGCGAAATACTTTGTGGCCGGCGGACTCGCGGAAGGAGCGCAGCAGGACCACATCGTCCCAGAACGTGACGATCTGCACCTGCATGCCGGCCGAATTCAGGAACGAGCAGAGGTTGGCGATCTGCGTGCTTTTGCCGGCGCCGTCGATGCCGGAAAAGCTGATCAGAACGGGTTGGCGAGAGGGCGGCACTGCTCCGGTTGAGTGACTCAAGGGCCGATGCTCCTAGTGTGGGCGCGAGGGGCTGCCAAGGGTTGCCGCCGCCACCGTTCCGACGGCCGCTGCCGCGCCGACCAGAAGGGCAACGCGAATGGCGATGGTTTTTCTGCGGCGCTGCTTCGCCGGAGCAATGGCGGCGCCGGCAGGGCGCGATGCTGCCGTGCCCTCCGGCCGGACCACGGGGGCAACCGCCGTGCCGACCGGCGCCTGCTGCGGTGTCTGCTGAGTCGATGCCTGTTGCTGCGGATTCTGCGCCTGTGTCTGGCCGCTGGATTGCGGGGGCGCGGACTGCGTGCCAGCCGCGTTCGATGGCCCGCCGTCCTGATTGAGCTTGAGTTGCGGCGCCGGGGCGGAAGGCAAAGATGTGACCGCTGCCTGGGCCATGGGCACCAGCAGCAGCACAACGAGGAAAGAGGCAATGGCCCGCTCGAGCCAGGAAATGCACTTGCTCATGTCGTACCCCCGAACTTGCACCGTGCCGGGTCCTTTCCGATCATCCTGCCGAAGGTCATGCCACGCTTTCCGCCGGCTGCCCCGGAATTTCATCGTCGAGCGCCGAAAGCAGCGAGGACGAAGCGCGATGGCGAAAACTTTGCACGGCCTCCGCCGTCGTGGCAAAGGCTTCAAAGAGCCGGCTCACTCCCTTCGAGTCCAGAGCAGCTTTGGATTCCGGAGTGATACCCGCGAGCTTGGCATCACCGTTGCGCTTCATGGCCTCCTCCAGGCTGGAGAGCAGGAGGTGAATGGTCGCATTGTTCATTTCCAGTACGGCGGAGCAGTCGAGGACGAGACGCGGACGCTCGGTTTCCACATAGTTCTGCAGTTCCTGGAGAAACTTGCGCTCTGCAGCCGGCGTCACTCGCTCCGGCACCTCGTGCACCGTCACCGCACGAATCCTGATGATCATTGAAAGTTTTCCCCTTCTTTGGCGCAATTACTTCATTCTTTACGAGCCAAATACGTCATCTTTCACTTCCAGGTGCAACCAGTCTTCCAAAGTCGGGCTGCGCCCAACGAGTCGAGCATGCTTTCAGCCGGAATTTTCGAACAGGCGTGCCAATTCCACTTCCGGGCGGTGCGTCAGCTGACGCAACTGATTCTGCCCGTACCGAGTAAGCGTAAGAAGATTTGTCTTATACCAGCAGCAATTCGACATTTTCGACGACAGGCCACATAAGATGCGCAGGTGCTGAACCCGGTTTTCCATAACGGCCGAAACCATGCGGTGATTTCCGTCGAGCACGGTAAGAGGTTCAGATTCATTGAGCCCGATGAGCACGACGGAACCGGGCATCGACGAATTCTCGGCCAGCCGGGATCGAATGGCCGCAATCTTCGCCTGAAACTGAAGATCGACTTTGCTGCGAGGTGCCTGAAGACGCTCCACTATGTTTGTGATGACAAAATTGCCCCTCGCGATCTTCCTCCACTGAGCTCGCGGAAATACCTGAATCCGGTCGAGTTCGCCTTCCTTTACGGCAACCTCGAACCATTCGGTGTCGGAAGGCAGCTCTTTCCAGAGAGAAAAGTGGCGCAGGAAGAGAAGCGCGCGCCGCTTGGCGTTTTCATTGGCGTCGTCGAAATTCGGCGAATGCACAATGGCGCGCATGGACTCCTGATAATCGCGATATGCGGCGTTCTCGAAATCGCTCCGCAGAAACTCCCCGATCACTTCATCCTCTGAGATGCGGCGAATGAGCCGAATGGCAGGAGATGGAACCACGCTGAACGATTCGCTGTTGCGCAGCGCATCGTTGAGGAATGGCACGCCCACCAGAACCAGCAGCACCATCAGCAGGACGAGCTGAACAAGAATGACCTGCTGCAGCGAGGCGTGAAAGCGGCAGATCGTGGCGATCAGAACTCCGCTGAATGCCAGCTGCACCCAGCTGGTGTTGGCGATCTTGTACGACATCTCGTAGGTGATGATGACGACGCTGAGGGAGTAGATAACGGTCGCGAATCCGAAGAGGGCGAACAGATAGGAGAGGCTGTAATGGCCCGTGACGACAAAGCGGGCGCCGAAGAACAGCGTCCAGACGCGCGACGGCATCACCCGCAGCGCGAGGGACAGCACAGACCCGATGCCGAGCACCATGAGCAGGGAGACCGCGAGCACGGAATGATTCTTGCGCTCTTCGGCGCTGGTGCCGGCCACGACCGGGAACATACTGTTGACCACCGCCTGCGCCAGGGTAAAGATGACGCGGCCTACCATGGCCACAGCCGCATACAAGCCGGCCTCTGTTGCGAAGAAGTAGTGCTTGACCAGCACGATGCTGAAGTTGTTGATGAGCTGTTGCCCGGCGAAGAAAACCAGAGCCTGCGTGAGCTCGCGAAAAACGCTGCTGATGCGAATCGGCGAGATCACATGGCCGCTGAGCTTGGGCCGGATCGCCATCCACGACGCGGCCATGGCCACCGCGTTGGCGGCGATGACGCCGATGACCCCGGTGCCGAGCAGAACCATCAGCAGCGACCCGCCCAGCCGGACCGCGCCCTCGAAGACGAGATTGGTGGCGAGGCCCCGGAATCCGAGTTCTCCCTGGATGTAACCGCGCCGCGTTCCCAGCGGCACGTAAAATGCGGCGCCCACGGCCAGAAGATCGATCAGAACAGGGGTGGGCAGATTCAGGTAATTGTTCAGGTGCCTCTGGAACGCTATGAGAACCAGCGCGATAATCAGCCCGCATCCCCACGATAGCCGGTGGAGCGAGCGGTAGGCGGCGCTGCGCGCTTCGAGCGAAGTCTGCTGCACCACGACTTTCGCGGAAATAATCTGAAAGGCCAGCGTCGCCGCGGAAACCAGCGTCAGCAGCGTGTAAACGACGGTCGCATGGCCGAAGCCCTGAGGGCCGAGGAAACGCGCAATCGCGAGGTTGTAGGCGAAGTTGAGTGCGGCGGCGAGGGAAGTTCCTGACAGCAGTACGACGCTGCCCGAAACAATACGTGACTGCAGCGTCTTCGAGTTGTCGGACGGAGCATTCGACACGTGCGTGCGTCTCCAGCGAGCAGATAAAGAAAACCGGCGGCAAATGGAGCAGGCGGCCTTGCGTGCCGGATCTGGCTCTGAGACACGAACATCTGGCGGTCGGTCTCGGTTTTTCGGCTATACACTCCGATGCAAAACCAGGCATTTTGGCTGCCAACTTTTACCGTCCGCGGCGCAACCCGGACGCGTGCGACGCGCTTCTAAAAAATATCTTTATGCTTAGCCGATTCTGCCTGTTGATCGCCGCCAGTGTGCTTCTGTTTCGAGGCTGCTCCGACGCCTCCCAGCCCGTCCAGCTGAAATACAAAGCGGTGGGAAATGCTCCGGAGATGCTGGCCGTTTACGAGGCATGGTTTGGTGAGCCGCGCCATCTCTCGGTCGGCTACTCGTCTCACGATGAGAAAGAGATTCGCCGGCAGATTGAAGAAGCGAAAAGCGGAGGAATCGCCGCGTTCGTGGTGGACTGGTACGGCGATCGCGACGAGTACATCGACAAAAGCTACGCGCTGATGCAGAAGCAGGCCGCGAAGAACAACTTCAAGGTTGCTATGATGTACGACCAGAGCAACGAGGAAGATGGCGCAACGGATGAGATCATCGCGGATTTCACGATGTTCCACAACGCCTATCTGCAGCCGAACTCACCCGGCCATGATGCCTACCTCACCTATCAGGGGCGGCCGGTGATCTTTGTGTTCCCCCACGGAAAGTCCGCGGACTGGGCCAGGGTGCGCTCCGTCGTCGACCGCTGGAACGTCGCTCCGCTGCTCATCGATGAAAATCTTCCCGACGGTCATGCCGACGCCTTCGACGGCTTTTATCCATGGATCAATCCGGGGCCGCTGGGCTGGTCTCAGGACGGCAGCCACTGGGGGGCTCAGTACCTTGCCGATTTCTACCGGACGATGGGGGCGAAATATCCCGACAAGATGATTGTGGGCGCTGCGTGGGCGCAATTCGACGACAGCAAGGCATCCTGGGGGCTGAATCGCCACATTGCGGCGCGCTGCGGCCAGACATTCAAAGATACTTTCAACTTCTACCGCACGATCTATCCGCCGGATCAGATTATCCCGTACATCCTCATCGAAACCTGGAACGACTACGAAGAAGGATCAGCCATCGAGCCGGGTCTGCCCACCTGCGGCAACGCGCCCGCCGCGACGACTCCGGACGGTCCGGGGGCCGGCAGTGCGGCAGCAACACCGCAGCTGCCGGCGGGCGCGCCTCAGAAACAGTAACGCCCGCGGCTGGAAGGGATGAACGAGAAGGATTAGCTCGCGGGGTCGGCCTGGAACAGCCGAATCATCCAGCGCTGCTCCGCCGGCGAGAACATGACCAGATAGCGCGTGGACACATGCTGCGTGGCGACAGGCTTGTCGCCGTCGAAGATCTGCTCGTCGTATTCCACGGTATCGAGCAGCTCAATCGAAATGCCTTCCGGCGAATAGAAGACAAATTGCAGCTTGTGGCTCAGATCCTGGTAGCGTGTGTGGATGCCGAGCCGGGCCTGGCTCTTGATCGCGGCTCCCAGCTTGTCGCGCGCGACGCCTGCGAAGTCTGCATTCAGCAGCGACGCCTGATTCTGCTCAAACGCGGCGGCCAGGCTCTGCCACGATTCCAGGTAGTCGCGGACGACCGCGGCCTGCGTCTGGGCCTCGAGCTGACGCGATCCGTGCAAGTCAGGAGACTCAACCTGGACTGACGGCTGATCGGCCAGAACCGGGAAGGCAACGGCGAGAGCGCAGGAGAGCAGTGCAAAGCGGCGCATCAGTGGCCTCCGTTCCAGTGAATCTCATTGCCCGCGACTACACCGCTGGCCACGGAGATCGTCGCTCCGTTGTATGCGGGCATATCGACCTGGGCGATGTCCTTCTTGAGAGGAACGTCCACGGTCGACAGCGAGCCCTTGTACGTCTCCGTAATGGTCACGATGGTGCCATCGGGGATCGGATTGCCGCTGCAGTCACGCACGGGCGCGGTTTCGACCGAGATGCGCTTCCCATCAGGTCGTGCGCTGATGGTGAGGCCGCAGGGATCGCCCGGGACCTCCTGAATGATGCGCGTCGTGGTGGCATCGCCGGCCTGCGCGACGAACTTCGCAGCGCCCTGTTTCGAGGCGGAGTCGATGCTCGTCCATGCGACGCCGTTGCGCGTGATCGCCGTGCGCGATTGCGGCGCGCCGGAAATTCCGGACAGCGCAAACGATACGGGCATCGGCGTCGTGATGAGGTTGCGATAGGTATCGAACACATAGGCGGTGCCGTTGATGCCGTTATGCTGTCCGACCGGCACGCGCGAGGGAACGGCGATGAAGTTCAGATTTTCCGCTTTGGCGGCGGGCAGAACGTCAAACTGGCCGCTGTCCACCGTTCCGTTGGCGGCCAGCGCCGCCACGTAATGGCCGGCATCCGAGAGGTCGCTCGCCGAGAGCTCGACCGCAGTGCCCAGCTGTACGCTGCGGCGGATGACCTGATCGGGCCCCACGATGTAGAGAACTCCACTGCCGCTGCCGCTGGTGGGAATGGAGAAGGCGCTGCCCGCCGTCACCGTGGCAGGCAGATTCATATTGCCGCTCTGCGCCAGGGCGACCGGGCCCAGAAGCAGTGCAAACAGGGAAGGCAAGCCCACACGTACGCCCATCACGAAGCGCTCTCCGCACTGTAGGTCGAAACGATGGTGCGCTCGCTGCTGATCTTCTTCGCCAGATCCGCGGGAACGGATACGTGGAAGTCGACGGGCGTTTGCGGCAGCAGGGCGCGATCCACGTATTGCCCTGCGACCCAGACCACCTGGCCATCCTTGTCGTAGAACGTGCTCAGCACATGCGCAATGTTCACGGTCTGACCGCTCTGGTTCGAGAGCTGGCCGGTGAGCGAAGCGCCGGGGCCGGAATTGTACTGCTGGTTGAGGATCTCCACGACGGGGTCGGCTGAAGCGCTGACAAGAACCGACACGGGCTCCATACGGATGCTGCCGACCTGCGACAGATCGACGTTGGGGAAATCGATGAGGAAGGGCGTAACCTGCTTCGGCAGCAGGGTGTGCGAGATCATGTCGAAGCTGCTTTCGCTGGCGATGATGGCTCCGCTCTTCGTGAGCAGAGTCGCGCGCACCGAAACGAAGGCGGGCACCACATCGTCGTCGAGCAGCTCGCCCATGACCACCGTGCCCTCGGCGCGGTTCACGGGGTGCATATCAACGATGCGCACGTGCGGCGCTTCCACATCCTGAGTTCCGAAATCATCGCCGGGACCGCGATAGATAACGTCCCAGCGCAGGTAGTTCACGGGAATGACCTGGGGCGGAACCTGCGGTGTCTTCTCGATCGGCCAGTTCACGGCCCAGCGGTCTCCGTTGCGGACGAGGTGCAGATCGCGCCTGGACTCAAACGGACCAACCACCGAGGACCAGGTAATCTTCAGCATCATTTCCGCATCGTCGGCCGTTTCGTGCAGAGGCTGGACATCGAAAGTATCCAGAGTGGCGAACGTCCGGAGGCTCAGCGCGCTGCCCATCAGATCCCGGACAAATTCGGGCTCCGTGAATTCAGCGCGATTGCCGAGCGAGTCGTATGCGGCCTGCAGATCGTGCCGGCGAATCTGGCTAACCAGATTGTCCACGGCGGATTGAGGCGTGGAAGGAGTGTGACCGAGGCTGCGTCCGCCGGCGTAATACACTGCGGCGGGCACCGGAGAGATGGTGCCAATCACGATGAGCGCTGCGGTTGCGCCGAAGATCACCAGCGACAGAAGGATTCCTTTGCTCACGAGACCATCCTTCCCGGGGCGGGATTCGGTTGCGAGATCGGAGTTACGACCTCGTCGTATTCCGAGCGCCGCCGCTTGTCGGGAATGAAAATCAGGAGCAGAGCGAGGATGCTGCTGCCGAAGGGCAGCGTGCCCCACATCAGGCCCTGCCATGCGGGCGGCTTCTGCGAGAGGTTCATGGGCCGGGCGGGCGCCACGCCGTCTTTGGCCCAGACCGTGACGGTGTTGTCTTCAAGATTGTCGACGTGACGCCACCCTGCGAAGACGAGGATGGGCTCGTAGTACGGATCGCGCACAAACACCCATCGCACCCCATAGCGATCGGCGTGGCGCAGCATGGTGCGCAGCGAATCGAGGCCGCCGGGCTGGAAGTACTTGGCGTCGGTGAGCGCGCCGCCGCCGAATTTGGTGAGTTCAGGCAGCATGCGCGAGGAGTTCGATTCGCCGTCCACGCTGGTCGCGTCTGTCAGTACGGCCAGCCGTGAGAGTTTGTTGCCAAAGCCGAGCGTGATATATCGATACGCATCGTGGCCATCGCGATTGAGGAACTGCGCAATGGGCTCGACCTTGAAATTCTGCGCATCGTTCGGCCGGTAGAAGCTCCACGAGACGGCCAGCGCGCAGGTCGCGGCCCCGAGCACGCCGATGGGGATGGCAGCGCGGAGGCGGAAGCGGACAATCAGGTCGGCGATGAGCGCGCCGAGAATCGGCAACGCCAGCAGCGTCGCCCAATAGCTGAAGCGCTCGAAGGTGAGGACGTCGAATGCGCGGCGCAGCAGCCACACGCCGATCGGCGTGGTGCCGCCCAGGCCAAACATGAAGCAGAGCCAGAATCCCAGCATCAGGGGGCGCAGGCGCGGTACGGTCGCGCCTTTGATAATGATGAACGGCAACGCGAGGATCATCGCCCCATACGGCACGATGAAGAAGTTGATCCCCTCTTCGGGACTGAGAAGGTAGTTGGCGCGGCTGGGGTGGGGAATCGGCGTCTGCGTAACCGGATAACGGTAGAGCCCGATCCAGAAGGGAAGCAAAACGATGGCCACGACTGCGGCGCTGATGACGCCAATCGCGATCACGCGGGCGACAAAGGCGCCGCCATTCACGCGGCCGCCGCTCTCGTCGCGTTCCATCCAGGCGAGCGCCATCACCGGCAGCGCGAAGAGGGCGGAGCCGAAGATCAGAGTGGCGTGGTGGGCCGCGGCCGCCGCGGCAAACAGGACAATGGCTTTGATGAAGGCGCGTCCCCGGCCGTAGCGAAGCCACTCGAAGAGGTAAGGGAGCGCGTTCAGATAAATCGGTGCGGCGAACGTGGTCGCCAATTGCCCGGCGTTGTAGACCAGGAAGCTCTCAGATCCGACCACCACGGCGGCCAGTGCGGCGTACGATGCGGCGCGCGGGTCGACCCAAAGCAGCGCGAACCGGTATGCGCCGACAGCCAGCAGCAGGATGGCCGCAAACTGCACGGCCATATAGCCCATGTTCAGACCCAGCAGCAGCGATGCCACCGCGACCCACTGCTGCGAAAGCGGGGGGTAGGTAGTCTGCGAAAATCCCGCGAACCACTTCACGTTCCATGGATCGAACCAGTGGTGGACGTAGTGCGATGCGAAGAAGATGTGGAAATTCGTATCGTACGACTTGAGCGGCAGCTGCATGAGCAGCAGCGGCAGGTGGATCGCGACCGCGACCATGAGAATGACACTCATGGGGATGGGGCGCGACAAGGCAGGCGCGGACTCTACTCGATTTCCTTGCACGGGTCCCTCTGGAAGTCAACTTGGATTCGGTTCGGGCAGGGGCAGTTGCCTGGCCGCGAGGCGGCCGCTTGCATCCCAGCGTCGAGAAGGCGCTTCGCCTGAATCTTCCGAGGGCGGGCGCCTGGCCGCTGCGAGCTCCATTTGCATCACAACGCCGAGAAGACACTCCACACACGGGAGCGCAGCCAACGTCTGCGGCATTCCTGGAATCAAAGGCGGTTGAACCGAAGTGAACGTTGGTGACACGTTTGAAAGCCAGACCTGAATACCTGAAGATTCTGTGTGCGATTTTGTTCGTAGCGCCCTGGCCTGTTCTCTCGCAAACCTATCAGGTTGGTTCGGGCGGCCAAACCAGGGCGCAGCCTCAATCCGGCCAGAAAGCCGCAGGGGGACAGCAGCTCGGCTGGGGCTCGAATATCCAGAACGCGCGCCTGGCGCGTGCGGCGGAGCAGGCTCTGCAGCGCGGCGATCACGCCCTCGCGTATGAATACGCGCTGCGCGCGTCCCAGGCCGCTCCCAACGATGCGCAGCTCTGGTTTCTGCTGGCGTACACGGCGCGCCTCAACGGCAAGTACACGCAATCGGTCGACGCCTACGAACACGGCCTCAAAATCGAGCCGTCCTCGATCAATGGAACTTCGGGACTTGCGCAAACCTACAGCATCATGGGCCGCACCGCCGAAGCGGAGCGCCTGCTGAAGCAGGTGGTGGCCGCCAATCCCCGCCAAACCGACGACCTCATGCTGCTCGGCGACATCCAGATGCACTCCGGTGATTACAAGAGCGCGCTGGATTCTCTCGGCCAGGCAGAACGGGTTTCGCCGAATGCGCGGGCGGAGCTGCTGCTGGCGATCTCCTACGAGCGCCAGAATCAGATGCCCGAGGCGAACCACTATTTGCAGCTGGCGAAGAGCCGCGCGCCCAATAATCCCGACGTGGAGCGCTCGCTGGCCGGCTACTACCGCGACACAGGCGACGACGCGAAGGCCATCGACGAGCTGAAAGCGATCCGCAATCCGAAGCCGGACGTCGTGGCCGAGCTGGCGTACACCTACGGCCTCGACGGCCAGATGGGCCAGTCGGCCAAACTCTACACGCAGGCCGCCAATGCAGTGCCCAAAGATCTGAACCTGCAGTTGGCCACGGCGCAGGCCGAGGTGGCCGACAATGCGATCGATCAGGCAAAGCCATTCCTCGATCGCGCGGAGAAGCTCTCGCCAGGGTATTACCGGCTGCACTCGATTCGCGGAGAGATCGCGCAATTGCAGAATCGCGACGACGACGCAGCACGGGAATACGCCGAAGCGGTCGCGAATCTTCCCGCCGCCCCTGCGGAGGGCCCGCTCTACGGCATTCAGCTTCACATGAATCTCGAGTCGCTCTATACGGGCCTGAATAGAACCGACCAGGCGCAGCAACAGCTGCAGATTGCCCAGACCCAGATCGCGGCCCTCGATGAGCGTGGCGCCGATCGGGCGGCATTTCTCCGGCTCCGGGCGCAGATTGAGATGGATGGCGGAAAGCCGGACCAGGCGCTCAACGACGTGAAGGAGTCGCTCGCGCTCAATTCGCACGATCCGAATAGTCTGCTTCTCGACGGCGACGTCCTGGTGAAACTGGGGCGCACGCAGGAAGCTGTGGCCGTCTACCGCCAGATTCTGGCTGCCGATCCGAAGAACCGGTTTGCGCTCACTTCGCTGGGATACGCCTACCGCGCCGGGGGCAACGATCAGGATGCGGAAAAGACCTTCGACGAGCTCGCGACGGACTACCCGTCATTGTTTACGCCCTATCTGGCGCTGGGCGATATCTATACCTCGAAGCAGGACTACAAAAAGGCCGAAGAGTATTACAGCAAGGGGTATGGCATCACCCGGAAGAACACGTCCATCGTGACGGGAGGCCTGAACGCCGCGATTGAAGGCCACGACATGACTCTGGCCGCCACATGGCTCAGGCGCGTGACGCCGGATATGGAGTCGACCCCGCAGGTGCTTGCGCAGAAAGAGCGCTACTACCATTTCAACGGCGATGCTCGGCAATCGGAGATCTACGGCGAACAGGCGATCAAGGTGCTGCCGAAAAATCGCGACGTCGTCGTGTACCTCGGATATGCGCTCCTGGCGGAGGAAAAGTACGGCCAGCTGCTCGATCTGATGAAGCAGAATCTCGATACCTTCCCCAGGGAGCCCGATATTCCTCTGCTGGAAGGTTACGTCTACAAGCACGACGGAGACCGCGAGGAGGCGGTGCAGGCCTTCACGGAAGCGCTGCGCCGCGATCCGAGCGTCGTGACCGCGTACACCAACCGCGGTTTCGTGCTGAACGATATGCGCAAGCCCGAGCAGGCGGCTGCGGACTTCAACGAAGCGCTGAAGCGCGAGCCCAAAGACGGTCAGGCGCACCTCGGTCTGGCGTTTTCTGACCTGGCGCTGAGCCGGTCGGAGGATGCCATTCACCAGTCCCAGCTGGCCGAAGCGTCGCTGGGTGACTCGAAGGCGCTGCATGTCATTCGCGCGGTCGGCTACGGGCGCGAGGGAATGCTGAGCAAGGCGATCGATGAGTATCACGACGCCCTGAAATTCACGCCCGATGACGGAACCCTCTACCTCGGTCTGGGCAGCACGTATTTCGCGGAGCGGCGCTATCGCGATGCTGTCGATCAATTACAGACAGCAGAGAAGTATCTGCCGGACAACGCGCAGGTCTACGCCGTGGAAGCGCGTTCGTATGCTGGGCTGCAGGACAAGCCTCAGGCCCTGCACGCCATCCAGCTCGCCGAGGCCAACGCTTCAAAATTACCGGATCACAGCGACGACCCCTCGGATATCACCGGTTCTCCCATCAGCGATATCTACCTCCAAACCGGCCAGGCTTTCAGCGCGCTGGGTGACGACAACGCGGCGATGGGGCGGTACAGCCGCGCCCTCACGGTTCCTCATGCGAACCGCGTCGGTGTACGCCTGGCGGTCGGCCTGCTGATGGCGCAGAAGGGGCATACGCAGGATGCGGAGCGGCAGATCGCGCTGGCTCAGATGGAAGCGCAGGCCGGCGACGCACTGCCGATGACCGGCCCGCAGTACATTGAAGCGGCGGGCGTGCTGCAGCAGCTGCATGAGTACGAGCTGTCGGAAACCTATCTGGAGAAAGCCCGAGCGGCCGGCGCCTCCGACATCGCGGTGCGCGTGAGCCTCGCCAACGATTACCTGGCTCTGGGCGACACAACGCGGGCGGCAGCCGAGCTGGCGGCCGTGAGCCAGACCGATGCAAGCCGTTCCGACTACCAGTACCTGCTGGCGGAAGCCAACGTCTTTCAACAACAGCATCAGGGCTCGAAGGCAGTGTCAGCGTTTGCTGAGGCCGCCAATGCGGCAGGGGAAGATCCGGTTGCCGAACAGGGAATGCTGATGGCCAGCGGAAGCGAGGGGATCCGCATCAACTCCTCGCTGAGCGCGCTGTCGAATCTCATCTATCAGCCCATCTTCGAAGACAGCACAGTCTATTTGCTCGACGCGAAGACCTTTGGCAATCCGCCGGCCATTACCGCCTCCGGCACGAACGCGGCGCTATTGCCGACGCCACGCTTCTCCGACGACCTGGAGTGGACCAACGCATACCACCTGCATCTCGGGCAGGCGCCGACCATTGGGGGCTTCGTGCAGGTCCGCAACGATCGGGGCGATATTTCGGTGCCCGCCGTGGGCAGCGTGGTGCGGCGCAATACGACCGACACGACATTCAATATCGGAGTGGCGCCCACGTTCCATGTGGGATCGAGCATGCTGACCTTCGACGGCGGATTCCAGCAGACCGTGCGCCGCGATTCCCTCTCCCCGCGCGGGATGGATCAGAATATCTCGCGCTTCTTCACCTATATGTCGACCAGTTCCTTTTTTAACGCCGTTTCCGTGAACGGGTACTTCATTCACGACTTCGGCGGATTCACCCAGCTTCCGCTGTACGAGAGCACGATGAGCGGCGCTGTGGATTTCCGGGTCGGGTCGCCGTGGGGCAAAACCGCATTATTGACCGGCTGGGGTTCGAACGATCAGAGGTTTACGTCGTCAACGCTCGGCAATACCGAGAATTACTACACTTCGTCCTACATTGGGCTCGCGCGGCGCTTTTCCACGCATCTGAATATGGATGCCATTGCGGAATATGTGCGCGCATGGCGAGTGGTTCCGTTCGTGAGTGCATCCACTTCCGTGGTTAATTCGGGGTACGCCCAGGCGCTGCGTCCTGCCGGGACAGTCGACTTTTCTCCGACGCGGAATTGGGATTTTCAGGTGACCAGCGCCTACGAAAGCACGCGCGACGATCACCTGTACGACATGATTCAGAACGGATTCGTGCTTTCCTACATGCGGCCTTTCGGGCGCACGTTCAACGACGAAACCGGTGAGGTTCATCTGAAGTACCCCATTCGATTCTCCGGTGGTATCCAGGAACAGTCCTTCATGAACTTTACCCATGGGTCGACTCAGCAGTTTCGCCCCTACGTGAGCATCACTCTCTTTTGAGGCGGGACACAATGAAGATTTGCCTGGTGACGGCCTTTCCTCCCAGCAAGCGATCGCTGACGGAGTACTCTCTGCATCTTGCGAAGGAAATCCAGAGGCATAAGGACGTCGAACTCACCATCCTCGCGGATGAACTGGAAGAGAAAAAGGAAAGCGCGGATGGCGAGGGCAGCGGACTCCACCTGGAGAAGACCCAGGAACTGCCCGGATTTCATGTGGTGCGCTGCTGGAAGTACGGGAGTCTGAGCACGCCGGTGCGCCTGCTCAACACGGTCCGCCGCATCCGGCCCGACGTGGTCTGGTTCAACCTGGTTTTCGGAAGCTTCGGCAGTCCCGAGAATCCTTTCGCTGCGTTTGCGGGCCTTTCTGTGCCGGCGCTCACCCGTGCCGCGGGCTTCTACACGCACATCACGCTGCACCACATCATCGAGCACGTGGATTTTGCGAATGCCGGGGTGCGGCGCGAAAAGCTCTACCGGATGGGCACCGATGTTGCGACCTGGACTCTGCTGAAGGCCGACTCCGTGTCGGTGCTGCTCTCCAACTATCGGCGCACGCTGATGAAGAAGTACGCGGCGCGGAATATCCTCGTGGGCACGCACGGAACGTTTACGACCGTCACCCGGCCGCCGGAAATGTCGATGCGCAATAAGCCCGATGCGCGCATCCTCGCCTTCGGACACTGGGGCACCTACAAGCGCCTCGAGACGCTGATGGAAGCATTTCCGCTCGTGCTGAAGCGCGTTCCGCATGCGCGGCTCATCGTTGGCGGCGGCAATCACCCCATGGCCCCGGGCTATACCGATTCGGTGCGGAAAGCCCAGGATCCCAAACTTCCCATCGAGTTTCGCGGATACGTTCCCGAGAAGGATGTACCGGACCTGTTCCGCACCAGTTCGCTGCTGGTGATGCCCTACGACTCATCCACGGGATCGAGCGGACCGGCGCATCAGGCCTGCGAGTTTGGCGTGCCGATCGTCTGCGCCGACATCCCCGATTTCCGCTGCATGGCGGCGGATGAGGACATCGCGATCAGCTTTTACCAAACCGGAAGCGCGGCGGACCTGGCCGACAAGCTGGCTCACATTCTGGAGTCGCCGGAATTGCAGCGGCAGATGTCGCAGCACAATTACGAGGCAGGGGTGCAGATGAGTATGGCCAGTGTCGTGCGCAACTATCTGCGCTGGTTCGAGCTCCGCCGCGCCAAGCGCCGGCTGGCCGGCTCGCGCGAGGATGCGGAGCCCCAGCTGCGGCCGGCGGTTCCGCGGATGGAATCAGCCAACGCTGACGTGATTCTGGATGCCGATCTCCTTCCGCCCGACGAGGTCCCTCCAGAAGAGCTGGCAGGCGACGAAGGCGCGGCGGCCGGTGTGCCTCGTGGACGCCAGGGGTCGCCGCGCTATCGGCGTTCGTCCCAGGGTGCGATCCGGTCATCGGGTGACGATGACTATGCGGACGCCGGATAAGTTGCTGTAATTCCATGCGCCTCTGCCGACATACAACTGTTAAGCCGCGATGGCGCGTCCAAAGGGCTACTGCCGATCAAACCAGCTGGGACACCCACGATAAGTTCGGCAGAGAAAACAGGTGACTGCGTTGCGAGTGATTCGGAATTGCTCTCGTATCGTTGCCACAGCATTGTTGGTTTTTGGCTGGGGCGTTTCGCTTTGCATTTCGGGATGTGGATTTACGTCGGGCACGAAGCCCGCGCCCACAGTGACCCTGCAGGCGAGCCCCGCCGCCATTGCTGCCGGAAGTTCCTCCACCTTAACCGTATCTGCCACCAATTCGACCTCGGTCATCGTGACCGGATCCGACGGCTCGAGCTATACCATGTCATCGAGCGGCGGTACGCACAGTGTTAGCCCGAAGACGACAACGACTTATACGGCCACCGCGTCGAACAACGCCGGATCGGCCACGGCGACTGCGACAGTTTCGGTGTCGGGTTCGACTTCGGGCAATGTGACCGTTACCCTTGCGGCGAGTCCGTCGACGATCACGTCGGGGAACTCTTCGACGCTCACCGTCGCCGCTACGAATGCAACCTCGGTCGTCGTGACCGGATCCGACAACTCCAGCTATACGCTGTCTCCCAGCGGAGGAACCCAGAGCGTTAGTCCGACGGCCACAACGACGTATACGGCAACGGCATCGAACGGCAGCGCCACGGCTACAGCGACCGCAACCGTTACGGTTTCGCCGCCGGCGAACGTCACAGTATCGATCGTCGCGGATCCAACCACGATTACCGCCGGCAATTCATCGACGCTCACGGTCTCGGCGACCAATGCGACATCGGTCACCCTCACCGGGTCTGACAGCAGCAGCTACAGCATGCAGCCGACCGGCGGAACTCAGGCGGTGTCGCCCACCAGCACGACAACTTACACAGCGACCGCCACGGGAAGCTCGGGATCGATTTCCGCCACCGCCACCGTGACCGTGGAGCCGGTCGGCAATATCAACGCGATCGATCACGTGATCTTCATGCTTCAGGAGAACCGGACGTTCGACACGTACTTCGGCATGCTGAATCCGTACCGCCAGGCCAATGGCTGGACGACGGGCGCCGACGGAAATACCTATGCCGTCGACGGCATTGACGACAAGCTCAGCAAAATCACCAACACGAACGATGCCGGCACGACGTACTCGCTGTTTAAGTTCACCAGCTCCTGCATCGACGACGATACGTCGGCGTGGCTGGAGAGCTATGGCGACGTGAACACCTACAACTTCGCGGCGGACAGGCCTATCCAGATGGGCGGCTTTGTGCACGTCGCGGAGAACTTCGCGGAAAGCTGCAGCTACAATGGCGGGTGCTCGGGAAACTATACCGACCTCGCCGGTCAGCGCGCGATGGGCTACTACGATCAGGGATTCCTGAACTACTACTACTACATGGCCTCGCAGTTTGCGCTGTCGGACCGCTGGTTCTCGCCGGTTTCGAGCAAGACCGTCGATAATCGCATCGCGGTCATCACCGGGGGCACCACGCAGGGCCTGACCAAGGATCCCGGCAGCAACGATCACCTGCCGCAGCTCGACATCAACAACATCTACCAGGAGCTCGATCAGGCTAACGTCTCCTGGAAGATCTACTACACCGTGAATCAGGCCAACTGCCTCGACGAGGATGACTGCCCGGAGGGCAGCAAGTCGTCCAATCTGCCGGCCACGGATTTCACCTACCTGACCTACTCGGAGAAGTACCTTTACGCCAATCCGTCAGGAGCGGCATGCGTGGCGCCGACGCAGCCGTCGAGTGTGGTCGGCGACTCAAGCAATTCGTTCTGCATCGATCCGACCCACATCGCTCCGCTCAGCCAGTACTACACCGACCTGACCAACGGAACGCTCCCGAGTTACGCGTTTATCGAAGCAGGCTTTGGCAATAACGACGAGCATCCCGGCTCCGGCCAGGAGATCCTTGCCGGCCAGCTGCAGGTATCGAAGATCGTGGGCGCCCTGATGCAGAGCAGCTCGTGGAAGGATTCTGTATTCTTCCTCGCCTACGACGAAGGCGGAGGCCCCTACGACCACGTTCCACCGGTTCCGGGCCACTCGAACGACAATACCGACGCGATGGTTGGAGGGGAAGCGTCTTCGAGCATTCCCGACATCTCCACGATCGCCGTGAACCCGGATACCTACAATCCCTGCGTTCCATCCGGCGGTACGGCGACGCTGCACTGCGATCTTTCGTCGACCGATCCTGGCGCGCAGCCGACCGATGCGCCGGCGGTGAGCGGATTCGCGGCGCAGCTCGGATTCCGCGTGCCCGATATCGTGATCTCGCCGTTCTCGCGAGCGCACTATGTGTCGCACATTCCCATGGATCACACCGCAATCATCAAGTTCGTCGAGAATCGCTTCATCGGATCCTCGGCGCACCTGACGCCTCGCGATGCCGCGCAGCCCAACCTGCTCGACTTCTTCGATTTCACGGGCATTCCGTGGGCTACGCCGCCCACTCCGCCAACGCCGGCGTCGGATTCTTCGCTCGGCTACAACTCGTGCACGCCAACGAATTTCGCGCCGCAGTAGAGGAAGTCAGCGCGCAGCCGACGCCTGCTGCGCGCTGGTCTTTCCCGCCACCACTTCATAGGGCCGCATCATGTCGTTGTCCTCGTGCTCGAGCATGTGGCAGTGGAAGACATAACGGCCGGTGTACCCTTCAAACCGCACCAGAATCGTGAGGACGTCGCGCGGATTCACCACCGCCGTGTCCTTCCAGCCCGCCTCATTCGGCGCGGGCGGACGGGGTGAGCCCAGCAGCTGCAGCCGTCCCTGCGTGAACGCCGGCATATCGAAGCCCTGACGTTCCAGAATCTGGAACTGCACCAGGTGCAGATGCATGGGATGGGCATCGTCGGTGGTGTTGATGAAGCGCCATTTCTCGAGCGCGCCGAGCTCCGGCAATTCTGTCACAGGGTCGTCGTAGCCTTGGTTGTTAATGAGCACGGCCACGGTATTTCCGTGGGCATCCGCCCGCTCCGTCAGCACGAAATCGCGGGTTCTCACGGCCTGCTTCGGATCGAAGCGCGGGAGCGGCACGGTGGCAGGAAGACTGAATGCTCGCCCCTGCGGCGCCGCCGGCCGGGTGACGCGAAACTGCATCAGCTCGTTCAGCGGCGCGTGCTGGCCCATCAGCACGGCCCAGCCGGGATACGGCGACGGCGCATCGTTGGCGAGCGTAATCGTGCGGCCCGCATGGCTGGAAAAGTCCACGATGAGGTCGGCGCGCTCCGCGGGCGCGAGAAGCAGCTTGCTCATCTCCGCCGGCGAAGCCAGAAAGCCGCCATCCGAGCCGATCTGGTGAATGTTCACCAGTTCGGGAATGTCGATCGGTCGCGCCGCAAGATTGAAATAGAGATGGAAGAACCGCGCGTTCGCTCCGTTCAGAATCCGCAGCCGATAGGGACGGGGTTCCACTTCGAGATACGGGCAG
Organism: Acidobacteriaceae bacterium; assembly: GCA_035503555.1. GTDB lineage: Bacteria > Acidobacteriota > Terriglobia > Terriglobales > Acidobacteriaceae > Palsa-343. The sequence continues at coordinate 30,950 of DATJTG010000202.1, read as the reverse complement.
ATCGCGCCGTTGACCACGGGCAGATCGCCGAAAAACTCCGGCGCCCATACGCCCGGCGGCGCTTTGGTGCCGTCTTCCTGCGTAGGCGCATAAACAAGCTGGCCCTGGTCGTCGAGGGAGCGATCCTGCAGCACGAGCGGAATCTCGTAGTCGCCCGAAGGCAGGTTCATGCTCATCTCTCGCCGGTCGCGCAACAGATAGAGGCCGGAAAGCCCCGCGTAGACATTCAGGCGCGTGATGCCCAGCGCGTGATCGTGATACCAGAGCGTCGCAGCCGGCTGTGAGTTTGGGTAGTGGTACACCACGGACTGCCCGGGCGTGAACCACTTTTCCGGCAGCCCATCGCTCTCTGAAGGCGTGCGCGCGCCGTGCAGATGTGGGACCGTTCGGACAGCGGGCGACGGCGGCATGGCGCCGTGAATATGCGGATCGACAGGGAAGATGTGCCGCCGCGGCAGGTCGTTGTGCCACTCCATCTCGATCGGCTGCCCCTGCTGCGCCTCGATGAGGGGACCTGGATATTCGCCTTCATATCCCCAGAGTGTCGCGGGCGGCAACTGGGAGTGCAGGGCGCGGCGAAACTCGACCATGCGGATGCGGCACTGCAGGGCTTCGCCGCGCTTGCCATGAGGCTCCAGCCGCCGCAGCAGGGGCAGCGGATCGATGAAGCGGTCGAGCGTCGCCGGCGTGCGCGTGCCGTTCGATCCCGCGGACAGAGATGGCGAAGAGAGAGCCCCGGCCCGCTGCCTAAGCGCCAGAGCCGGAACCGATGCGATGCAGAGTTTGAGAAATTCCCGCCTGTCGCCCGAACCCATCTACTCGATCGTAATCTGATTGGCGCTGTACCGGGTCCCGTCGAAGTCGGCAGTCACGCGCACGTGCGATCCCGGATGCAGTTCACCCACCGTCGCAGCCTGCGAGGGGCTGAAGGCAAATCGATAACTCCGCTCGTCGTGCGGGTCGACGATGGCAATCTCCCGGCCGGGCAGATTGAGGTACTCGACGTCGCCGCTGAAGACGAACGTCGAGCCGGGCGTTGCCAGAACATCGATGTGCGATGCGACGCCCAGTCCGTTGTAGCCGGGCTGGAACTTCACATCGACGAGTGCGCCGCGCATCAGATCGTCGATGCCGCGCTGGCCGGAGGTGAAGTCGGCCTGCCCGACGCGAACGATCTGGATTCCCGCGGGTATGCGGATTCGCACGGACTCCGGAGAGAGGCTGGAGTTCACCACCAGTTCGCCGTTGCGCGCGTTGTAGCTCAGAACCTGCCCGTCGCATTCGCCCTGCGGCTGATCGGTAAGCATATGAATGCGCACCGCAAACACGGCATCGCCGTCCAGCGCGGTCTCAACGGATGCGTGATCCTCGGGCTTCAGATCGAGCACGGAAATCCGCTGGCCGTTGCGATAGACCTGCGTGCGCTCGTCGTAGAGGATCTTGATGTTCTGATTTCCGCCGGGAACCTTCAGGATTAGCTGATCGCGGATCGGATCGACCTTGCGCACGAGTCCCCCGATAACGGTGCTGGGGCCTTTCGGGTCGGGCGGCAGATCTTTCGAGGGCGGGGCGACCGCCGGAGCGGGCATCGCATCCGGTAGCGCCCGGGAAGTCGCGGGAGCGGGTGCGGGCGACTGAGCGAAAGCTACGCTGCTCAGCAGGATCACGGCAAAGAGACGAATCATTCGAGATATCCTGGCAAAGTTCGGGCCGGGACATCGCCGGCAAGTCCTTGGATGGCGGCGGGTGCGCTGCTGTCGCCTGCGTTGGTACGAAAGTTCCAGTTCTCTGTGGATCGCCGCGGCAACACTGCGGCGTTGTTCGCATCCAATGCCGTAGACCCCGAGCGGCCCAACTCTATGCGCTAGCCGGGAACGGATTCTGGCTCTATGTCTTTGACCCGTTCGTATTGCCTCTCCGTAGTCGGCTTGCTGGCATGCCTGGCAGCGCCGTCTGCGCAGGCTGGCGACATTCATATCAGGATTCCTCGCCGCAGCGAGCTGACGCCGGTCCAGAAGCTGAACCGCAGCGGCGTAGACGCGGTCGTGCATCACCAGTACGACAAAGCCGAAGCGCTCTTCTACAAGGCCTATCTCTACGATCCAGGCGACCCCTTCACGCTGAACAACCTTGGATATGTCTCCGAATTGAAGGGTCAGATCGAGCGCGCCCAGACTTTCTACAAACTGGCCGCGGAGCAGGGTTGCGGCGCCGTAATCGCCCGCAGCGACAACAAGGCGCTGCAGGGCAAGCCCATGACCGCCGCAATCGACGCCCGTATGAACGGACCGATGCGGATCAACCGTCTCAACCTCGAGGGGCTGGAACTGATCTCGCAGGGGCAGGGCTTCGAAGCGCAGCAGGTGCTGCAACAGGCTCTGCAGGCGGATCCGCAGAATGCCTTCACCCTCAATAATCTTGGCGTCGCCAGCGAGTCGGTGGGCGATTACGACTCCGCCCTGAAGTATTACGACCAGGCCGCCGCCATGGATTCGAAGCAAGCCGCGGTGATCACCCTGAAGAAGGGAACTCGCGGGGCGGGCGTGAGCAAGCTGGCCGCCCAGAGCGCGGAGAACCTGCGGCGGCGCATGCGCAGGAGCGACATGACCCAGGAACGCGCCACCATGCTGGAGATGCGCGGCGTCTATGAGCTCAACTCGAATGAGGTCGCGGCCGCGAAACAGGATTTTCTCGACGCCTACCGGCTGAATCCGAACAGCGCTTTCACGCTGAACAATCTCGGTTACGTCTCCGAATTGGACGGCGATCTGGAGACGGCGCAGTTCTTCTATGCGCGAGCGCGACAGGCCGGCGATGCAAATTCCAAAGTCGGAATGGCATCCGAGGCATCCGCACAGGGGCTTCGCCTCATCTCTGTGGCCAACGACAGCAATCAGAAAGTGGATGGCCGATTGGAAACGTACAGCCAGGAGCGGCATGAGGAGCAGGGACCGGTGGAGCTTACGCCCCGTTACGGATCGCTGGAGCCCGACAAATCCGCAGCCCGGCCTCAGGGATCGCCATCACAACCACAACAACAATGAGTCACAAACAAGCTGAAATTGCCATGTCCAAATTGCCTGCCACCGCTGTTGCCAGAGAATCGATGACGATGCTCTCCGAACTGCTGCTCTCGACCGGCCGACAGGACCAGGCGTGGCCCGTTGCCGCAGCCGCCCGGGCCATGACCGCTGCTCAGTTCGAGGAGTTCCTCGCGCTGGCCGGCGCCAACCACGTGATCGTGCGCGGCCTCGAGGTTTTCCGCGGCATCATGCTGGCCGGGCAGGACGAGGAGCGGGCCGAGTGGGCTGCCGCCGCGCTGGCGGCCGAGCGCTCCCGGATTGCCGCTGCCATTCGCTCCCTCGCGGAAGTTTGCGACGCGTTCCAGGCGGCGAGCCTCGATGTCACCGTAATGAAGTCGCTCGATCACTGGCCCGATATGGGCAACGATCTCGACCTCTACACGAACGCCTCTCCCCGCGCCGTTTGCGATCTGATGACGGGACGCTTCGGCGCGCGCATCGCCGATCGCAGCTGGGGCGACCGGCTGGCCAACAAATGGAATTTCGAGATTCCCGGTCTGCCGGAGCCGGTGGAAGTGCACGTGAGGCGGCTGGGGCAAACAGGCGAGCAGGCGGTTCTTGCCTCGCGCATCCATGCGCGGTCGCGTTTTCTTGAGGTTAAGGGACATACGTTCCGCGTGCCTTCGGCGGCCGATCGCCTCATGATTTCGACCTTGCAGCGCATGTACCGGCACTTCTATTTCCGGCTTTGCGATGTGGTCGACTCCGCGGCGCTGGTCAGCTCGGGCGATCTCGATTTTCACGATCTGCGCGCCTACGCGCAGGAAGCCGGAATCTGGGAGGGCGTCGCCACGTACCTCGTCATCGTTTCCGATTACGTGTGCCAGTATCGCGGCACAGGGCTCGGCCTTCCGCAGTTTGTGCGCGACGCCGCTCGGTTTGGAGGAAACCTGATCACGTTCAGGAGCTCGTTCCTTCGGGTCCCCATTCTCCCCTATTCCGCAGGGCTGTATCGCACTCAGCTCGCGGGGCTGCTGCGCAGACGAGAGCTGCACAGCAGCGCACGACTCGGACTCCTGCCATGGCTGGCAACCGCTGCAGCCATCGGGCAGAAGATTACGGGCAGCGACAAAGGCATTTGGTAGCTGTCCTAAGGCCGGGCCTGCGGATGCACGAATTTCCCAGGTGCTCAGGCTGGAACGTTAACACCACGACGAAGGAGGTGCCGGGCTTTCTGCCTCCCGGCAATTGGTTATGGGCTATCCCGTGTTGCAACGCTCCGAGCTGGAATCGCAAGCAGAAGTTCCAGCAGTGCGGTCCACCAATGGGCTGTATTTGTGCTCCAAACCCCTTACCTTCGGCAGGGGCGTTCCCGAAGAGTCGCTGCTGAGCGGAATCATCAACAATTTCAGGGACGCATTCTTTCCCGCGAAACAGCCGCCCCTGCATCTGACCGCGCGCCCGGTCGCCGTGAGCGATCCGCTGAAAACGCAGCGCGATCCTACGTCGGCCACCCTCGCCTTCATCCTGCACGTGGTGGTCATCAGCGCGATCCTCTGGTTCACGCTGACGGCGCGTCCGCACGTTGTGGCGCAGAAGGCGCAGATGATCACGCCGATCACGTTCCGGCCGTATATTCCGCCAACCGTGCCGACGCCAAAAGCCATGGGCGGCGGCGGGGGCGGCGGCGCGCACAAGATCATCGAGCCCAGCAAGGGGCATCTGCCTCCGGTCACCAGGCTGCAGACGACCGCTCCGCAGCTGATCAAGATCGACCACCCCAAGCTCGCGCAGCCGGAAGCGATCCAGATGCAGAACATTAAGCTTCCGGATAACAACATGCCCAACGTCGGCGTGCCGCAGTCTCCGCAGATCGCGATGGCCTCGCAGGGCTCGGGCAGCAACTCCGGCTTTGGCCAGGGCCTTGGCGGCGGCATCGGATCCGGCCACGGCGGCGGACTCGGCTCGGGCATCGGCGGCGGCTACGGCGGTGGCGTCATGAGCGTAGGAGGCGGAGTCAGCGCACCGCAGCTCATCAACCGCGTCGAACCGGAATTCACCGATGCAGCCCGCTCGGCCCGCTATCAGGGCGTGGTCGAGATTCAGCTCATCGTCGATTCCAACGGCAATCCGGAAAACATCGCGATCGTCAGGCACCTCGGCATGGGGCTCGATCAGAAGGCCATCGACGCGGTGCGGCAGTACAAGTTCCACCCGGCCATGTTCCAGGGTCATCCGGTGCCGGTGCGTCTTGTTGTTGATGTGGACTTCCACCTGTACTGAGTTTCGTGCAGGGTTGGTTCACCCCCAGGCGGAGCCATGGAGGCTCCGCTTTTCTTTGTTTCGCGAAGGAGACGCAGCTGCGGATTGCCTGCCGCGCCTGTGGTTCAGAACTCGTCTTTTTCCTGCAAATCCACCCGTGCAGCAGGGGGTCTTTTGGCCCGCAATCTGCATCTGAGGAGTCATGAATCGGGAGCCTCACGACTCCCGGTGCCGATCTATGCTCGCCATGCTTTCCGCACGATCCCGCGCGACCTTCTGGCTCTGCCTCTGTGTATTTCTGGCCCTCGGCAGCGTGCCCCGGCTGGCCGCGGCGCAAGCCCAGAGTGCGCCAGCCTCCATGCAAACGGCTCCCGGGAACCCGGCGACCAGCCAGGATTACCGGCGGAAAGAGATTCAGCCCAACCTCACTGTCGACCGCGACCCCGTACTTTCGCCCGATGCGACCGACAACGCCCCCATTCTGCCGCCTTCTCCTTCAAACACCAATCAGGTCGCGACCAAGCAGGGCAACAACATCTACACCCTGCACGAGAACGTCAACGAGGTTCTGCTGCCGTGCACGGTGGTCGATCAGAACGGACGCCTCGTCACGGATCTGCGGAAGGAGAACTTCCGCGTATTTGAAGACAACGTGCCGCAGTCGATCTCGTCCTTCGAATTCCGCGACGTGCCGATCTCGATCGGCATTCTCGTCGACAACTCCGGTTCCATGCGCGGCAAGCGCGATGCAGTCGATGCCGCGGCGCTCGACCTGGTGCGCCAGTCGAATCCGCAGGACACGGCCTTCGTGGTGAACTTCAACGAGAAGGCGTTTCTCGATCAGGGATTCACGACCAACATCAGCTATCTCGAGCGCGGCCTGTCGCACTACGACACGCGCGGCACGACCGCGATCTACGATGCGGTGGTGGCATCGGCCGATGAACTGTCCCGCTACGCCAAATGGCCGAAGCAGGTGCTGCTGGTGATCACCGACGGCGCCGACAACGCTTCCCGGCTCACGCTTCAGCAGGCCATCCATCGCGTCCAGCAGCTCAACGGCCCGGTCGTTTATACGATTGGACTGCTGTATGACTCCGAGAGCCGCGACGAAGCGCAGCAGGCGCGCGACGCTCTGATCCAGCTCTCCCAGGGCACGGGCGGCTTCGCGTATTTCCCCAGCTCCCTGGGTGACGTGACCCAGATCGCGCAGACCATCTCCGAGGTGATTCGCAACCAGTACACGGTGGGCTACCACTCCACCCGCGCGGAAAGCCTCGGCGGCTACCGCCGGGTTCGCGTGGAGGCGTTCGCTCCGAAACGCGGGCCGCTGACGGTGAAGACGCGCTCGGGCTACTATCCGACCGAGATCAAGCAGATGCAAAAGGCGAATCAGCAGGCGGAGCAGGAGATCCAGCGTGTGCCGCAGCCGTAGGCTGCGGTTCTCCGGATAACCTGGAGCGCAGGCGCGTTGCGATCGAGCGCGACCGTTCAACTCATTACCTCCGTACCGTCCGCCGTGCGCTTTTCGCTTGCCTCCGCAGCGCGCATTCTTCATGCTGGAAAAGGGAAAGCCCTGCGCGCGTGAGTGCTCGCAGGGCTTTCCGCTTCTGGATGAGTTCCAGAGGGTAATACCCTCAGGGTATTACCCTCCAGCATCCATGCAATCAATTAGGTAGAGCTGAGGATCTCAAATAATTTTCAACCACGGCCGCTAAAAGACAATTTCTCCTACTTCAGACCGATTTGCAGGACCTGGATCGACAGGCCCGGCATCTCGACGTGAATCTTGCCGGATGCGGTGTGCACTTCGCTGTCGACGGGGACGATGTTCCGTGGCTCGTCGATGGTGTTGGTGGCCTGGGTGCTATGCGCGCTCAGCGTGGTCAGCTTCGCCGCCGCTGCAAGGCTCGCTCCCGGCAGATCGATGTCGAGCGATTGCGGGGTGGTCGATGCGTTGACCAGCTTGAGGTAGAGCTGCTTCTTGGTCGCGTCCTCGGTGACGGAGTAGAAGAAGCGCGAGCCGCCGCCGTCGACGGAAGATGCGGGGCGCTGGGTTCCGAGGTGCGAGCCGAACATGACCTGCGCGTAGTAGCTGGGGGATCCATAGCTGCGCAGCGCATCGTAGCCGATGAGGTCGGGCGTCCACTGCAGGCCTTCGGGATTGACGTTGGTGAGCAGCGGCGCGTAGGACGCCATCACGACGATGTCGCTGTTGCGCTCGAGGCCGGTCATCCACGCGGCATCGCCGAGCGCCGCGCCCATATTGGGCGTAGGTGTGCCCTCGCGCGTGGCCCACTCGCCGACAAAGATCTTCGGGCCGCTGCGGTCGGTCTTGTCGTAGTGGGTGGCGTCGTGGAAGAACTCGGTGGCGCGCACGTAGTAGTGATCGTCGATCACGTCGGGCTTCATCGAGGTAACCGGCCGGGTCGCGATCAGCTGGAGGTCGGGGTATTTGGCCTTGATCGCTTTGTAGAACTGGGCGTAGCGGCCCTCGTAGCTGCCGGAGCGGTCGAACTGGTCCTCGTTGCCGATCTCAACGTAGGTGATATGGAACGGCTGCGGATGGCCATCGGCGATGCGCTGTGCGCCAAATTTCGTATCGGGTCCGCCGGTCGCGTATTCGATCTCGTCGAGAGCCGACTGCACGTAGGGCTCGAGTTTCGGACCGGCCTCAACATGCTCGCCGTTGAGTGAGTAGCCAGCGTAGACCGCGAGCACCGGCTGCATGTGCAGGTCTTCGCACCACTCGAAGAATTCGAGGAGGCCGAGACCGTCGGTGGAGAAGTATCCCCAGGGGCTGGGATGGCCGTGGCGATCGACCAGCGGGCCGACGGTCTTCTTCCAGTCGTACCACTCGGCCATGGTGTTGCCCTCGAGGTAGTTGCCGCCGGGGAAGCGCAGGAACGCAGGATGCATCGCGGCAAGCTTTTCCATCAGGTCGATGCGATTGCCGTTGGCGCGGTCGTGATAGGTGGGTGGGAAGAGCGAGGCAAGGCAGAGCCAGAGCGATCCGGGCTGCGCGACGGTGATGGACAGATGGTCCGCTTCGGACGGCTCGACGGCGCCGGTCTTCAGCGTGAAGGTGTACTGCCGCCAGTCGGTGCCGACGCCGGTGACGGTTGCGGACGCGAGCACGCGGCCGGATTGGTTGGCGACGAGCGCGACGGTGATGGTGCCGATCGAGTCGCCCTTTGCATAGAAGGACCCGTGATAGGCGGTATTGCCGCGCACAGCCATGCCCCAGTAGCCGGTGTTGAGGACTCCGGCGGGACTCTCGGCGCTGGCCTTCGAAACCTCGAGCTTGAGGCTCTGGGGCAGCGCTTCGCTGGGACCGCTGGTGCGATCGACCGAGATTTTCGCTTCGGAGTCGCCCTTCTCGACGAGGTACCAGTCGAGGATGCCACCCCAGTCGGCATGGAAGTCGCGGTTGTTGACCATCTCCGCGTAGAGGCCGCCGTCGTAGGCGTGGTTGATCTCCTCGGTCATGAGGCCATAGAGCGTGGGGCTGACGATGGCGACGGGCTGATCGGGGTGGATGGTGAGCACGGCGGGCTTCGACTGCGCGCAAGCAGCGCCGGCGGCCATGGCGATGAGGGCGGAAATGGCGGCAGATGCTCGGAATTTCATGGAAGGCGTCTCCTGATGGCGAATCGCTGAAACGGGCAAGATAGCGTTTACTCAGGCCGCAACCATCATAGGGCTTTCGCCGCAATTTGGGGACATCCCGAGGAAAAAGGTCTGTTTTGAGAGGGTTCCGATTTCGCTTGACAATATTACGAATTGCGATAGAGTAATTGCGATCTGCAATAACGAGAATGAAACTGGGCGAAAAACTCCGGTATCTGCGCGAGGTCGAAGGAAACCTTCGCGGGCTCGGTCGCGCGATGACGCAGCAGGAACTCATCCGCGCCATCCGCGCCGAGACCGGCTCAGCCTTCAGCCAGAGCTATCTGTCGCAGATCGAAAGCGGGGCCAGACCGCACCTGACGAACACCACGCGCCAGGTGCTGGCGAAGTTTTTCAAGGTCCATCCCGGATACCTGGTGGACGACCCCGAGGGCTACCACGTGGAACTGCAAAGCGACGCGCGCATGCTCGACGACAAGCTGGATCTGTGGCTGGTGAGCGGGGCCGAGCGGTTCCGGCGCGATCCGGAATTGCGCCAGGCGCTGCTGGCCCTTGCGAAGCACGACGAGTCGCGGCGCTGCCTGCTGCTGCTGGAGGCAGTCATCGACACGCCGGGGCTGGTGGATCGGCTGTTCGATGTGCTGGCCGCTGGGCAGATCGACCGGCGCGTGACGGCGGCTCGACCGGCGCCGGCAGCGGCGAGTGCAACCAGCCCCGCGCGCGGCAAAGCGGTGCGCCGCGCGAAGAAGGGCAGAAAGGAGACGGCAGAATGATCACTCTTTATCTGATCTGCTTCACGCTGGGACTGGTTCTCACGCTCATGTCGGCGCTGGGAGCGTTCTCCCACCTGCACCTCGGCCACGTGCACTTCCACGTGGGCCATGCGCACGGGGCTGCGCATGCCGGCGGCCTAAAAGGCGGGACGGGGAAGGCCGGCGTGAGTCCGGTGAACGGATTCACCCTGGCGGCGTTCCTGTGCTGGTTTGGCGGGTGCGGATATCTGCTTTCCCGGGGCGCGGATTTTGCGTTCTTCACCGTGCTGGTGATCTCCCTGGTGACGGGCCTGGCGGGCGGATTGATTCTCTTCTGGTTTCTCGTGCGGGTATTGCTGCCGCATGAGAAGGAACTGACCGCTGCCGACACCGAGACTGAAGGCGTGCTGGGGCTGATTACCAGCCCGGTGCGCGCCGGCGGCACGGGCGAGATCCAGTTCACGCAGAACGGCAGCCGCCGTTTTGCGCCTGCGCGCAGCGATACGGGTGCGGCCCTGGCCCGGGGCACCGAAGCAGTGGTGATGCGCTACGAGCAGGGCATTGCGTATGTGCGGCCCTGGGACGAAGTCGCCGGCGAGGCGACATCTCCGGCTGCGGAACCTGAAACCCGGGGCCTCTGAACGCGATTCCCCCATCGCGTTGTCAGGCCCCTCAACCAATGACGTTCCTGATGGAAAGGATCAGGCGTTATGAACCCCACCACCTATTGGATTGTCGGCTCGGGAGTTGGCCTGCTGATCATCATCATTCTGATGGGAATGATGGCAAGAATGTTTCGGAAGGCCGGACCCAATGAGGCGCTCATCGTCTACGGTTTTCGCGGCCCGCGAGTGATCAAGGGCCACGGCACGATCATCTTCCCCATGATGGAAAGCTGCCGTGAGCTTTCGATGGAGCTGATGAGCTTCGACGTGGCGCCGCAGCAGGATCTCTACACCAAGCAGGGCGTCGCGGTCACGGTGGAAGCCGTCGCGCAGATTAAGGTGCGCAGCGATCAGGAGTCGATCCTGACCGCGGCCGAGCAGTTCCTGACCAAGACGCCGCCGCAGCGGGAAGGGCTCATCCGCCTGGTAATGGAAGGGCATCTGCGCGGGATCATCGGCCAGCTCACGGTCGAACAGATCGTCAAGGAGCCGGAGATGGTGGCCGATCGGATGCGCGCAACCTGCGCCGACGATATGAGCAAGATGGGGCTCGAGGTCGTCTCGTTCACCATCAAGGAGGTGCGCGACAAGAACGAGTACATCACGAACATGGGCCGTCCGGATATCGTACGCATCAAGCGGGACGCGGAGATCGCGGCCGCGGAAGCCGAGCGCGATACCGCTATCCAGCGTGCCAACGCCACCCGCGAAGCTGCGGTGGCCAGGGCGGCTGCGGATCAGACGCGGGTAATCGCCGAGACCGCATCCCTGGCCAAACAGGCTGAGGCGCAGCGCGATCTCGACATCCAGAAGGCGCAGTTCAGCGAGCAGAGCCGCAAGCAGCAGGCGCAGGCTGACAAAGCCTACGAGCTGCAAACCAACATCATGCAGCAGCAGGTGATCGCCGAGCAGGTGAAGGTGCAGCAGGTGGAGAAAGAGCAGCAGGTGAAGGTACAGGAGGCCGAGATCCAGCGCCACGAGAAGGAGCTGATCGCGACTGTACTGAAGGCTGCGGAGATCGAGCGGCAGCGCATTGAAACTCTGGCGGGTGCGCAGCGCACCAAGCTCACCACGGAAGCCGACGGCACGGCTGCGTCGATCCGCGCGCAGGGCGAAGCCGAAGCCGCCGTCATCTTCCAGAAGGGCGAGGCCGAGGCGAAAGCGATGAGCGTGAAGGCGCAGGCCTATCAGGAGTTCAACCAGGCTGCCGTGGTCGACCGCCTCATTGCCACTCTGCCGGAGGTCGTGCGTGCCATGGCCGAGCCGTTGTCGAAGGTGGACAAAGTCACCATCGTTTCGACGGGCGGCGACGCCGCGGGCGCCAACAAGCTCACCGGCGACATGGCGAAGATCGCGGCACAGGTGCCGGCGCTGGTGGAAGCGTTCTCGGGCATGGATCTTCGCGAGCTCATGGCGAACGTCCAGGGCATCCGGCGGCGCGGCGACGGCAACGGATCGGCGGGTGCGCCGATGGTCGACGGCAAGTAATCCATCGGGCGGAGAGCTGCGGTTCTCCGCCCGCACTTTCATTGAAGGGAGAAAAGATATGTCACTCCTCGAACGGGTAGGTACACTGCTTCGTGCGAATCTGAACGACCTGATCGATAAGGCTGAGGATCCGGAAAAGCTGCTGAAACAGCTGGTCCTCGATATGGAGAATCAGCTCATGCAGGTGAAAACCCAGGTCGCCATCGCGATCGCCGATGAGCATCTGCTGGCGAAGAAGCGCAAGGAGCACGAAGACGGCGAGGCGGAGTGGAAGCGCAAGGCCGAGCTGGCCGTCCGCAAGAACGACGACGGCCTGGCGCGCGCGGCTCTGGAGCGTTCTCTGAGCAGCAGGCACATGGCTGCCGGATTCGTGCAGCAGCTCGAAGACCAGAAGACCGAGGTGGAGACGCTGAAGACCGCGCTGCGCCACCTGGAGCAGAAGCTGCAGGAGACGCGCAGCCGCTGCGATCTGCTGATTGCCGAGCATCGGCGGGCGCGCGTTGTGGGTCGCGCGCAGACCGCGCGGGAAGCGATCGACAGGTCAGATCGCTCGACCAGCATCGATCGCATGAAGTCGCGGATCGATGGCGCCGAGGCGCGGAACGCGGCTTCGCGCGAGTTGATGCACGACGATTCGATCGAAGATCGCTTTGCCGCGCTGGAGCGCGAAGAGCACATCGATGCGCTGCTCAAGGAGCTGAAGGACGAGCACGCGAAGTCGGCGTAGGGCGGATCCAAAGGCAGTCACATGTCCCACGTCTGCCGGATTTTGGCAGATGTGGGATACGCCGATCTTAGGCCGTCCCTTCGCTGCGGAGAATTTCGCACGCGATGGCAGCCTGGCCCAGCGAGATGCCTCCATCGTTGGCGGGGACGGCGCGCTGCGAGAAGACCTCGAAGCCGTCCTCGCGCAGTGTGCGGAGGCAGCCGGAAAGCAGCCGCGCATTCTGGAAGCATCCGCCGCTCAGGCACACCCGGGTGAGCGCAAGTTCGTCGCGCATGCGGCGGCAAACGGCGGCGATCGCGGCGACGAGCGTGGTGTGGAAGCGCGCCGCGATGCAAGGCCGAGGCTCGCCGCGCTGCACGTCTTCGACAATTTGCCGGATCATCGGGCGCAGGTCGATCCCCACGGGGGATCCGCCGGCGAGCGCGAATTCGTATGGCTGGTCAGGCGGTTCGCGCCACGCCTCGGCGGCGGCTTCGAGCATCATCGCCGCCTGGCCTTCGAAGGAGACGCAGTGGCGCAGGCCGATGAGCGAGGCGACGGCATCGAAGAGGCGCCCGGCCGATGAGGTCGGGACCGTGTTGACATGCCGCTGCAGCATCGCATCGACGATGCGGAGACGCTCCGGCGCGGCCATTGCATCAAAACGCGCGCCGGCTGGAATTGCGCCGAGAGCATCGAGCAGGCAGGCGCGAGCGACGCGCCACGGCTCGCGGACACCGGAATCGCCGCCCGCGAGAAGGACGGGGCGCAGGCGGGCGAAGCGGTCGAAGCCGAGGTAGCCGGCCACGAGAAATTCTCCGCCCCAGATGGTGCCGTCCGTGCCGAAGCCGGTGCCATCCCATGCAACGCCGATCACGCGGCCCTCGAGGCCGTGCTCCGCCATGCAACTGGCGATGTGCGCGTGGTGGTGCTGCACGCCGATGAGCCGCATGCCCTGGCGCTGCAGCGCGAACTGCGTGCTGAGGTAGCCGGGATGCAGATCGTGCGCGACGGCTGTGGGAGTGACGTGGAAGAGCCGGGACATGCGCTCCAGGGTTTCCTCGAAGAAGCGCAGCGTCTCGAAGTTCTCGAGATCGCCGAGATGCTGGCTCGGCAGCGCGAATCCCGCGCGCGTGAGGCAGAGTGTGTTCTTCTGCTGCGCGCCGCACGCCAGCACTTCCGCCTCGCCGCGTCCGAGCCACACGGGAACGGGCGCATAGCCGCGAGCGCGGCGGATCAGCATCGGCTCTTCGCCCACCACGCGCACCACAGAATCGTCGACGCGGGTGTGGATGCGGCGGTTGTGATGGGCGAAGAGATCGGCGATCCCGGCCAGCGTCTCTTCCGCCTCGGCATTGTCGACGACGATCGGCTCCTCGCTGATGTTGCCGCTGGTCATGATGAGCGCCGGAGGCGCATCCCAGCGCTCGCGCAGAATGCGGAACAGCAGATCGTGCATCGGCGTGCAGGGCAGCATGACACCGGTAGCGGGATTGCCGGGCGAAACACCCTCGGCCAGGTCGGCGCCGGGGCGGCGGCGCAGGAGGACGATGGGCCGCTCGGGGCTGAGCAGAACGTCGCGTTCGCGCGGCGAGAGCCAGCAGAGCGACTCGGCGGATTCGAGATCGCCCACCATGACGGCGAAGGGCTTCTCGCTGCGCTTCTTGTGGCGGCGCAGCTCTTCGACCGCGGCCGGCTGTCGCGCATCGCAGGCGAGCTGATAGCCGCCGAGGCCTTTCCACGCAACGATGCCGCCCGCGCGCAGCACATCGGCGACGCGCTCGAGAATGGCGCGAGCGCCGGCGCGCGGATCTTCGGTGGCCGGTTCGTTTGGGGAGTGCAGCAGCAGATGCGGTCCGCAAACCGGGCACGCATTCGGCTGCGCGTGAAAGCGGCGGTTCGCGGGATCCTCGTACTCGGTCCGGCAGGCGTCGCACATCGCGAACTCGGCCATCGTGGTCAGAGGGCGATCGTAGGGCACGTCGAGGATGATGCTGTAGCGCGGGCCGCAGTTCGTGCAGTTCGTGAAGGGGTATTCGTGGCGGCGATTCTGCGGGTCGCGAGTATCGGCGAGGCAGGCCTCGCAGACGCAGATGTCCGGAGGAATGAGCGCAAAGGCCGATTCGCCGCCTTGGCTGTGGCGAATGGCGAATTCTTTCTCGCTGAGCACCGGGATCTCCGTGCGCTCGATTTCGGCAATCCGGACCAGCGGCGGTGCTTCGGCAGGGAGAGCAGCGAGGAATGCCTCGATGGCCGCGGGTGCCGCTTCGATCTCGATAAAGACGCCGTGCGGCGAATTCAGAACGAATCCCACGAGGCGATGGCGGCGCGCGAGGTTGTAAACGTAGGGCCGGAAGCCGACGCCCTGCACCACGCCGCGCACCCGCAACTGCAGCCGGATTGGGGCGTCAGCGAAAATGACCGCCTCCTCGAGCTGAAAACATGCCGATCATTATCGGCGGGCGCAGGGAGGGGGGAAAGTGACGATTGCTACACCGCGAAGAATTAGGGGCGGCCGCTGAGGGCCGCCCGCGGAGGGAGTCAGTCCCAAAGGCGGGTTACCCCTTCACAAATTCGAGTTCGAGGGTGATGGAGACTTCCTCTCCCACCATCACACCGCCGGTTTCGAGAGCTGCGTTGAAGGTCAGCCCGTACTCGGTGCGATTGATTTTGGTGGTGGCGCGAATGCCGATGCGCTCGTTGCCCCACGGATCCTTCACCGGCGGGGTCGGGCCTTCGACGACGAATTCCGCCTCCTTTGTGACACCGTGGATCGTCAACGGGCCGGAAACTGTCAGCGTTCCGTCGGAGCGGCGGTTCGTGTGCGAGGAGCGGAAGCTGAGAGTGGGGTACTTTTCGGCGTCGAAGAAATCAGCGCTTTTCAGGTGCGTGTCGCGCTGTGGATCGCGCGTGTCGATGGTGGTTGCGTCGATGGAAGCCTCCACCTTCGACTGCGCCGGATCGCCTTCGTTCCAGGTGAGCGTGCCGCTTACGCCGGTGAACTGGCCGCGAACGTTGGAAATCATCAGATGGCGAACGCGAAATTCGGCGGTAGAGTGCACCGGATCGATCTTCCAGGTGCTGACGGCGGGGCTAACGGCTGGGGTGGTCATGGAAACTGTCCTCCTTTTGCCTTGGATTCAGGAGGAATATATTCGTTGCAACAAATAATTATGAACGGTGTCAGGGAGCCGGAGAAATGCAGGCGCGAAGCAAAGACTGGAGTTGCCGGAGCCGAGCGGCCCTGAGGTGCCGCAGCTGTCCCCGGTGCATCCGGCAGACGGGGGCATCGAGCCGGGCCAGCAGCTCCAGGCCAGCCGGCGCGATACGCACCAGAATGCGGCGACGATCCTCCTTTTGGCGCAGGCGAGCGATCAGGGCGCGATTCTCCAGCCGGTCCAGGAGCCGCGTAATATCAGGGTCGCGCGTGAGCATCCGCTCGGAGATCTGCCCGCAGAGCAGGCCATCGGGAGCGCCGCGCAGGATGCGAAGAACGTTGTACTGAGGGGCGGAGAGATCGACCGCGCGCAATAGCTGGGATACAGGGCGCGACAGAAGATCGAACGTGCGGGCCATTTCGACAAAGACGGACTCCTCGAGACAAGGCGCAACAGGACGGCGGCGGGATGACGCAGGCATAGGCATGGAATATATCCGTTGTAACGATTAGATGCCAGAGGAGCCGAATCGGATAAGAAGGAATCCGTTAGCCGGCGATCACCAGCTGATCGCCCGGCTCAATGCCGCAGCGATCGATTTCGCCGGGAGCCAGCTCAAGGCTGCTGTGAGATTTGCGGCTAATGGGCGTGACGCGCCAGGGCGGCAGGCGCCTCCAGACAGCCAGAACGCGGAGATCGCGGTCGAGGGCGACCACGTCGATGGGGAAAAGCATAAAGAACATGTGTACGCCGGACGAGGGCTGAATCAGGAGTCCGGACCCTGACGGAAGCGAGCGTTTGCCGAGAAGGCCAAAAAGGCGGGTGAGGGAAGTATCGGCGAGACCTATGCGCGATCCGATGGTGACGGATTTGGCCGGGATGGAGAGAGTGAGGATCTTCATCGCAGGCACCCAGTCCGATTAGCGCCGGTCAAAGGACAACCATGCCCAGGGATCCAGGAGGGACGCGTGGGGTGAGATGTGACGGAGAGAAATCGTGGAACTACCGACGGCGAAGAGCGAGCCGATTGGGAGTGGAATACCGTCTCAAGGGGCAAGGATTCA
The DNA here is from genome assembly GCA_035503555.1 of Acidobacteriaceae bacterium. Lineage (GTDB taxonomy): Bacteria > Acidobacteriota > Terriglobia > Terriglobales > Acidobacteriaceae > Palsa-343. Next base: position 14,202 of record DATJTG010000202.1, on the reverse strand, counting down.
CCGCGCACGCCTGCTTCCAGCCATGGCAAAGGGGGAACGAAGTGCGGTCCCCCTCCTCCGGCATTCTGCCGCGATTCAGAAAAACTCCGCCGGGAGGACGGAGAATTAAGCCGACTTCTTTCTGCGCATGACGATAGCGCCCAGTACGACCAGCGCGAGAACCACGCACACGACACGAAGAACGATAGGTGACATTAAGAATCTCCTTTCCGATGCGCTCCGTCGATCCCCTGCGCATCCAGGTTCAGCCCAGTTAGTACATCGGCCGATTTACTTGAACTGTTGAGACAGGCTCAGGACGGCTGGTCCCAGCAACACAATAAAAATACAGGGAAAAATGAAAAATACCAGCGGAAAGAGGATCTTGATTTTGGTTTTGGCGGCCGCTTCCTCGGCCCTCTGGCGGCGCGCTGTACGCACTTCTTCAGCGTAGCGGCTGAGCGCGCGAACGATGGGTGTACCGAAGCGATCGGTCTGCTGCAGCATGGCCACCAGGGCGATAAATTCGGGCAGCTTGGTGCGATCGGCAAGGCCCTGCCACGCTTCCAGACGCGGTTTTCCAGCCTTCTGCTCGAGGGTGATCTGGTAGAACTCCTCGTTCAGTTCGGGGTAGCTGACGGCCAGCTCCTGGCCGACGCGGAGCATTGCCTGGTCGAGGCCGAGTCCGGCCTCCACGCAGATGACGAGAAGGTCAATAGCGTCGGGGATGCCGCGCTGAATCCGCTTCCGTCTGCGGCGCACTGCCTGGGTGAGCCAGATGTCGGGAAGAAGGTAGCCGGCAGCCGCGAGGCAGAGGCACCAGAAGAAGGTATTGCCCTTGATGAAGCTGCCGCCGAGGATGCCGAGGATGGGGCCGACAAAACGGGCGATGAAGTACACGTCCATTTTGCCCTTGGCTTCAGCGCCGCGCATGCCGGCGCTGACGAACCGCTCGCGGAGCTTCTCGTCTTCTGTCAGGCCAAGGCGGGCGCGAAAGCCGCGCGCGATGGCGAGAAATTTGTCGCGAAGAATTTCCTTCGTGTGTACGGTTCGCTTGTCGGGGCGCTCGCTCTGCACGACATCGAGAATGCGGCGCGCCTCCATCGACGGACGCAGAAAGAACGGCGCGCCGATGAGGACGACCACGCAGAAGACCGCGAGCAGGAGAGCGACAAAGAAAATAGTCAGATTCATGCGGGGCTCCGGCTATACCTCGATGCTGTTGATGATCTGGCGGATGAAGAACGCGCCGAGCATGATGAAGACAATGCCCGTATAGATCAGTTTGCGTCCGGTCGGGTCGGTGAACAGAATCTTGGAATAACCCGGGTTGATCAGATTGATGAGGAGGAGCATGACGACCGGAAGCGCGGTCAGAATCCAGCCCGTAAGCCGCCCCTGCGCGGTCTGCACGCGAATTTCTCCCTGAATGCGCTGGCGTTCGCGAATGACGGTGACGGTGCGGTCGAGAATCTCGACCAGATTGCCGCCGGTATCGCGCTGCACCAGGATGGCGGTGACGAGCACGCGCAGATCCTGGGAGGGAACGCGGTCGAGCATCTGCATGAGGGCATCGCGCATGGGCAGGCCGAAATTCTGCTGGCGGAAGACCTCAGCAAATTCCGAGCCGCCGGGTTCCGGGCAGCCCTGGGCGACGATTTCGATGGAGCCGGCGACGGAGTGGCCGGCGCGGAGGGCGCGCGCCATCATATCGATGGCGTGGGCCAGAGCCACATCAAAGGCGCGCATGCGGCGGTTGCGCATGAAGGTGATGCGAATCCAGGGCAGAACGGCCAGCAGACACGCGGCTCCGGCTTCCACCAGAAGCCATGGATAGACCACGGCGGCGACGCCGAAGCCGATCGCGGCGCACACCAGCGACTGCACCAGAATCACGCCCGCCGTGGTTTTCACGCCGGACTGCTTCACATAGGTTTCGATCCGATGCGCGGGCTTGAATTCCGTAATGGAACGGTCCAGCCAGCCGAAACGGCTGGTCGGCTCCTTGCGCAGCAGCTCCGATGCCTCGAAAGGAATCTCAGCGGAACCAGGCGCGTGAACGGCGAGCCGGTTCATGCGGGCCTGAATCGTCTTTGCGTCCTTGGCGGGCGCCGTCGCGACCATGACCACGGTCATGGTCATCACCAGGATCAGCACAAATACGGTAATCAGAAGGACCATTGGGGAAATTCCTCCCTCAGACTTCCATGGAATGATCCATCAGTCCGGATGGCAGGCTCAGCCCGGCCGCTTTCAGGCGCTCGCCGAACTTCGGCGTGATTCCGGTTGCACGGAATCGGCCCTTGACTCGGCCGTTCTCGCCCAGGCCTTCCTTCTCGAAGACAAACAGATCCTGCATGCTGATGACGTCGCTGTACGCTCCGGTCAGCTCGGAGATGTGGGTGATGCGGCGGGTGCCATCGCTCATACGCGCCACCTGCACGATGAGGTGAATGGCGGCGGCGATCTGGAGGCGGATGGCCTTTTCCGGAAGCCGGAGGTCGCCCATCATGCACATGGTTTCCATACGGGCCAGAGCGTCGCGAGGCGTGTTGGCGTGGACGGTGGTCAGCGAGCCGTCGTGGCCGGTGTTCATGGCCTGCAGCATGTCCATCGCTTCCTCGCCGCGGCACTCGCCGAGGACGATACGGTCGGGGCGCATACGGAGGGCGTTGATGACCAGCTCGCGCTGGCGAACGGCGCCTTTGCCTTCCACGTTGGGTGGCCGGGTTTCCAGCCGCACCACGTGCTCCTGGCGCAGCTGGAGTTCGGCCGAGTCTTCGATGGTGACGATGCGCTCTTTCTCCGAGATGAAGCTGGAGAGCATATTGAGCAGCGTCGTCTTGCCGGCGCCGGTGCCGCCGGAAATCACGATGTTCATGCGGGCCTGGACCGCGCCGCGCAGAACTTCGAGCATGGGGTGGGTCAGGGCCTTATTCTGCAGCAGACGCTCCGCGGTGAGCGGGGAAGAGCCGAAGCGGCGGATGGAGAGGATGGGGCCGTCGATCGCGAGCGGCGGAATGATGGCGTTAACGCGGGATCCGTCTTTGAGGCGCGCATCGACCATGGGGGTCGACTCATCGACGCGGCGGCCGACGGCGGAAACGATCTTGTCGATGATCTGGAGCAGGTGACGATTGTCCTTGAACGTCACGTTGGTGCGCGAAAGCTGGCCGCGGCGCTCCACGTAGACGTTGTTGCAGGTGTTGACCAGGATGTCGCTTATGGTGTCGTCCTGCAGAAGGGGCTCGAGCGGCCCAAGGCCGAAGAGCTCGTCCAGAACCTCGTGGGCCACGCGGTCGCGCTCGGTCGAGCTGAGCGGAACGCCCTGTTCGGCGATGACCTGCTGAATGACGGCAAAGAGCTGTTGCTGGCCGGCGCGGGTTTCCTGAGCTTCGCCCAGCTTTTCCAGGTCGAGCCGATTGATCAGCTCCTGGTGCACCGCAGATTTCAGTTCCTGCTGTTCCTTTTCCCGCAGGGGCCGCGTATTCGGAGCGCCGTTTCGCAGACCGGGGCCGCGCAGGTTGCCCGTATCCGGGCGGGGTACGATGTTGAGGCTCAGGTCAGCCATGGTTACTCAGTCCTTTTCTGCGCCCAGGAGAATAAGCCCTTGCGAGCCGGTTGCGCCTGCTTCGCGTCGCCAGAGCCCGTGATGATGGCGGTCCACCGCATAAATTGAGAAGCGTACTCAGACTTCTTATCGGGGGACACGGGTTCACCAACGTTGATGGCGCGGAGGCACTCGAAATAGGCATTGTTGAGCCGGACTTCCACCGGAACCCGGATTGCCTTCTCGATTTGTTCGATCGCGATCGCGCCGTGAGAAGAATAGCGGTTGATAATCACGTGCAGTCTCGCTGAAGTCGATTCGTTGCGGCTGAGGCCGTCGATGTACCGGGAAAGATCGCGAATGGCGCCGATATCGGGCGTCGCAACAAGGTAAATCTGGTCGGAGCGATCCATCACCGCCAGGCTCGATTCTTCGAGCGACGTCTGGCAGTCCAGAATCACATAGTCGTACTCGCCGCGCAGAAATTCAAGCGTGCGCTCGAGCGCGTCCGGATCCATCGTGCGGGCCGGGTCGTGGGATTCCGGCGATGCCAGAACTTCCAACCCGCTGGAATGCTTGGCGATGAAGCCGCGCAGCAGCGCTGAATCCAGGCGATTGACGTTGCGGATCAGCTCATCGAAGTGATACCGCGCGCCGTCGAGGCCCAGATAGAGGCAAACGTGCCCGAATTCCGGATGGTTGTCGATCAACAGCACGCGCTTGCTGTGCTGCGTGACCAGAAAGAAGGCCAGATTGACGGCGATGGTGGTCGTGCCGACGCCGCCCTTCGCCCCGAAGAACGAAATAATGTGCCCCGTGGAGCGGGTACGCCCCATCGTGGCGGACCAGTGCCGCTCCTGGCGGTCGAGCGCATCGCCAAGCTGGCGCGGGTCGAGCGGTTTGCGCAGGAACTCATTGCAGCCGGCACGCATGGCCGCCAGCAGCAGATCGGGATCGTTGCGGCCGGACAGGGCCGCGACGAAGATCCTGCCAAAGAACAGCTGATGCAGGTAGCCCGCCGACTCAATGGCTCCACGCGGGTCGCGATCGAAGTCGATCACCGCAAAGACGGCATCCGCGGTCTTGGTCTCCTGCGAGATCGCCGCGCGGCGCGTCGCCGAGAGGTATTCCTCAAAGGTTTCGTGAGACAGGGACCAGGGGAGCTGCGTTGCCGCCTGGACGATCCTGTCGGTCAGATCCCGGTCGACGCCCACAGTCACCAGGGCCACCGTCAAAGTTTGCGAATTACTGGCCTGCTGGATCATGGTTGAATCCTTCGGTTCATGGTTGCTGCGTCTCGCCATTCGACGTCGACTTGGGAACGATTCCGTACAGCTGCTGGTCAAACTTCTTCTGGTTGACGAACGGAACCACCATCTGCGGCTGCGTCGGGGTCGGGTTTTCTGACAACGGGTCAACCAGCGTGGGAGTCACGATGACCGCAAGCTCCGTCACGGAGTGCGTGCTGGTTCTCGCCTGGAACAACTTGCCGAGAATCGGGATATCGCCGATTCCGGGAATCTTCTGCAGTTCGTCGGTGGTCCGATTGTCCAGCAGGCCGGAGATCACAAAGCTCTGGCCGTTCTTGAGCTGCACTTCGGTGTCGGCGCGGCGGGTGTCGATGGCGGGAATCGTGTATCCCGAGATCGTCACCTCGTTGGTGTAATCGAGGGCGCTGACTTCAGGGCTCACCTTCAGCTGAATCGTCCCATCCGGCAGAACGTTCGGCGTGAAGTCGAGCTTGACGCCATAAGGACGGAACTGAATGGTGACCGACGTGAATCCGCCAGTGCCGCCCTGAACGACGGGGAAGGGAAATTCGCCGCCCGACAGGAACGAGGCCTTTTCGCCATTGATGGCGGAGAGGGTAGGCTCGGCAAGAATCTGAATGATCTGTTTTTGCTCCAGATCTTCGATGGCGGCGCCGAGACCCAGGGCGTCGTTGTAATAGAAGAGGGTGAGCAGGCCCTGCAGTCCGAGCAGGCCGCCCTGACTGCCGGAGAGGCCGCTGCTGGCGTTGCCGCCGACGGTAATGGACGGGAACAGGCCGGTGCCGACATTCGCGGTGTTCTTCCCGTTGGCAAACAGGTCGAAGCCCATCTGCTGTGCTTTCGTGCGATCGATTTCGATCACGCGCACCTTGAGGCGCACCTGAGGAAGATGCTGCGGCGCAACCAGAAGGGAACTGGCGACATTCTTGGTGAAGAGGCTGGCGAGCTTGTTGGCCTCGTCGGCGTCTTCCTGGCTCGATACCGTTCCAGACAGGCCGACCTGATCCTCACGAGCTTCCACATGGATGTTTTCCGACGGCATCGCGTCGTGCAAAGACGTACGCAGCCCCGCGATATCCACATCGGCAGTCACCACATAGGCCTGCGAGTGTCCCGTTTCATCCCAGAGAATCAGGCTGCTGATCCCTGGAACTTTCGCGGTGACCACGATCTGGTGCGGGCTGGACGTCATCGAATCGAGCACGTCGGGATTGCTGACGTAGACCCTGCGCAGCCGCTCGCTGGAATTGACGAACATAGACCGGCCCACGACGAGGCGCAGCGCATTGCCGACCTCGACGGTGCCGGCGGCGCCGGGCAATTCAGGCAGAGCAGGCTCAACCCAGGCCTGGTCGGCCGGCTTGGTCGCTGCCGGGCGGGGCGCGGCTTCAGCCGGTGCCGCCGGGGCTGCCGGAGCAGGAGTCGTCGATGCGGGAGCCTGCTGGGTCGGCGCGTTTCCGTTCGAGAGCGGCTGCTGCGCCGCCGCTGTCATTACGGACGTGCAGAAGATCCCCGCGACCAGGGCGCCTGTGCTTTTCCGGATTATGGAATCTCGCTTCGTCATGACTTGCCTCAGTAAGAAAAGCTGTCTCTGGAACGCGTGGGACCCAGTTGCGTTTCCACAACCCAGGGCTTCGGTGCCACCGGCTTAACTTTATGCAGGGGGATGCCGGCTCCGCGCTTGGTGGGAAGGGAAGCCAGTTCCGGCAGAGTGACCGGAACGGTTTCCGCCGCGGCGTTATCCCGGCCGCTGCGAAGAATAAAGTGAATCGATCCCTGGGCGGCTGCCAGCACGGCCTTTTCGGCGTCCTGCGGGGTCAGCAGCAGGGTGACCACATCGACGTTCTGCGGCTTGCCCGAAGGATCCGGCTGCAGCTCATGCCCAACGGCCAGAATCTCGACGTCCTGGAGAACGGTGGCGGTAATCGGGTCTTCGTTGGCGATCGGGCGATAGGTCACCAGCACATCCACGTGGGTGGCCGGCATCAGAAAGCCCGCAACGCCGATGACTTCATCCGACTTCAGAGCGATCGCGCGCATGCCGGTGGGAATGCGGCCGGTGACGCCCAGACCCGTGCCCGACGCCAGTTCCTGATCGAGGACCGGCTGATTGGCCGCAAGGGGATAGAGAACCACGCGACCCACCACAGCGTCGACGGTGGTAAAGGGGCCGGTCAGAGGGTTCGACCGCGGCCAATTGATCAGGGTGAGATCCTCGCGCTTGAGAATGTCGCCCGGATCCACGGCGTGGGCCACCGCAACGTACTGCAGGGGCGGCTGGACCACGGGTTTGTTATTGGCCATCTTCTTGTATATGACCAGGACGGCGGTGCTCGAGATCAGCAAAGCCGCGAGGAGAGCGATCATAAATCGGCGTGCCATAGCGTTTACCTCTGGACCACCGTCATGCAGACTGTCGCCACGCTGCCGGCAGCAATGGCCAGCGCATAGGGCAGGCGCAGAGTTTGCGCATTGCCGACGTTCAAGTGCGGATGGGGTTTAAGACCTTCAAAGCGGTGGTGGAGTACGAGCGCACCCAGGTTCATGATCGTGTCCTTCAGCCGGCCGCGCCACAGCGCCAGTCCGATTGCCATTACGCCGCCCGCCAGCGCTGTGTAGATGAGGAGCCACACGACATGCATAGGAACGCCCAGAATGCAGCCGGTGGCGGTCATCAATTTGACATCGCCCGCGCCCATGCCGCCCGCGAGCCAGAAAACCAGAAAAACTACGAACGCAATGAGACCGGCCAGTGCTGAATGGCCGAGCCCCGTCCATCCATCCAGAAAAAAGTGCAGAAGGAGCCCTGCAACGATTGCGGGAAGCGTCAGGACGTTGGGTATGCGGCGATTCCGGAGGTCGAAAACCGATCCCGTGATGGCACAGGCCAGTGCGACGATCGGGTAGAGCAGCTCGCTATGGATTTTCGACATTCCGAAGTTCCCCAATTTTTTGCTCTCTCCGAGCCTTCGGCAGAGAAAGCCAGGACGTTATCTGTATCGAATTGCCCGGGCGTTCGGCTGGGGGGCGCCAGAAAACCGAGCCCATTCCTGCAAAGAACATCCAATGCCGGGCTGGAAACTGCTCCCGCCGGAAACGACCCCGCCGGACAAACGATTCCCCAACCGGGCAGAATTCAAGCTTCCCCGGGCCGGAGCACGTCCCACGCGAGAACGGCCAGGAGTCTTTCTCTGTCTCTATCGGTCTACCGTCAATTACCGGGATTTGGTAATCGAGTATACACATCACGCTGGACCGGTAAAGGTCTAAATTGTGCCCTTCTCCCCGCCTGCACCCACTCCGTTATCGGGGTGAAGATGATGATGAAGCCAATGGGTCCCGAGTTACCGACAAGACCCGTCCGGCAGGATTCGGCCGGACTGCAAACTCGGCCGGAACCCTCCGGCGAATCTCAGGCAGACATCAGATCGCTGCCGGCGATTCGATTCCCGAGAGAACGTCCGGCAGCTGGAACGATGGGTTTAGAGGTCGCCGCCGATTGCGGTGAACTCGGAGTTGATCTTGCTGGCAAGGCCGTTCAGGCCGGCGATGGCGACGAGAGCGATCAGGGCCGCGACCAGCGCGTACTCGATCAGGTCCTGGCCGGACTCATCGTTCAGAAGGTTCTTCAGAAGCTGTTTCATGTGGTTTTTCCTCTCATTGGGTTGGGTCGGTCTGCGGAGCGGAGTACCCAAAGGCACCCCAAACACCACACCTCGCCGGGTTCTTCACCTTGCGGTGTCTTCCCTGCCGGTATTGCCGCCAGCCCCTGCAATACGACCCGATGCCCGGACACTCGCCGAATCAGCAGGTTATGAGAGCGGATACTGGAGAAATTGCGGCAGGCTATCGTCAGGCTTCGGCAGCGGATAGAACATTCCGAATCCTTCGGAAACTTGTGTCGCGATCACCGCCAGTGTGCCGGCAGCGAGCCCGAGGGTGGCTGCCGGCAACTGGGACGATGGGTTTAGAGGTCGCCGCCGATGGCGGTGAACTCAGAGTTGATCTTGCTGGCGAGGCCGTTCAGGCCGGCAATGGCGACGAGCGCGATCAGGGCCGCGATCAGAGCGTACTCGATCAGATCCTGGCCGGACTCATCGTTCAGAAGATTCTTCAGAAGCTGTTTCATTTTCCTGTTCTCCTCAATGATCCGCAGCGCGTCCGATCCTAAGCGCACCCCATAGTCCGCCCTGCGTTGTGTATTCACCTTGCGACAAGTGCCCCTGCCAGGCAATGACCATTAAGTGTTAGGGATTGCTACTTTTCGGTACGGATTTCCGGGCGCCCGAGGTATCATCGAACTCTTCCCGGGCAGTGGACAGGCGCGCAGGGGCATCGGTGTCTCGCGGTCTATTAACTTCCCGGTTAATCACCCGTTCGGGGGATCAGGCCCCGGCAAGTGGTATGCGGGATTCCTGCTCAGTTGTATCGACGAACCGTTCTGGGACGCCGAATATAATGAGTGAGTTCTCCCCCCGAGAAGCTCACAGGACCAGGAACCGCGCGGTGGATCCGCGAGTTCGGCAGTCGCAGGCGATCCTGAAGACGCGGATTGGAGCCGCGGCAGTGTGGGCAGCGCTCAAACCTGGAACGATCGGATGTCACGCAGTGCGAGGTGCATGATGAATGACTCGGTGATCGGAAGCAGCCGGAACCTGTCGGCCGCAGTTTTCCGCGCGGCACAGACAAAGCTTCGCTCCTGCATGGATCGCATGCGCTCGCGCCGCGGCCACGGCGAAAGCGGTCAGGCCATGGTGGAGATGGCATTCGTGGCCCCGGTGATTCTGGTCATTCTTACCGGTATCTGTTCCTTCGGCATTGCCATGAATCAGTACGAACTGCTGACTTACGGCACGTCCAGTGGCGCGCGAGCGTTTGCGCTGAGCAGGAACCAGTCGAGCTGGTCGCCTTACTACCCGCTGAAGGTTGGCACAACGACCTATACCGGCGACCCCTGCGAATACGCGTATTCGGTCGCGGCAGCGGCGATGCCGACCCTGAGCACGTCGAACCTGACGATGAACATGACTTTTACGCCGCCTTCGGGCGCCGATAACACAGCGCAAACGTGGAACAACGTGACCAGTACGTCGGGGTGCTCAACCTTTTCGCTGGACGGCACCGACATCAACGGCACAATTTCCATTACGACGAATTATCCCGTCTATCCGCTGTTCTGGGGATGGACAAAGCTCGAGTTCAATCTGACTACGACTACGGCCCAACAAATTGAGTAGCTGACCCCCGCAGCAATTCCATAGCAGCACATGCAGTGCAAATTCATTGCGGTACAGGTAAGGAGAGCTACCGATGCGGAAGTACAACGAAACTGGAAAGACGAGCGGTCGAGGAAAGCGGAATCGCCGCTCTCTTGTGCACCGCTTCATTCGGGACGATCGCGGCAACGTCATCATGTGGGTGTGCTTCGTGATGCTGACGATGCTGTTTATCTCGGCGTTTGCGGTCGATCTTGTCCATGCCATGGTTGTGGAACAGCAGCTGCAGGCCTCTGCCGATGCGGCCGCCCTGGCTGCGGCCGAGGATCCGTCCAACTATCCAACCGTGGGCACGAACTACACGCTGGGATCGTCCAACGCGGGCGCGTTCAGCGCGGGCAGCGGGGATAAGAATTCCTACAACGGCATTTCGCTCACGACCAATATGGTCACGCCTGAATGTCTGAGCACAGTGGCCAGCTGGACGAAAACCACCTGCGGCACCGGCAGCAGCCCGAACGCGATGAAGGTGACCCAGGCAGCCACGGTCCCGACCTATTTCGCGAGGCTCATGGGGTGGACCAGCTTCACGCCGAGCGTCATTTCCACGGCGACCGTGCAGGGCGCCTCGCCTCTGCCGTATAACGTGGCGATCCTTGTCGACTCCACGCTCTCGATGAGCGCGGCGGACGGCAGCGCGGACTGCGGCACCCTGACGCAGGAGCAGTGCGCGATGCAGGGCGTCCAGACGCTGCTGGGGTCCGGCGGCAACGGCAGCTATGGCCTCGCTCCTTCCATGGACAACGTTGCGCTGTTCACCTTCCCGAACGTTTCCACCAATTCCACGGCGGGCATTGTGAGCGGCGGCAACTGGGGCTGCACCACGCCCATACCCAGCTCCTATACGCCGAGCAGCGGAACCTATCAGGGGCAGAAGCAAAGCTACAACAAGAGCGGGAGCGGAAGCTCGGCCTATTACTACTCGATGCTGGGCGCCACCTGGACCAGCGGAACAGGCCGCGGAAGCGGATGGAACGGCTCGAACCAGATTCCCTATCCCAACGTGGCAACGGCGATGCCGTACTCGTTCCCGAATGTTCCTTCCGGAACATCGGCCACCTACTCCAGCCCGACCAATGGGCCTACCTACGAAGTCGTAGGTTTCTCCAACGACTATCGCACCTCGGACACAGCAACGACGCTGAACACCAGCTCGAACCTGGTGCTGGCGGCGGGCGGATCGAGCACCTGCGGCGGCCTTCAGCCCTCGAACTACGACGGCAACTACGGCACGTACTATGCCGGAGCGATGTATGCCGCCCAGGCTGCTCTGGTAGCGGAGCAGCAAACCAACGGCTATCCGAACGTGATGATCATCCTCGGCGACGGCAACAACAACGGGCCCAGCGATTCGCAGTCGCCGGATTCCAACAGCCCGTCGGTGGGGAGCACTGCAGCCGAGTTGGAATCCACGTTTCTGTCCACTTCCCAGCTGACCTATTCGCCATCCGGGAACAGTGCGGCCTATACGATTCCATCCGGTTGGACGTCCAACGCGACCAGCGGCGGAACCTATCCATCCTGGGTGGCAACGTGCAGCCAGGCGGTGACGGCGGGGAACTACATCAAGACGTACACGCCGAAGTCCACCGAGATTTATACGGTGGCCTATGGCTCTCCGGCGTCAAGCAGCAGCTCGAACTGCGGCTATGACAGAACCAGTGCGGCAGCCTACCCCGACATCACGCCGTGCCAGACGTTGCAGTGGATGGCGACGGGCGGAAGCTCGACGGAAACCACGCCGTCGAATTACTTCTACTCTGACTACACGGTCTCGGGCGGCGATTCCCACTGCACCGCGAACTCGTCGAACAACGGCATCACCTCGCTGATCGATATCTTCCACTCGATTGCGTCGTCACTCACACGCGTGAGGCTCATACCCAACAGCACCACTTAGAGAGCCGCGCAGAACGAGCATCACCCGAAAGGCCGGAAGGGAGCTCCCTTCCGGCCTTTCTGCATCTGCCCGGCGCTTGACATCGCGCCATGCGCACTGGAGAATTTTTTCTGGTTCGCTGAACGGGACGCCGTACCGAAGAGCGTAACCGGGAGTTCCTTGAATATGGCCATAACGGACCGCTTCCGGCTCGATGGCAAGACTGCTCTGGTGACGGGAGCAGCGAGCGGCCTCGGCGCCGCCATTGCTGTTGCGCTGGCCGATGCCGGCGCTGCCGTGGCCTGTCATGGCAATCGACGCTCCGCCGCCGCGATCGCCGAGCGCATCCGCAGCATGGGCGGCGCGGCGCAGAGCTTCGCCGCCGATCTGGGCGATTCCAGTGGGGCGGACAGCCTCTTTAGCGCGGTCGAGGCTGCCATGGGCGCTCCGGGTATCCTGGTGAATAACGCGGGCACGATCCACCGGGCAGCGGCCGAAGACCACAGCATGGATGCATGGCTGCAGGTGCTGCAGGTGAATCTGACGAGCGCGTTTCGTCTTTGCCAGCTGGCCGGACGCGCCATGATCGAGCGCCGGCGCGGCAAGATCATCAACATCGCTTCCATGATGTCGTTCCAGGGCGGCATCCGCATTGCTTCGTACGTTGCGTCGAAAGGCGGCATCGCGCAAATGACCAAAGCCCTCGCCAACGAATGGGCTCCGCACAATGTGCAGGTGAACGCGATTGCACCGGGCTACTTCCGCACCGAGAACACCGCCGCGCTGCAGAAGGACGAGACGCGCAACCGCCAGATCCTCGAGCGCATTCCGGCCGGGCGATGGGGCGAACCGGAAGATCTGCCCGGCGCGGCGGTCTTTCTGGCATCGCCGGCCAGCGATTATGTGACCGGAACCGTGCTCGCCGTCGATGGCGGGTGGTTGTCGCGATAAGGAAATTGAATGCCGCGCGAGAAGACGAAATCCGCTGACACACCGGCGCCTCCGCAGCCAGTCAGGATCCCGGCCGCGAATGCTCAGCCTGCGGGCGATCCGTATCAACTGCAGAGCCTCGATCGCGCCGTATCCGTGCTGGAGTTGCTGGGCGACAGCGAAGGTCCGCTCTCGCTGGCCGAAGTGTGTGAGCGCATGGATCTGCACAAAAGCACCGCCCATCGCGCCCTGATGGTGCTGGAACGCACCGGCCTGATCGAGCGCACGCCGGAGAATCGGTTTCGGCTTGGACTAAAGCTTTACGAACTCGGCAGCCGCGCTGTGGAGCAGATCGACCTGCGCGCTCGGGTGCATCCCTGGTTCCGCAAGCTCTCCGCGCAGGTGGGGGAGACGGTGCATCTCGGCGTGCTGCAAAGGGCCTCCGTCGTCTACCTCGACAAGGTTGAGCCCAACAACCGGCGTGTGTGGCTGGAGTCGCGGATCGGCGCGTCGAATCCCGTGTATTGCACGGCGATGGGCAAGGCGATTCTCGCGTTTCTGCCGCCGGAGGAGGCGGCCTCGATCATCGCGCGCATTCGCTTTACGCGCTTCACTCCCCGCACGCTCGTCACCGCCGAAGCCCTCCAGCGCTCGCTCGATCGCGTGCGCCGCCGCGGCTACGCCATCGATGATGAGGAAGTGGAGTGCGGCGTCCGGTGCATCGGCGCGCCGATCCTGAACGACAGCGGCCGGCCCGTCGCGGCGGTCAGCGTCTCCGGCCCGTCGTCGCGCATCACCTCGCAAAGCGTGCCGGGCATCGCCGAGCGCCTGCTGCGCTGCTGCCGCGAGATTTCCGCGTCGCTGGGGACGCGCGAACGCCGCCGCACCGCGCCGCCGTCGCCGTTTGCCGATCACTACGGAGACTGAATCCGCTACGGCTCGTGGACTTTGATGACGAGCGCTTCGTAGATCGTTCCCGGCGAAAGCAGAATCTGGTGCGGCGTGCCTGCGCGGATGGTGACGGTGTCGCCGGCGTTCAGCGCCAGCGTTTGGCCGCCTTCGATCTTTGATCCGTGCGTTTCGCCGTCGGCATCGGTTGTACCGGCGACGACCCTGCCGCCGGTCACGAGCGTCGCGCTGCCCGCTTCGACGATCATCACGTCATCCCAGTGGGCGTGCACTTCTGCCCCGCCGCTCTGTGCGCGGACGGAAAGCTGCACTTTGCAGGACCCGTAATCGACCAGCGTCGCGCCGGCGCTGCCCTTGGTTCGGGCATCCGGAATCAGCGCATCGAGCCGGGCCCTGACGTCTTTTTGC
>DATJTG010000201.1:0-28404 GCA_035503555.1 Acidobacteriaceae bacterium | reverse complement strand
AGGCGCGCCTGCAGGCGTCGTCGTTCGGCGGCGAGGTAGGCTTGCTGCCACGCGCCATCGGAGGCGTATTGGCCAAGGATCATGTCGATGGAACGATCGAGGGCCACCCCGAGCTGATTCGTGCCAATGACGGTTACGAGTTCGTCGCGCGTGCGAACCGCCGTGAAGAAGTGCTGCAGGATCTTGTGGACGAGGTTGCCCTTCTCGATGGCGTTGAGGCCACGCTCGGCGCAGTCCGTCGGCTCCGAACTGAGGCGCTTCGCAGCGAAAGCCTGAAATGGGCAAGCCGACTGGCGCCTGAGGATGTCCGCACCGCCGGCATGCTGATGAGCCGGCCACGGAAACGCGCCGGGCAGGTCGGGGACTGGCTCGAGTTGAACGACTTCCGGCGCGATGGCCAGGGCCAATGCAGGTTGCGGGCGCGTTCCCTCTGCGAAGAGGCTCGCGATCAGCGGAGAAGGGCGAAGCTCGGCGTCGCGATCGCGCTTCGCATAACTGAAGACGATCGTCGCGGTGCTGGTGAGCAGGCGCGCGGTGACGGCGTGCGCCAGATTCCAGTCATCTTCGGGCGTGGACGAGGGCATAGCGTAGCGGCGCTGGAGTGCAGGCGGGAGCAGCGGATGAAAGCGGCCGCGCTGCGGCCACGCGGTTTCGTCGGTGCGGAGAAACCACACGGCGTCGAAGGTCTGGCCCGAGGACTCGAAGGGGCTCATGATCTGCACAGGCGCGTCGTGCGATTCGGCGGCAAAAATAGTCTCGCGCGTGTGGGCGTCGAGGAGATCGAGGAAGTCGGAATACGTCCATGAGCGGCCGTCGTAGTCGAGCATCGCGAGATCGTCGAGCAGGCGCTGCCACCGCCGCATCGCCTGAAATTCCACGGAGTCGGGCGTGCGGAGACCCGGCCAGCCGGCGCGGTCGAGCAGAAGATGAGCGAGTTCCGTCCACGTGGATGGCCGGCGGCTCTGCGTGAGAACCTGGTTGGCGTCGGCAGTGTGAAGGAATTCTGCCAGGTCGCTGCGGAGCCGAGCGAATTCCGGTGACGACGGAAGAGTTTGCGCGTAGTCAGGCAGCGCGCTTTCGGGCAGGAGCAGCGCTGTTCGGCGCTGGCGTACATCGTACCGAGCGGCCGCGAGACGATTTGCGGCCGTGTCGGAGACAAATCCGGAGAGAATCAGCCACGAAATTTCCTCTTCAGGAAGCGGATTGTCGATCCATCGCAGCAGGAGCAGCGCCGCGCGCATTGCGGGGACGTCGCCGAGGGGCTGGCCGAGAGAGAATTCCCAGGGAAGCTCGACCGGCGCCGCGAGAATATCTTCGGTGCCTGGCGCAAGGACAGGGCGGAACGTGCGATCGATCGGCCCGCGCAGAGCCTGGACGCCGGGAGCGATGACGCCGATGCGGGCGTCAGGGTTTACTATGAGCTGGTCGCGAACCCATGCAGCGCAGGCGGTAATTTCCGCGCGGGAATCGGAGGCTGCGATCCACTCGCGCCGGGGCGACGGCGCGGACGGCGAAAGATGCTCGACGGCGACGCCGCGGGATGCGAGGGCGGCGAAAAAGTCGCGCTGCGCCGGAGTGAGACGATCGAAGCCGACGAGGAAGATTTCTTTTGGCAGGGGCAGAGAGGTGTCGGCGGCCAGGATCGCAGTAGTCCGGCTGAAGCTGATCCAGCCGTTGCGTTCGCATTCGCTGTCGAAGGCGGCAGCCCAGTGGCGGAAGCGCTCGGCATCGGTCTGCTCCCAGGCGTCGCTCCGCGCGGCATGTGCGGCGTAGTCCGAAAGCAGAGACCATGCTTCCATGGCGAGGGCCGCCATCGAGGCAGGGGAAACAACGCGGGCCGCATCCTCCCGCTGGACTCGCGTCCAAAGCACCTGTTCCTGCAGAGGGGTTAACGGCAAGGGAGCGTCAGGCTGCGAGAAGGCGTGGTCACGCCACAGATCGCGGAGCCAGGAATCCCAGTCAAAGATGGGCGGGGAAGGCCAGATGGTGTGACCGGCGCCGCGCTGTTCTTCGGCGTATTGGAGCGCGAGGGCGCGGGCTGCTCGAGGATTAGCGGCGAGAATCGTTGCGCCGCGGCGCAACATTTCGGCGATGGCCGGGGCCAGAGGCATGAAAGGCTTCTATGAAGTGTAAACTGGCGTGTGATCCGCTATTTTTCGCTATTTTCCACCGTTGGATTTCTGGCGGTGGCTTTGTTTTTTGTGGGCTGCCACCGCGCCGGCCGAGTGGACTCGCAAGCAGCGCAGGCTGCGGGGACGAAGCAGTATTCCATTCGCGGCATCGTGGTCTCGAGTGACGCGAAGACCGGTGCAGTGACAGTGGATACGGATGCGATTCCGGGATACATGCAGGCGATGACGATGCCCTACACCCTGAAGCAACCGAACATTGCGAGCGAACTGCATCCCGGCGATACGATCACCGCGACCCTGACCGTTTCCGACGATGCCGACGTGCTCGACGACATCGTCGTGGTTGGGCAGGCCAAGCCGGACTACAGGCCGGCGGTGACGTACAACGACCTGGAACCGGGCGAGGTGATACCGGACTTTGCGTTTCGCAACCAGGATGGCCGGACGGTTCGGCTGGTGCAATTCAAGGGCAAGGTGGTGCTGCTGACGTTCATCTACACACGATGCCCACTGCCGAATTTCTGCGTGCGGATGAGCCGGAATTTTGCGGAGATCGACAAGCGATTACAGAAAGATCCGGCGCTGTTCGCGAAAACCCACCTGGTGAGCGTGAGTTTCGATCCGAAGTACGATACGCCGCAGGTGCTGCGCAGCTACGGCGGGGCCTACACGGGGAACTACACGAAGGAGACCTTCGCGCATTGGGATTTTGCCGCGCCGACGGAGAAGGAACTACCGCAGGTGCTGCAGTTCTTCGACATTGGCGCAACGCCCGAAGCCAATCGCACCATTACGCACTCTCTTTCAACCGTGGTGATCGCGCCGGATGGCAAGCTGTACAAGTGGTACCCAGGGAACGAGTGGACGGTCGATCAGATAATGACCGATGTCAGGAACCTGGCCGGGCAGGGATAAGGAATGAAAACACAGGGCACCGGGCATAGAGTTCGGACCACAAACCACAGGAGAAAATGTTGCGATGGCAACAGTGCTGACGATCAGCAAATCGGGCGAACTGGATTTTCTCTCGCTGGGCGCGCTGGTGCACCGGCTCGATCCGGGAATCGTGCCGTTTCGCAAGGCCAGGGAGTGCGCCATTCACGTAAGCGGCGGCGAGTTCAATGTGGCGGCGAATCTGTCCGACTGTTTTGGGATGAAGACGGGCATCGCGTCGGCTATGGTGGATTATCCGATCGGCGACCTGATTGCGGAACGCGTTCGCGCGATGGGCGTGCGGCCCTTCTATAAGCATTTCAGGCACGATGGCGTGACCGGGCCGAACATGGCCACGGTCTACAGCGATCGTGGATATGGCGTGCGGCCGCCCGTGGTTTTCTACAACCGCAGCAACGAAGCGGGGGGCCTGCTGAAGCCCGGGGACTTCGACTGGAAGGCGATTTTTTCAAAAGGCGTTCGCTGGGTGCACAGCGGCGGCATCTTTGCGGCCCTGTCGCCGACCAGCGGCCCGTTGATTGCGGAAATGATGACGGCCGCAAAGGCCGCGGGCGCGACGACGTCCTTCGATCTGAATTTTCGCGAGAAGCTTTGGAGCATTTTCGGGGGCGCAGACCGCGCGGTCGAGACGGTGGCGAGCATCGTGGAGCACGTCGACGTGCTGGTGGGGAACGAAGAGGATCTGCAAAAGGGGCTCGGCATTACCGGGCCGGAGGTGGCCGCGAAGTCGAAGCTGGATCCGACCGCGTTCTTTGGGATGATCGACAAGGTGCGCGCGAAGCATCCGCAGGTGAAGGCCGTGGCGACGACGCTGCGCGAGGTGCACTCAACCAACCGGCATAGCTGGAGCGCGGTGGCGTGGGTGGATGGGAAGACGTACACGGCTCCGACCGCGGAACTCGATGTGTACGACCGCGTAGGCGGCGGCGACGGATTCGCCGCGGGTTTCTTCTACGGGCTGATGAGCGGAGCCAGTGCCGACGAGGCAGTGAAGCTGGGCTGGGCGCATGGCGCGCTACTGACGACCTTCCCCGGCGACACGACGATGGCCACGCTCGACCAGGTGCAGGCCTTTGCGAAGGGCGGGTCGGCACGGATTCAGAGGTAAGGCAGGGGTCAGGGGCGAGGGCTCAGAACAGCGCCTCCAGTAGACTGAATCAACAGACTGGAGGAACGATGGCGAAAGCGACCCTGTTGTTTGCGGCGATGCTGATTGCGCTGGGGTGGGGCGGCTATGTTGGCAGCGGGCGTCAGCATCCGACGGCGCTCATTCCGCTGTGGTTTGGCCTGGCGCTGGCGGTGTTTGGAGCGCTGGCCATCAGCCGCAGCGAAGCACGGCGCAAGCTGTTCATGCACATCAACGTCACGATTGGGCTGCTCGGCTTTCTGGGCGCCGCGGTCGAGGCGGTCATTGGCGCGATGAAAGCGACGCCTGCGAGCCAGGCGGCTGAGGGCGCCTATCTGATCTCGGCCGAGACTTCGAAGACCCTGATGGCGGGCCTGCTGCTGATTTATGTGCTTCTTTGCGTCCGCTCGTTCATCCTTGCAAGACGAGCCCGCGTGGCGGTGTAGCGGGCGCAGACGATACGTATGTCATCTTCTCTCAGACTGGGCTCCATGCCGAGAGCCGAACGAAGCGGCCACGGCGCACGTGCGCGTGCCGGCGCGGATCTGCCCAAAAAGAAGCCCGACCTGAAGAAGGTAATGCCGGAGGTCTGGAAACTGGTCCGGCCGCGGCGATGGCTGCTGGTGGGTGGACTCACGCTGGTCGCGATCAATCGGCTCGCCGGACTCGTGCTGCCCTTCCTTACGAAACCGTTTGTCGATCAGGTGATCACGAAGCACCATGGAGAGCTGCTGCCGAAGCTGGTGGTGGAGGTGTTTCTCGCGACGCTGATCCAGGCCGTTACCGCTTTTTCGAATACGCAACTCCTGTCGAAGGCGGCGCAGCGCATGATCGCCGAACTGCGGCAGCAGGTGCAGCAGCATGTGGGGCGGCTCTCGGTGAGTTTCTACGACGCGAACCGCACGGGGCTGCTGGTGTCGCGCATCATGAACGATGTGGAGGGTGTGCGCAACCTCGTCGGCACGGGCCTGGTAGAGTTTGTGGGTGGCCTGCTGACCTCGATCATGGCGTTCTTCTTCCTCCTGCATCGCGCGCCGCGCATGACGCTGATCGTCTTCTCGGTGATTGGTGCCTTTGTGCTCGTTTTGCAGAACGCGTTCAAGACGATTCGGCCGATTTTCCGCGAGCGGGCGAAGATCACTGGTGAAGTAACGGGGCGCCTGACAGAAAGCCTGGGCGGCGTACGCGTGGTGAAGGGTTACCACGCTGAGAAGCGCGAGGCCTCAGTTTTCACGGTAGGCGTGCTGCGGCTGCTCGACAACGTCATGCGGTCCCTGACAGCGACGAGTTTGCTTTCCATGGCGGCCACTACAGTGCTCGGCGTTGTGGGCGGACTGGTGATGCTCATCGGCGGGCACAGCGCTCTTGGCGGCAGGATGACGGCCGGCGACTACACGCAATACCTGGCCTTCCTGGCCTTCATGATCGCGCCGGTGTTCCAGATTGTGAACATCGGCACCCAACTCACCGAGGCTGTGGCTGGTCTCGATCGCACCATGGAGATCCTGAGCGAGAGCGATGAGTTCGCCGATCCGGCGCGCGTGAGCGGGCTGAAGGGAATCGAAGGCGAGGTGCGATTCGAAGACGTGCGATTTGCCTACGAGGCGAATAAGCCGGTTCTGCACGGCATCAGCTTCGAAGCGAAGCCGGGGACGGTCACGGCGCTGGTAGGGTCGTCGGGATCGGGGAAGTCGACAATCATCAGCCTGGTGTGCGCGTTCCACAAGCCTGACTCGGGGAGGGTGCTGGTGGATGGCATCGATCTCTCGACGGTGCGTCTCGACAGCTATCGCGCGCAACTGGGCGTGGTGCTGCAGGAATCGTTCCTGTTCGACGGGACCATTCGCGAGAATGTTATGTTCTCGAATCCGGACGCGACCGAGGACGAGTTTCTGTCAGCGTGCCGCATCGCGCGCGTGGACGAGTTTGCCGAGCGCTTCCCGGACGGATACGACACCATCGTGGGCGAGCGTGGCGTGAAGCTCTCGGGCGGCCAGCGGCAGCGGTTGTCGATCGCGCGAGCGATTTTGGCGAGCCCGCGAATTTTGATTTTGGATGAGGCCACGTCGTCGCTCGATTCCGAGTCGGAAGCGATGATCCAGCACGGCCTCAGCTACCTGATGCAGGGGCGCACGACGTTCGTGATTGCACACCGGCTTTCGACGATCCGGCGAGCGGAGCAGATTCTTGTCGTTGAGGGCGGGCAGATCGTCGAGCGCGGCACGCACGCGAGCCTTTACGCGCTGGGCGGACGCTATTACGACCTGTACACGCGGCAGCACGGGCTTGAGGAGAACCTGTTTCTGGCGCCAGGCGAAGGCGACAAGATCGAGAGCAGAGACTAGAGAACCGGGGCTAGCGCTCAGGGCACAAGGCAAAAATTGCCAGTGCTCAGATTCGTAACAACAACTGGATCAATTGTGAGGAGTTCGTGTGCGAGCGGTGATTCTGATTCGGATTCTGGTGGGGTGGGTATTCGTGTCGGAGGGCATCCAGAAGTTTCTGTTTCCCGCGGCGCTCGGATGGGGCCGCTTTGCGAAGATCGGGATACCGTATCCGCATATTTCCGCTCCGATCGTGGGCGCCGTGGAGATTCTTTGCGGCGCGATGGTGATTCTCGGCCTCTGGCTGCGGGAGGCCTGCGTGCCGCTATTGATCGTGATCGGCGTGGCCATCTGGACGACAAAGATTCCGATGCTGCACCACCAGGGCGTGTGGGCGATGCTGCATGAGGCGCGCACGGACTTCAGCATGGTGCTGGGGCTGCTGTTTCTGCTCACGGTGGGCAAGGGATCGTGGGTGGCCGGGAAAAAATAGCGGGTAGCCAGTGGCGGTTTAGGGGGGATGTGGTTCTGGAAGTGGCGCAGTTGCAGGTGAAGCCCGGAGAGGCAGCGGCATTTGAAGACGCGATGCGGCGCGCCGCACCGTTGATTGCGAGTGCGGCGGGATACCTCTCGCACGAAGTGCAGCGCTGCCTCGAGACGCCGGGGCGCTATTTGTTGCTGGTGCTGTGGGAGACGCTGGAGGCGCACACGGTCGGATTCCGCAATTCGGCCGCCTTCGCGGAGTGGCGCGCGATCATTGGCGGATTTTTTGCAGGCGCCCCGGTTGTTGAGCACTACGAAGAAGTGCTGCGAAACAGCAGACAAGCGATTCGTTGAGAAGCGGTTCGTGGAAAGCCGGCTCGTTGAGGAGACGGTTCGTCAAAAAGCGTTCTGACTATCCCGTCCACTACTTCGCCGCACCTTCCAGGGCCCCGTCCGCCCGATTGATCGCATCCGTAAGCACCGTCATCTGTTCCTGCGCGCGGGCCAGGTCCTTCGCGTCAATAGCTTCGTTCACCCCAGGAATCACCACCGCCGCGTAGCCCGTATATTCCCCCGGCGCGTAGATCGTGTGCTTGAACCATGGCCGTCCCGGCAAGCCCTGCTCGGCCAGAAAGCCTTCTTCCACCCCGCGCAACTGCGCGTTGAACGCCGAAAGATCCGCAGTCGACCACGATGCAGGATGCTCCTGCTTCTCCTTCACCTGCTGCGCCAGCACGATGAACTTCTGCGCCGCGGCCTGCGCGGGAGCGAAGTCCAGCCCCGCCATGCCCGCTTCGTTCGCCTTCTTCTGCGCCTCGTCCAGATACGCGGCGATCTCCCTGCCGTAGGTCACGTAGTCATAGGGCAGCACGTCGGTATCGGCCATGTTGAGGACCTCCAGACCGAAGACGCGGGCCATCTCCTGCTCGTAGACAAAGGAGGGATCGGCGTTCATCACGAACCATGTGTAGTCATCGAATGCTGAGTGGTAGACGCCGTACGGTCCGTTGGAACCGACGTCGGTGGATGGCACGCCAAGGTGCTGGATGAACGGAGTAAAGTCGGAGCCGCTGCCGAGGTCGCCAATGCGAACGTCGGTGCCCAACTCAGCGTTGTCGCGCGGCGCGTGCTCTTCCTCAGGCCCGTGGCGATGCGCCGCTGCCTCGGCCTGGTTTTTCTTCCAGACCTCATAAACGCTGCCGCCCCTGGGACTGGGCACCTGTTTGGTCACGTCGCGAACGAATTCCTTGAGCGAGGGCACGGCGGCGGCTTCAAAATTGGGGCCCGAGACGCCCACATCGGTATTGAAGTACGCGACCGCGTGCGCGAGGTGGCTGGCGTGACCTTCGGCCCATTCGGTGGAGCCGATCAGGCCCTCTTCTTCGGCATCCCAGCTGCAGAAGACGATGCGGCGCTTCGGCTTCCAGCCCTGTTTGAGAAGAACCCCGATACCGTGGACGGCCTCGAGCATAGCGGCGGTGCCGCTGTTGGGATCGACCGCGCCGAAGACCCACGCGTCACGATGATTGCCGGCGACGACCCACTCGTCGGGGAAATCGGCGCCGGCGACCGTGCCAATCACGTCCCAGATGGTGCTGTACTGGTAGTCCATTTTAAGAAGCAGATGGACTTTGACCCCGGGTCCGATGTGGTAGGTGAAGGGAAGCGCGCCTTGCCACTCGCGCGGCGCGTCAGGTCCGCCGAGGGCCTCGAGGATCGGCGAGGCATCGTGATACGACAACGGCTCAGACGGGATCTTCGGCAGGTTGGCTGCATCTTCGGGCTTCAGCCGCTTGTCGGCAGGGAGATCCGGCGAGGAGGCGACACCGGGCGTGAGCGCGTCGCCGGGATACTTGAACAGAAACTGCACGGAACCACGCTGAACCGCCGTGGCGGGGCGATACGGCCCGTGCGGATAGATGTCGCCGCGATAATAGCCGTCGTCGCTGGGATCCGAATAGATGAGCACTCCGGCCGCGCCGCGCTGCTGCGCGATGTAGACCTTAACGCCGCGGAAGTTGCCGCCGTAACGGCAGAGGACGATTTTACCTTTCACATCGACGCCCATCGACGCGAGCTTGTCGTAGTCCTCAGGGCGGCAATAGTTGCCGTAGACGACCTCGGCTGTGATGTCGGCCGAGGGTGAGGAGCCATTGAACGCGGGCGTAATGCGCGGATCGTTCTGATAAGGATCGTTGCCGTCGACGTGTTCGGCGACGGGGCCGGTCATGATGAGCTTGCCATTCGCGTCCCACGCCTGCACGCGTACTTCAGTGGGCAGATTAAGCCAGGCCTTGTACTCCTCGATGCTGGTGTCAAGACCGGCTTCGCGGAACTTCGACGCGACATACTCCGCGGTCTTGTGGTCCTCAGGCGAGGCGGCGATGTGCGGCTCCGCGGTGAGGATCTTCAGCTCTTCGCCGGCCTGTTTCGCATCGGGCACGGCGAGGAACGTCTGATCGGTCTTCGCCTGCTCGGCGGCGAAGTCGCGGTAGCCGAGCGAGTCCGGCGAGGACTTCGACTGAGCGCTGAGAATGGCTGTGAGGACAACAGAAGCCAGAGCGAAGGAAAGCGAAGAACGGGTCAACCGGGGCTCCTCGACGGCGGGGATGGCACTCGCACGTAAGCAGCCAGCTTACCATCGCCCGCGAGCACGGGACGATGCCGGGGCTCGCGGCGATGGAAAGCAGGAGCACTTCAGGCGGTGAGCTGAACCGGCTGCGCGCAGTGGGAGCAGCGCTTCGCGCCGACCGGAATATCGGCGAGGCATTCCGGGCACGGACGCGTGGTCGGCGGCGGTGCGGCCTTGGCGGGCTGGAACTTCTTGAGCAGCGCGTTGATCGGCAGCACGAAGAAGAAGTAGACCGTGCCGGCGATGAGGATGAACGAGATGACGTCGTTCAGGAAGTCGCCGATCATGAATTTGCCGCCATGCAGATCGAACTGGATGCTGTGGAAGTCGGGCTTGTGAACGACGGCGGCGATGAGCGGGTTAATGACGTTTTTCACCATCGAATTGACGATGGCGGTAAAGGCGGCGCCGATGATGACGGCGACAGCGAGATCGACTACGTTGCCGCGCAGAATGAAATCGCGAAAGCCTTTCAGCATGGTGGGTCCTCCGGAGTGGGAATCGAAGAGGAATTGCAACAGCGCGGGGCGCGACGGATGCAGGAAGAATCGCCGGCACGCTGCAATGAATTCAATGCAGAAACAGATTCTACCAGGAAGCCCGCAGTTGTCGATGGAGGTGGCGTCCGCGATACTGCGGCGCCGATCATCAGTCGTCGGCGAACTGGTCGCGGACGAGCGTGCCGACGCGGGGACCTTCAGCGGTGTGGACACCCCAGGCCATGCGCGGCGTGTTGTGCGCGAGGCCGAAGCGGCCGTCGGGCGCGAGCAGGATGATACCGCCGTGGCCGCCGAGTCGGCGATGGAGATACGCGATGGCGTCGGGGGCGACGGTTTCGGGGCTGCCGCCGGCAAGAACGCGGTCGGTCGCCCATTTACCCAGTACCAGCTTCATGATTGGCTCGCCCCATCCGGTGAGCGAGACGGCGCCGGCAGCGTTGTCGGCGTAGCAGCCGCAGCCGATGAGCGAGGAGTCCCCAACGCGTCCCGGCGCCTTATTCAGCGTGCCCCCGGTCGATGTGGCAGCCGCAATGCGGCCCGCGGAATCGATGGCGACGGCGCCGACAGTGTCGTGCGATTCCTGGCTGGGGCTGCCGGTGAAGGTGGGGTCGGGCACGCCGCTCCTTTCGCGTCGCTGGGCTTCGGCCAGCCGCTCGCGTTCGCGATCGAGGACTAGTTCGGCATTGTCGATCAGCGGCATACCATGCGACGCGGCGAACTGCTCGGCACCTTCCGCGACAAAGTAG
Source organism: Acidobacteriaceae bacterium (assembly GCA_035503555.1). GTDB lineage: Bacteria > Acidobacteriota > Terriglobia > Terriglobales > Acidobacteriaceae > Palsa-343. The sequence goes on along the minus strand of DATJTG010000201.1, from coordinate 17,507 downwards.
ACGTGGCGGCTCTTGTCGAGGACGAGGCGCGCGGCCTGAATCGGGTTGCGAATCCGCTCGACGCAGGCGACGCCGCCGGCCCGGAGGCTGTGGCCGTCCATGATGAGCGCGTCGAGTTGGACACGTCCGTCGCGGGTAAGAAAGCTGCCCCGCCCGGCGTCGAAGGCAGGGTCGTTTTCCATGACCGTAACGGAGGCTTCAATGGCATCGACGGCTGAGCCGCCGCGCTCGAGGATGCGCCAGCCTTCCTGCAGGGCATCGAAGACGCCCTGTTCGTGGGCCTCGAGCATGTCGGCGGGGATGTCCCATGCGCCGCCGTGGACGAGCAGGACCGGAGTTCGAGTCATCAGGTGGGATTGTACTGGCTGGCAGGGATGGGCTGCAGGAGAGCCTGCGTCGCCTTTCATGGATTGTCCGCCGCCGCCGATAACAGCGGCAGGAATGACTGACTCGGGAACAGGAGCGGAAAGGCGGACCGCCCCACGCTACGGATGCGCGGGGGATGCCGAGATTGTGCTTCCTGGGCGCGGCCTGCGATATACCGGGAAGATCGGCAACCTGAGCGTTGGCGGGTGTTTCATTGAGGCGCGCTGCGATCTGGAGCGCGGGACGTCCGTCGAAGTCTGGATGCAGGCAGAGGGGCAACCTCTGCGCGTGGCCGCTAACCTGATGGTTCGCAGGTCCACCGGCGTCGGCCTGCGGTTTCTGGCCATGACGGAGAGAAAGGCACAGCAGGTCCGTTGGCTGATAGCCGAGTTGGCGGAGGAGGAACGAAGGCTCGAGGGAGGTCCCTCCCAATGCGATGTGTCAGGTTCGACAGCCCATGCTCAACCTGAAGTATTCAGCCGGCATATCCATGAAGCCACACCGGGGCGGCGTGCTATTTGGGTGCGAAGACTCCTCGGGCGGCTGAGAATCCGCAAGCGCCAGCCTCGGGGGACGCGCCGCTGATCGACTCCGCCCATCCGCACCAGGACAGCGGAAGAGCGTCGCAAGGGCCAGGGGATCGTGCGTCACGACCTGCGTGTGCAGCGCCCTGTGACTCGGACGCAAGTTGTTGAAGAATATGGCGCGCCCTGAGAGATTCGAACTCCCGACCTACTGATTCGTAGTCAGTCGCTCTATCCAACTGAGCTAAGGGCGCGCATCAGGAAGGACTTGAGACTCCTTCGAGAATATCAGTTCATGCCGGGTGGGGCAAACGGCTTACCCTCTGTATCCTCGTGCCTGGGCGCACGCGTAAAGCCCATCTCGAGCCGTCAGCACCAGTTGATGTTCCGGCGCGCGAGCCCGCGGCGTTTGGGCGGCTCCGCCTGCTCTGGCGTGGGTTTAGAGGGCTGGGGGCTGGCGGCTTCCAACTCATCGTCGGTAAGGATGAAGCGGCGAATGTAGCGCAGCGGCTCCTCCCAGACGGCCATCTGCTCCAGGTGATACTGCCAGACCGTATTCGACGTCGACCGCGAGGTGCGGCGCGTGAACGCCTGGCGCTTGATCACCACCGGCTGGCCCTTCGAGTTCAGGCGCGTGTACTCCTGCGACGGCAGAATAAAGCTGATCTGCGTTCCCTTCTTCCAGAAGTTCTTTGCGAATTCATGGGAGAAGAGAAGCGCATAGTAGCGGCGGCCCGACTCTAGAATGCCGATGGCATGGTTGAAGTCCTGCCAGTCCGGCTCAATGTTGGACTGATACCACTTGCGGAATTCGAACCCGTGGGCGCGAGCGCGGAGCACGAGCATGCGGAGAAGGGCGCGGCGCGTCATAGAGAGAAACCGGTTTCAAGGTATCCCGAATGCCGGGCGGGGGCAAGGCGGCAGAAGCGAGGGAGACCACAGAGAGGCACTCCCCGGCGAAGTGCCGCCGGGCCGCGCAGCCTGTACCTGCAGCGCAAGGTGCCGCAAAGCTGTGAGAGAATCATTGCTCGCTGGATTTGGCTGCTACCGTTTGCCTGCAGGAGGGGGGTCCCATGACCGATCAGGCCGTTGCCAATCCTTTCACTCTGGACATCGAGAAAAAGAGCGATTCGATTGTGGTGGTGTGCCACGGCAGGCTGGTGGCCGGGCTATGCGACGCGCTTCACGCACGCGTGAGTCCGCTGCTCTCCGAAAGCAAGGTCGTGGTGCTCGATTTGGGCGACGTAACCTTCATGGACAGCATCGGGCTCGGAACCATGGTGCGGTTGTACGTCTCGGCAAAGTCGGTGGGCTGCGACCTGGAGCTTCTGCACGTAGGCAGGCGCATCCGCGAGGTGCTGGGCGTTACGCACCTGCTCCAGGTGTTCACGATCATCGGCGAAGGCATGGCCGGCCCGCGGCTCTGAGGGCTGGAAGCTGAGCCCGAAATTCACTATGAATCGCGCGCGAAGGGGCTGGACTGTTGCGGTGTGCGCCTTGCTGGCGACGAGCGGCTGCGCGGGCCCTCACCGCCGCGGTGACGATGGGATTGACCCGAGGATCGCACAGCGGATTGACGCCATCTGGGCCGTCGATAATCACGCGCATCCGGTACTGGCTCCTCCCGAAGACGCGACCGATCGCGAGTTCGACGCGTTACCGGTAGAGTCGCTCGAACCCGAGTCGCCGCCGCCTGCCTACCGCAGCGACTTTGCGGAACTGCCGGCCGCGTGGAAGGCTTTGTGGGGCTTCGACGGATCGGCGCCACTCGACTCGGCAGGTCTGCGAAGGCTGAAGGAACTGCGAGCGCATGTGAAGGCGCGCGAGGGCGAGCAGTTTCCGGCATGGGTGCTCGATCAGGCGCACATCGGAACGCAGGTGGCCAATCGTGTGGAGATGGGACGCGGCGTGGAACCGCCGCGCTTTCGCTGGGTTCCCTATGACGACGCGCTGACGTTTCCGCTCGACAATAGCGGGCTGGCCGCGCAGTCGCCGGACCGTAAGGAGTTTTTTCCTCTGGAAGACAAGGTGCGGGACCGATACTTCAGGGAATCCGGAGTGAATGCCATCCCCGGGCAGCTCGACCTGTATTTGAGCCAGGTGGTGACGCCGACCCTGGAACGACAGAAGCACGGCGGCGCAATTGCGGTGAAATTTGAGATCGCGTACCTGCGCGGATTCGACTTTGGCGATCCTCCAAAGGAGGAAGCGGCAAAAGTTTATGCCCGGTGGGCCGGGCGCTCCGGATCGCCGGATCCCGCCCAGTACAAGGTTCTTCAGGATTTTCTGTTTCGGTACATCGCGATGGAGTGCGGGCGGCTGGGGATGGCGGTGCATCTGCACGCGATGGCCGGCGACGGAAGCTACTTTGGCGTGGCGGGCGTAAACCCCCTGCTGCTGGAGCCGCTGTTCAACGATCCCCGCCTGCGCAAGACCAACTTCGTGCTGCTGCACGGCGGTTGGCCGTATGAGCGCGAAACCGCGGCCCTGCTGGAGAAACCGAACGTCTATGCCGATCTTTCCTCGCAGGATCTGCTCATGGCGCCGCATACGCAGGCGCAGTGGCTGCGCGAATGGCTGGAATGGGAGCCCGAAAAAGTGCTCTTCGGAACCGACGGCTACCCCTTCTCGGATTCGATGGGCTGGGCAGAGTCAACATGGATCGCCAATCGAAACGGACGGGAGGCTTTGGGCATCGCACTCACCGGGATGATGCGCGACGGCGAGATCAGCTCCGAGCAGGCAGAAGAAATTGGGCGTTTGGTGCTGCGAGGCAATGCAGAAAAGCTGTACCATTTCGCGGGAGCGAAGTAGAGCCAGGATCAGGACGCAAGGACGAAGAACCTTGCCTCTTCCCGCCGGGGCCTCCATCTACAATCCGTGAAGGCATGCTACGACCCGAGGTTCTTGCACGACGATTCGCCGCGGTTGGCGCGATTCTTCTGCTTTCAGTTGCTCGCTGTGGGCGGGCTGAGGCAGTGGACACCGATCCTCTGAACCGCCAGGCCGAGGTGCGCGAAGCGTTCGCTCGCTTCTACCTGATGGATTACGACGGCGCAGTGGCGCGCTTCGAGAAGATTCGCAGCGAACATCCGGGCGATCCGATCGCGACCGACTACCTGCTGGATGGGGTCGTGTTTCGCGAGCTGAACCGGCTCGACCTGCTCGACACCACGTTTTACGCCAACGATGGGTTCCTGACCGGCAAACATACGGTGACGGAAGACCCGGTCGTGCGGGATCGGGTTCGCTCGCTGACAGACGCGGCCGTGAATGAATCCCAGACGATTTTGCAATCGAAGCCCAACGATGTGAATGCGCTGTTCGCGCGTGGGTGGGCGCGCAGTCTGGAGGCGACCTATCTGGGAATGGTGGAGCGGGCATTCGGCGCGGGGCTGAAGCAGGCCGTGGGGGCGCGGAGCGACTGCGATCGCGTGCTGCAGATCGATCCGAACTACGTGGATGCGAAGCTGGTGTCGGGCGTGTATCAGTACGTGGTAGGTGCGCTGCCCTTCGCGTTCAAGCTGCTGATCGGCATTGTCGGAATCCACGGATCGAAGATCGAGGGGATGGCTCTTTTGCGCGACGACGCCGAACGCGGAGTGATCACGCAGGTGGAAGCACAAACGGCGATGATGCTGTTCCTGCGGCGCGACGCGAGATATTCGCAGGCTGTGGCGATCGCCCATGGCCTCGAAGAAGAGTATCCCCACGACTTTCTGTTTCGGCTGGAAGAGGCCAATCTCGAAAAAGACGGTGGCGAGGGTATGACGGCCGTGAATGCCTATGAGCGGCTGATCGATCAGGCGGAGCAGCCGGGATTCTATTTTTCCGCCCATCTGGAGCTGGCATACTTCGGCCTGGGCGAGAGCCTGCGCGGGCAGAAGAAATATGCCGATGCCGTTCAGGCTTATCGCAACGGGGCGAATCAGCCTACAACGAGCGCCGAACTGAAACGCCGCTGCCTGCTGGCCGCAGGCGAGAGCTACGACCTCATGGGCGACCACTCCAGGGCTCGTGAGGAATACCAGGAAGTGCTGAATACCGGCAGCGATACGGTCCAGGGCGATGCAGCGCGAAAGTATATGAAGTCGGCCTACGCAGGAAGCTAAAGCGGAACGAATCCAGGCAAAAGCGGCAAGCCGGCGTCCCGATTCGAGACCGCCGGCTTCGTGGGTCCCTGCCGCGTCCTGCGGGTTAGTCGTTGTCCATGTCGTCAACGTAGCGAGCCAGGATGACCGAGTTGCCGGACGTTGGGTCCTTGATCAGCAGTCCGACGACGCGAACGTTGGTAGCAGCGTCCACATCGCCGAGTCCTGCCAGTCCATAGCGGAACGACGTGACTGACGATGTGTACACGGTCACGGTTTGCGGAATCAGCAGTCCCGCGAAGCCGTTCACCTGCATCTGGAATGTGCCGTTGCCGCTGCTGACCGAGTTGGCCACCACTGTCCCGTTGAATCCCCATCCGCGCAGCACAACTCGCTTCACGCTAATTCCGTTCAGACTCTGCGCGCCCGAAAGCGCCCCGCCCACGCTCACATGCTGCCCGGCGAGCAGCGTTGACGGATTGAAGAGGAACTGCGTGAGCCGGTTCCGCATCCAGTAGATGAAGAATTTGTCCGTGCTGTTCACGTCGACGGTGGCCAAATCTCCATCCGCGACGGCATCGCCCGTTGCCGGCAGCGTGCCGCGCACGTACATCTGGAAGTCGCTGGCCGCGCCCGACGAAGGCTCAACATCGGTGACCGTCCCGGCGGCGTAGAACCCGTTCTGCGACAGGATCGCAACCTCATTCGCATCGATTGTCGAGTCCGCCCTGTCGAGCACCCCCGAAATCTGCACGATGCTCGTGCTGGTCAGATCGCTCAGACTCTCGCCGTTATCCCACTCCGTGCTGCCGTTCACGTTGATCGTCCACTGGCGGCCGTGCGGGCCCTGCACGATGAACGACTGGGAGGCCGTGTCGACGCTGACCACCGCCGTATCGAATTCGTCGATGTACGCGCCGGGATCGTCAGGACCCACCGCTTTGATGTCGAGGGTGGGCGTCACCATGCCCGTGATCTGGCCGCCGGAAACCTGGAGCGACTTGTCCAGTCGGAAATCCATGCGGATACCGACCGGCCCGGTTTGCGCGACGACGAGAGGGTTGGCGAGCGTCACGGTCGCGGTCGGCGTGGTGAACTGCGCCTGCATGGTGGCGATCGTGGGCGCCGAACCGGAGTTCATCTGCAGATAGCCGATGATCGCGCTCGCGAACGTCACCGAGATTTGCGTGTACGTGTCCGCCGGAACGTTATTCTCGTCCATCAGCGTCTGCAGCCCGTTGTAGCGAGCGAAATCGATGGTGGGGTTGCCGCTCACCAGCGAAACGGAGTCGCCGTTTGCGTCGATGGCGTCTACCGACTGGATGGTAGCGGTGAATGAAACGACGCTGGCAACCGGGGCGTCGGTGGCAACCACAAAAGCGGTTCCGGCCTGCGCGGAACCTCCGCCCGGACCGGAGCCGGACTGCGTGCCGCAGCCGGCCATGAGAAGGAGAAGGGAAGCGGCACTGAGGCTCAATACAGCAGAACGCGAGTGCAAACGTGCGTGGATCGACATGGGATCTGCTCTTTCTGCGATTGCGGGATCGCTGCTTGCGCCTGCCGTCACCATCCTGCGAGGAGATCGTCCGGACACACAGAGGGCCGGTGCGCGAGCCAGTTGCGCGCGGGAATGCGATGCGGACGATGATCCTCGGATGAGGGCGGCGACAGCCGCGCGAATGATGTGTCCCGTGAATCGCGGGAATTTCTTTGAGAATCAATCGGCGTCTTGCGTGGATCGCCGTTCGTGATGGTGAACCCTGGGTATCCCACAAAAGTTTCGAAAGATTTTGAATCTTTCGTCACCACAGCTCCGGCCCCGGCATCGTTACAGTGACGGACGGATTACCTTCAGCGTGAAATTGTGCGGAATGTAATGCCTTATTGATCTGGTTTTCCCCGCCCCGCTGCCATGCTGGCGTCAGCAGGATGGCACGGCCAGCAATACGCCGGAGGCGAGATGGCAACGGGCAATCCAATGCGCAGAGGGCACGAGGGCAGGCTGGCGGAGCTGCTCTATCCCCTCACCCACTGGAACTGGAAAGTCGCCATGCTCACCGCCGTCCTCCGCGGCGCGGCCTGCATCTGGGCACTGCGCCACGTCGAGCTTCACGTCCGTCAGCATTTCGGAGCCGTCGAAGCCGCCTTCGTGCTCCTCACCTGCGGATCGTTCTCCGCGGTCCAGCAGCAAACCCTGAAGATTCGCTCCGAGGCCCTGGCCTGGCTCTGCTGCGTAATCGCGGTGCCGCTCACTTCTCTGAGCTGCGACGCAGCCCTGCACTTCTGGCTCGACGGTCGGCAGACGAAACAACTTGGCCTGGCGGGCCTGATCTTCACCATCGTGTCGGCCACCTTCCACTGGCACATGATCCGCAACGGCGCGCTTCTGGTGGGCGAAGAGGCGCACTCGCTGACGACGGATCTGAAGCGCATCCCAATTCTGGTGGGAACCTATTTCGCGAACCCGGTGCTGTGGTTGTGGAGAACGGCCAGCGGGGCGGTACGCAGGGATGAAGTCTTCGCTGCGGCAGACTAAATTGCTTTGCCACTTGCGCCGAAGGCGCGATCGCCGGTGCGGCCTGCACCGCGTCCGCCCGAGCGGCTAGTTCTCCAGCTTCCTCGTCACCAGCTCATTCAGCAGGGCGGGATTTGCCTGGCCTTTCGACGCCTTCATCACCTGCCCCACAAAGAACCCCGCCATCGTCTTCTTCCCCTTGCGGTACTGCTCCACTTGCGCAGGATTCGCCGCGATCACCTCGTCGATCATCTTCTCCAGCACCGAGGAATCCGTGATCTGCTGCGGCTTCTCGCGTTCGTACACCGCGCCGAAGTCCTCGCCGCGCTCGAAGCACACGTCGAAGAGCTGCTTCAGTTGCTTCGACGAGATCGTTCCCGCCTCCAGCAAATCCGCCGCCAGCACCGCGCCGTCCATCGACACCGGCGATTGCTCGAAGGTCAGCCCCAGCGCGTTCAGGCGTCCGCCCATCTCCATCAGAAACACGCTGGCAAGGCGCCGCGGGCTCTTCGCCTTTTTCGCTCCGGCCTCGAAGGCATCGGCCAGCTCGCGCGAGGCCGTGAGCGTGTGCGCATCCTGCTCGGTGATGCCGTACTCGGCGATCATCCGCGCCCGGCGCGGCTCCGGCAGCTCCGGCATGGCCGCCGCAATCTCCGCCTTCCACGCTTCCGTCACGATCAGCGGCGGCAAATCCGGCTCGGGGAAGTACCGGTAATCGTGCGCGGCTTCCTTCGAGCGCATCGAGTAGGTGCGCCCCTCGTTCGCGTTGTAGAGGCGCGTTTCCTGCACCACGCGCTCGCCGGACTCCACAATCTCGATCTGCCGCTCGATCTCGTACTCGAGCGCGGCGCGGATGAAGCGGAACGAGTTCACATTCTTCACCTCGGCTTTGGTGCCCAGTTTCTCCTCGCCGCAGGGCCGGATGCTCACGTTGGCGTCGCACCTGAGCGAGCCTTCTTCCATGTTGCCGTCGCTCACGCCCGTGCAGACGATGATCTCCTTCAGCCGCGTCAGGTACTCGAAGGCCTCCTCGGGCGTGCGCATGTCCGGATCGCTCACGATCTCCACCAGCGGCGTGCCGCAGCGATTCAGATCGACGTAGGTGCGCGTGGCCGAGTCGGGAAAGCCCTCGTGCATCGACTTGCCGGCGTCTTCTTCCATGTGCAGGCGGGTGATGCCGATTCGCTTTTTGCCGTCGCCGTTCGGGACGTCAATCCACCCGTGCTCGGCCAGCGGCTTGTCGTACTGTGAAATCTGATAGCCCTTGGGCAGGTCGGGATAGAAGTAGTTCTTCCGCGCGAAGATCGACCGCTCGCGCACCTGGCAGTTGAGGGCCAGCGACGCCAGCGTGGCGAACTCGACCGCGCGCCGGTTCAGCACGGGCAGAGATCCGGGCAATCCCAGGCACACTGGGCAGACGTTGGTGTTGGGAGGCGCGCCGAACTTGTTGGCGCAGCCGCAAAAGGCCTTGGTCTCGGTCAGGAGCTGGACGTGGACTTCGAGGCCGATGACGGCTTCGTACTTCGCGCGGATTTTGGGAGAGATGACGACGGCGGACGCCATGACAACAGGGTACAGCCACCCCGGCGAGCGCGCTCGCCTCGGTCGCGCCTGCCCGTGCAGACAATCATTTCAACCGGCCCTTATTTCATTCGGCGGCCTTCTCAGAAGATCACCTTGGCGCCGAGTTGGACCTGACGCGGGGAGTTCGAGGTGTAGCTGATAACGCCGAAATTGGGGTCGTCGACAGCCGTATCCGGCGTTCCGAAGACCGGGTGATTGAGGGCATTCTCGGCCTCGAGGCGGAGTTCGAGCTGCATCCCTTCCCGGATCGCCGCCAGGGAGAAATCTTTGTCGGCGGCCATGCTGGTGTTGAAGGCCAATGGAGACCGAATGTCCCCCGTGACGCGTGGCACATCGCCCAGCGTATAGACGGGGGGCAATACGACCGATCCCGGATTCGCAACATAATTGTTGATCCAGTAGGAGTCGCTTCCGTGAGAGCGGCGCGGCCGGCTGACGAAATTCGGCCTCTGCCCTCCGTAGGTTGGCAACGAGGTTCCGTCATAGGTGCTGAAGGCGATAGGACGCCCCCCGTTCACACGCCAGATGCCGGTGGTCTTCCACCCTCCGATGACAGCATCGAGCACCGAAGGCATTCGTCCGAACCACGCTCTGCCGCGACCCAAAGGAAGATCCCAGGTGTAGCTGAACTGGAAGACGTTGGGAATATCGAAGGTCGAGAGACTGCGCTCGAGCCACGGCTTATTGGGATCCTGGAGGCTGGTAAAACTGCCCAGCCAGGTCGTGTTGTCATCCGGAACCGAGGAGTCGTCAATGGACTTCGACCATACATAGGTAGCGAGGAACTGCAGGCCGTTGGAGTACCTCTTTTCGGCTACTAACTGCAGTGCGTGGTAGGTGGAGTTTGCGATCGGCCAGGCGTCGGTGGTTACTCCGCCCGGGAACTGCGGATACGGGAGCTGCAGATACAGTTCCTGAATCTGGGGGGACGACAGATAGCTGTTCGGGTCGGTAATGACGGAAGCGAAGGGGTTATTGACCATATTCGTGAGATCGTTGATCTGGTCGAGTGAGTACCCTTCAATCTGCGGCCCGAGGTGGTTGATGTAATTTGCGCCTGAGAAGTAGAGGTGCGTTCCCTTCTTGCCGTCATAAATGACGTCAAAGAGAACATTCCAGGGGAACTGGTGCTCGACGCCAAAGCTCCAGCTCTGCTCGTAGGGTGTATTCGTCATGTTGCGCAATGGACCGTTTGCGCCATAGCCGACATCGTTCATCAGGCCCAGCTTATTGCCGGGCGGCTGAATCAGCCCGTTGGGGTACGGATTGCTCAGGTGCAGGTAAGGGGTGGCGCCATCGTTGTTATAGGTGACGATCGCATTCGTGTACTGGTTAAATCCCTGCGAGCCGTAAGGCGCCACGCCCGTCGCTCCGGACCGTGGCTGCGAGTAGTAGATTCCGTAGCCGCCGCGCACGACCGTGCCTGGCCAGAACTGATAGGCAAAGCCGAAGCGCGGCTGGATGTCGCGCCAATCGTCATTCACGATGGTGCGTTCGCTGGGGCTGGCAAACACTTCGCCGCCGTGCATGACTCCCAGCCCAGGAACGGAGAGAGGCAGGGCCGCGGTTGGATCGAACCAGTTTTGGCGGTTAAAGCGGTCGGTCCTCGGCATCGATACGTCGTAGCGCAGACCCAGATTCAGAGTTAGTTTCTTACTCGTCTTCCAGTCATCCTGGGCGTACCAGGCATATTGATGATCTTCGGTGGCCGGCTGATCCTGGATCTCGTAATAGGTTCCGGAGTTCATCTGGCCCATCATGAAGCTGGCCATGCCGTCGCCGCCGCAAGTGGCAAAATCATACGGGCACTGCGACGAGCCTGAGCGGTCGAAGCCGAAGATTCCGTCGGGCGCATTGGTCTGAATATAGTTTTGCTGATGGAGGCGCCCTTCGAAGCCGAACTTCAGGTCGGTGGCGCCAATCACCTTGCTGACCGTAACGGTGAGCTGACCCGTATCCTGTCCCTGTTTGTAATTGCCGTACGGATCGCCTCCGATGCTGGTATAGCCCGCCGAGTAATAAGTGGACTGGTCAATGAAGACAGCCGGCACACCCATAAAGCCGTTGGAGTTGAGGTATTCAGGAAATCCGAGTTTATTGAGAGGATCGGTGACGCCGCCGTCGCCGTTGTATGCGCTGATGCGCTCCGCTCCGCGCGTGAAGCCCAGCGTAGCCGTGAGCAGAAGCGTTTTGGAGATCGTGTGCGTGTCGTTCAGGGTGAAGACATGCGCTGAGCTGCGGTTGGGTCCGCCCGCGCACGGGTCGGCATAGTTACCAAAGCAGTTATAACTTACCGCACTGCTCCACTGGTGGGAGTATCGGCCGCTGAGCAGATTGTTCTGGCTGAAGCGGTGGTCGATCTTGATATCCCACTGGTCATTGGGGTAGCTGCTGGCGCCAGACCCGATCCAGTTGTCGTAGATTGTGGCGCCTACCATGTTGGGCGTTGGTTTTGGGAACAGATTCATGAGCTTCAGCGCGACGGGGTCGATCAGATTTCCTGGTCCTCCTCCCAGCTGATAAGGCGTGCCATCGAGTTTCGGATTGCCCGGGCTGGTATAAGCGCCAATTTTGTTGAAGGGAATAAAGGCCTTGCGCACCGCGCCAGCGCCCTGATCGTTGGCGACATAGACCCCCGTGTAGGGATCCCAGATTTGTCCGGCAGCCACGCTGCACATGCCACTTGCGTCGAAAGACCCTCCCTGCGCGGAGCAAACCTCGCCAAAGTCGCCGTTGGTGCGCTCGGCCTCGGTGGGGACGCCGGCCTGGTAGGTTCCCGCGCTGCTTTGGCGGGTGCCGTCGTAATCGAAGAAGAAGAGCGTTTTGTTGCGGATGATGGGGCCGCCAATGGTCCCCCCAAAGTTATTGCGATGGACGGGAGGGAGCGGGATCCCATTCAGATTATTGAACCAGTTATTGGCGTCGGTCAGAGTATTGCGGATGAAGTCGTAGGCGCTGCCGTGGAAGTTATTGGTGCCGGATCGCGTGACCATATTGACGACGGAACCGCCCGAGAATCCATATTCCGCGCTGAAATTCGACTGCTCCACGCGCAACTCATCGACGGCCTCAGGGGAGGGAGTGTAGGTTGCCTGGGTTACGCCGCCGTTCGGTTCGTAGTTGGTTACTGAGGCCCCGTCCATCAGAACATCGGCGGTAGAATTGCGACTTCCGTTGGACACGAAGTTAGTGCCCGTGCAGCCGGTAGGACACTGGTCGTCGGCTTCAGTTACACCCGGCGTGAGGGATACCAGGTCCATCACGTAGCGATCGATCAGGGGCAGGTCATTGATGAATTTCCGGTTGACGGTCAGTCCTGTGGTCGCATCTTCCGTGTGAAGGCTCTGATTTTGCGCATTCACATTGACGGTCTGGGTGGAAGCGGCGACTTTCAGGGTGAGATTGGCGGTGGGGTTCCCGCTTGCGTCGACAATAACGCCGGTGCGCTCGGTTTTCGCGAACCCCTTCATTTCTGCGACGACGGTATAGAGTCCCGGCGCGACAGAGCGAAAAAGGTATTCTCCGGAACCGCCCGAAGTTGTGCTGAATTGAAACCCTTTGTTCTGGTCGAGCAGGGTGACCTTCGCGCCGGGAATGACGGCTCCGCTGGAATCCGTCAGAATGCCGCTGACCGTTCCAAAATAGCCCTGGCCGGAAGCACCGGAAGCCATCATCAGGAGGAGAAAGAGGAGCAGGCTGCCCCAGATCCTCCTGGAAACGCCATTTCTTTGCCTGACTGCGGGCACTGCCATAAGCTGCCTCCTGCGAGTATTCAGTGGGTTGTCCCGCGCGATGAGCCAGTGTCTTTCCGATCCGACACCGTCTGCAATCGGCTCGTTCGATGGGAATAGAACATCGATTATCGAATCGTTTGAATTAATGTTCAAAAACGGCGCAAAGTCAAGGAGAAACCGGAGAGGCAGACCGGCGACGAATGATCCGGGCTCCCAGGCTGAAAGGCGACTGTGCCCCGCTTCCCTGGGCGTGAGGATTCTGCGCGTGTTCGCGCAGGGGGGCGCAACCCCAGTGGCAAACTCCGGGCGACGCGAGATGAGCAGAGCCGAATTCCCGACCTAATTCGCTGAATAGCCTTGCCAGAGATACTGCAGCGCTTCGGGCAGGGTTTGCAGCTTCGTCGCGTGGTCCACGTGGCCGGCGTTCTGGGCGAAGACGAACTGGTAGTGGTAGTGCTTCTTCGCCAGGGCGGCGGCCATCTTCTCGTTGGCGACGACCCAGTCGTGCATGCCGTCGCGCATGGCGTTGGGATTGTAGAGGTCGCGGTCGCCGACCTCCATCCAAATGCGGATGGGCTTGCGGGGCGAGCTGGGGACGAGCGAATCGACGAAGCCCCAGGCGCCGTGGGGCGTGGCGGGATTCCAGGGCCACTGCTGGTTGATCCACGTGCCGCTGTAGGCCAGGACGCGACGATACCACTCGGGGTGGTACCACGCCATGATGAGCGAGACCGCTCCGCCGGAGCTGCCGCCCATGGCGGCGCGGCCGTTGGGGTCATCGGTGAGGCGCACGTTGCATTTCGATTCGACCAGGGGCAGCACTTCGTGCTCGACCCACTCGGCGTACTTGCCGGACATGGTGTCGTACTCGAGCCCGCGTTCGGAGCCCTGGGCGTCGCCGCCCCCGTTGGCGATGGAGATGGCGATCATGGTGGGCACCTTGTGCTCGGCGATGAGGTTATCGAGCGCGGTGAAGAGCGAGCGGTCAGGGCCATCGGCGCCGACGATGAAGGGGGCGGCCGTTCCCTGGACGTATTGCTTCGGGACGTAGACCGCGACGGTGCGCGTCCACGGATGGGGATGGCTGGAGACGATGGGGCGCTCGGGGTGGTCGGGGTCGGCGGAGACGGAGGTGCCGGGGTCGCGCGCGATGCCCGGGTAGAGCTTGCTGTCGGTCGAGGTCATCGTGAATTCGGTGACGGTGCCCTGGGGGACGCCGGGCTGGACCGACATTTCGGGGGCAGGCGGGTGGCTGGGGCCGAGGATGAAGTTGCCGTCTTTGGTGGCGGGCGGGATCATGCCGTCGGGGAGGGTTGTTGCCTGAACGTAGCCGGGGGTGTGGGGATCGCGGGTGGGGTAGGTTTGCTGAGCCTGCACCGACGACAGAAACAGAATCGCGAACAAGGCAAAACGCATATTGGGGAGAATTGTAGTCGGCGCGAAGCGGTGTTGGAGGGAGCCATCTGCGAAGGCAGGCTGCGGGAGGCAGGCGGATAGAATGCGGACACGCTCTATGCAAACCAGCGAAAGACCGATTCGGCCGGTTCCCGCATTGACGAGCGAGGTTCGCGTCTACCGGCTGACGTGGTGGCAGCGGCTTGCCATGCTGGCAATCGTGGTGGTCGCGGGCGGGTATCTTTTCGCAACCTGGAAGCCGGCACTCGATGGTTCCGGCGCGGGCAGGGCCACCGAAATGTTTTTTGCGGTTGTGCTGTTTGCGGCGGCCATCGCCGGCGCGGCAGCGACCTGGTACTCGAGGGTGACCTTGTCAGCCTTTGCGATTTCCACAACGGGATGGCTCGGAAAGAAAAGCCTGCCGCTGGACGCGGTGCGAGGGCGACGGGAATACGTGGTCCGCGATTACGAAACGGGAGACACAAAGTACTTTCGCATCGAACCGAACGACAGCCGCCTGCCAGCGCTGAAATTCCAGCAGAGCTACACGTTCGACGATGCGTTCTACGGCTGGTTTTATAGCCTTCCCGATCTGGACGAACCGGATAAGAAACTCGCGAAGGACTCGAACTTCGGGCTGATCTGAGGGGGTGTTCTGCGGGGGGCGGCTGGTGGGCCCTTGTCGCCCCGGGACGAACGACGATAGTGGGGTAACCGGGGCGGGGTGGAATCCCACATCTGCGAACACCGCGCAGATGTGGGGCACCCGGGAGGTCACTTCATCAGCAGTGCGTCGATGGCGTCGTAGCCGGTGGGAAGTTTGATGCCCTGGATGGTGGCGCCGGCGGCGAGGAGCGCGGCGACGGAGTCAGGCTTGCGGCGGCGCATCCAGTAGGCGTCGATGCAGGCTTTGACGGCGAGCTGGAGCGGCGTGCGCCCGCGGGCGTCGGTCGCGTTGACGTCGGCGCCGCGATCGATGAGCTCGCGAACCACTTCGTGCCAGGCGCGCCACGAGGCAACGTGGAGAGCCGTGGAGTTGCGGGTGTTGTCGAAATAGGCGTCGCCTTCGGGCCAGAGCGCGTCGACGGGGATGCCGAGGTCGAGCAGGATGCGGACGCCGTCGAGATTATCGGCGCCGGCGAAGCGAGCCAGCAGCGTGCCTCCGATTTGTAACAACTGCGGTTGCAGATGGGGATCGGCGGCGAGCAGAGCCTGGACACGAGGCCGATCGGCGCGCGCGCAGGCAGCGATCAGTCCATCGAACGAAGACCCACCCAAGCCAGAACCGGGCTTGAACGGGGCACCCGGTTCGAAATTCGGCGCGAAGCCGCGCTGCTGCAGCTCCGCGAGAATGTCGCCGCGCCCGTGATACGCGGACATCTGGAAGGCGTTGCGCTGGTTGTCGCGATTGCGGAGGTACGGGTCGGCGCCGTGGTCGAGCAACATCCGGATCATGACGAGCCCGTTGTCGCGGCGGATGGAATGCTGGAAGGAGGTGTGACTCCACTGCGTCATGTAGTTGGGATTGGCGCCGCCGTCGAGCGCGAGCAGGAGGCCCTTCTCGTCGTGCCAGTCGGCCTTGCGGGCGGCCAGCCATGCGAGAGAGCGTTCGTTGCATTTGCCTGAGTCGATCAGGATCCTCACGACGGCGTTGTCGTAGGTTTCCGGCGCGTGGTAGCACGTTTCTTCGTCGTTGGGATCGGCTCCGCGCTCGAGCAGAAGCTGCGTCAGGCCCGGATGTTTCGCGAGTCCCGCGGCGGCATAGAGGACGGACTCGAGGAACTGGCGCGGCGGGTCCTCGTCGAGGGTTTCCATCCATCCGGTGTTGGGATTGGCGCCGGCATCAAGGAGGATGCGAGCGCAGGCGACGAAGGCGTCGGATCGGGACTTATCGAGGCGGAGGTAGCGCGAGAAGCAGAGATACGTGAGGGGATCCCAGTCGTGCGGGCCGCCCGGTGCGATGGCCAGACGGGCATCGCTCGCGAGGAAGCTGCGCAGCGCCGGCTCGTCGGCGAGGACGGCGGCAGCGTAGATATTGGCGGAAGCGACGTGAGGATAGCGGGAGCGAATCAGTTCCGCCTGCTGGAGGCTGCCCGATCCGTGCCAGCCGTGGCGCTCGACGGAGGCGAACTCGAGGAACAGGGCCTCGGGATCGCGAAGGTCGGCGGGGGTGGCGGGATCTTCGAGCGCGCGCAGGGTGTTCACGGTTTCGATGTGGGCGGCGAATTTGGGCCAGGAAGGAAAGGCATGAGCGCGGGCGAGGACGAGCTGCGCGTCGGTGAGGGTGAAGGCGGCGATCTGGTCATCCGTCGCCTTGCGGAACTGGGGATGCCAGCGGCGCACGGTGTCGAGGGCGTCAGGGTTGCGGGCCGCGACGGTGCGGACCAGCTTTTTGGCTTGCTTCCTGTATTGTTCGAGCGAAGGACGGGCGGGCAGTCCGGGCATAGGGAATTGGCCTCATCAGGAGGTTTGATACTTCACACTCGGATGCGACCCACTTCGGCGGCGGGTCGCACAAGCGGCACCGTCGGGCGCATCAGGGTGATGAGGCCAATTCGAAGCTCCTTTCGTGATGCGCCTGCGATGTCCGCACAGTCAGGCTGAAAAGAGATTCGCTGAATTGTCGGAAAACTAAGGTGGGCACGGCCCTTTCCGCGGACTGGATGCGCCCTTCGCGCTGGACCTTACGGTACGGGTGCGGGGACCGGCGTGTCAATTGGGTACCGAAGAGTTATGACGATACGGAAACGCGGCTCCCGGGGCCTGGAACGGTGGCAAAATGCAGCCAGAAAGGGGCTTGGCCATGCACCGGCTTCGCATCATCACGGATTTCCTGCTGGTTGCCGCCTTTGGCTTTGCCGCTCCCGTGCTGCTGTCACCGATTGCCCGCAGCTGGGGAGTGGTGCTGGTGAGCGCCGCGACGTTCGCCATCGGCCTTGCCTTCCTGTGGGACGGCCTGCGTGAGGCGCAGCGCCCGCATCGGTGAGCGGATGGCGGGAAGCGCGGGTTGGGCCAGAATAGAGGAGTGTGCCCCGCGGGCACGATCCTCGAACCTGGAGCGGCAGCATGAGTGAGGAACCGGTTTTCGCGCGCATCGAAGCGAATCTGCTGCCGGTCTTCGAAGAACTGCGGCTGCTGGAGCCGATCTTCCACACCCAGGAGTTTGGGACGACCATCGCGGACTTCGAGCGCCGCATGGCCCCGGACTACTTTGAGGTCGGCGCATCAGGGCGCCGCTACAGCCGCGGATTCATTCTGGCCACGCTGGCCGAAGCGCCGCTCGACGATGCGGACGCGG
>DATJTG010000200.1:0-5213 GCA_035503555.1 Acidobacteriaceae bacterium | reverse complement strand
AAGCAGGGATTCATCCAGGCCGGCGCCGGGATTGTCGCCGACTCGGTACCCGCGAACGAATACCAGGAGAGCCTGAACAAAGCGAAAGCCGTTGTGCGTGCGGTCGAACGAGCCCGCGAGGACTAGCCCCCGGCCCGTAATGCAGTGCGCGAAGCGCGTCCGCCTGGACGGCCAGTCCTACTTTCCGATCCGCTCCGCCGATCCGCCCACGTTCATCGCGCAGTTGGTATGCCCCGCTGAGGTCCAGAGCGTCCCGTCAGCAAAGGTCACCTGATCCAGTGCGATGCGCGTCACGCCGTAGGCATACATCTTCTCCGGCAGGCGAATCTCCCGCATCTGCTCCTCGGTCTTGTCCGCCGAGTCACTCCCGGAAAACGTCAGGTGCAGATCGAACGCGCTGGCGTCGAGCTGATATTTGCTGCTCTTCCCCGTAAACCGTGCCGTGATGCTGACCGACTGGATCGCCTTGCCGCTGGGATTCTGAAAGCCCAGCGCCAGGTTCGGTGCCTTCACCTTCGCAGCGTCGGTCACCGGCATGTAGGTCGCGGGCCAGTTCAGATGCGCCTGCGTCAGAACGACCGGGCAACCGGTCTGATCCGGCGACGGTGGCAGTGACTGCAAATCGAGCGACTGGAGGCCTCCGACCTGAGCGGTAGCGACGGCAGTCTGAACCTGCGCGAAAGCGGCCGTCGAGGCAGCCAGCAGAAGGGCGGAGAGAAGGAGCTTCATCCCAGGGACCTCCGACGCCAAAAGCATAGCACCGCGGCTGGCCGCCGTGGCAACCGCGCTTCGCGCCATCGAGGGCAGTCCCGATACACTGGAGCTCAGGTGGTTTTTGTCTCATGGTCTTCGTTCTCGACAACTACGACTCCTTTACCTTCAACCTCGTGCAGTACATGGGCGAGCTGGGCGCCGACGTCGTCGTTCGGCGCAACGACGAGCTCACCCCGGAGCAGGTCGAGGCGCTGCACCCCGACCGCATCGTGCTCTCGCCCGGGCCGTGCACCCCGCAGGAGGCCGGCATCTCAATCGACCTTATCCGGCACATGGCCGGCAAGGTGCCGATCCTCGGCGTGTGCCTCGGCCACCAGGCCATCGGCGCGGCTTTCGGCGGCAAGGTCGTTCGCGCGCCGAAGCTGATGCACGGCAAAACCAGCCCCGTCGAGCACGACGGGAAGACCATCTTCGCCGGCATCGCCTCGCCGATGACCTGCACGCGGTATCACTCGCTGATCGTCGAGGAGAAGGGCCTGCCCGCGGATCTCGAAATCTCCGCGCGCACCGCCGATGGAACCATCATGGGACTGCGCCATCGCCGGATGCCGGTCGAGGGCGTGCAGTTCCATCCGGAGAGCGTGCTGACCGACGACGGCAAGACGCTGATCCGGAACTTTCTGAAGCTCTGAGCGGTCCATCGCCTGAGCACTACATCTCTCGGATGCGCGCCATCAGCAGGGCCATGGCGATCGTCGTGCTGGCGACGAGGATCAGGATGTAGATCGGCGCGCGCAGCGCGGCATCGAGCGGGATGAAGGCCATCAGTCCCCAGATGGCCAGGGCGATCAGCGTGGACACCGTAAGATACACACCGCCGAGGCGATTGGCCCGATACCATATTTCCTGGGAGGCGAGGGTTTTGGGGGTGCGCACGCCATACCAGAGGTTCGGCCCGATGCGTCCAAGGATCATCGGAACACTCAGCCCGATCAGCAGCAGCGGGAGCGCGATGACGATCACCACGACAACCCGAGGCACAGGATGCATGATGACAGCAGTGTAGTCCCCGGGCTGTGCGCGGCCGTGTTGCTTCTCGCTGGAGCCGGCGTTCCGGCGCGCGCGCAGCAGCCGGCCGACCCCGCGCCCGCAGCCCCGCACGTTGAGTCGATTGCGACCGTGCCGGTGGAGGGCGTCGCGCTCTCCGGATCGCTGTCCGTCGAGAACGGGCGCGCGACGATCGGCAACAACGGGAGCATCACCGCCGGCGACTCGACGGCGCATGTGGCGCTGACGCGCGGCGGCAGTCTGAACGTCTGTGCTTCCACCAAAATTCACCTCTCCAAAGACAACACCACGCCTGGCGGCGCGCTGATGATCGCCATCGATCGGGGCGCCATCGAGGCGCACTACAAGCCGGGGCAGTATTCCGACGTGCTGATGACCCCGGATCTGCGCATCCTGATCTCGCCTCCGGGCGAGGCCGATATCAGCCTGCGGGTGAACAACCAGGGCGACACCTGCCTGGACAACCACGGCGCGAACGCGCCCTACGTGCTGGCCAGCAGCCTCTTCGACGGTGGAGCGTATCGCGTGCAGCCGAACCAGCGCGTGCTGTTCGAGCACGGCAGCCTGCACGAGGTGGTCGACAACGAGCAGGAGCCCTGCGGATGCCCACCGGATCGTCCGCTCTCGGTGGCGAGCGTCGGCGTTTCCGGGAAGAACGCAGCCCAACCTGGCGAGACCGTCGCGGCCAGCAAAGCCGAGGCCGAGAACCCGTTTCCTCTGGCGGAGAGCGAGGGCCTGAAGCCCGCGCTCGCTTCGCCGACGACGCCGATTGTTCCCGCGGGCGAGGCGCATGCGCAGGTCGACGTGCCGCTGACCTTCGACAGCAGCCAGCCGATCCTGCCGGAGCTGCCGATGGGACCGACCTCGGCCAACACAACCGCGACAGCCAAACCGCGTACGGTCGCGGCCGCGCCTCCGCCGCCCGAGCCGCACCATACCGGCTTCTTCGGGCACATCGGGCACTTCTTCAAACGCATGTTCGGTGGCTGAGAGCGACACCCAGGACAGACTCTTATGAGCGTGGGCGTGACCGTCAGTTGGAGGCAGCGTCGATGCTGGGATCATAGGTGACTGTCGATTGAAAATGCATTAGGTCTCCCCTGCTCAGGTCGCGCACCGCAGGTGCTGCTGACGCTTCCGCCAATAACTCTTTCGCCCAGCCGACAGCGGAAGGCGCAAATAGCCACATGCGGGCATGTCTCGTGTGACCGCGGTTGAAGGCGTCAACGTCCGAGCCTGAAACATATCGAACGTGGACCTTGGGGACCTGCTCCAGCATCGTGCGTTGCCGGGCTCTGGTCGCACCTTCGAAAAGCTTTAAGAACTGATGATCGTGCGTAAGAGTGAGGAATGCCCACCGGGCCAGCGGAAACCTGACCTCGATATCTCTGCGCTGTAGACCATATCCGAGCGCCGCGCGTGTTCTAAAGACACGTATCACGGGCGTATCTGTCGTTACAAATTCGCGATCGAGCGAATAGTGAACTGTAAATTTCATACGCGCCAGAATCGGAGTTATTTTCAGAGCCGGGCCGATCGTCAGGCGATGTGTCTGACGGCAATATTCGCCGTGGAGCTCTTGTTGAGAAGTGATGATCTCGTCGAGGGTGACTGTGGATTTCTTCCCGTCTTCACCGACAAGTTCGATCGATCTTTGGTCTGGGTCCGCCGTTGTGACTTCCCGCACAAGACGATCTGTCAACGCCTGTGTCGTCTCAAGCACTCGAGCCCGCGCAGCTGGCGTTCTCATTTCTTGGAATGCGATCAACCTTGCTAGATTCTCCCGCTCCTCCCAGGTCAAATCTGTCTTGCGCGTGGCTAGCTTTTTCAGAACCGGAAGCCCAGGAGCTTCTACAAATCTCTCGATCAGGTTCTCCAGCGAGTCGTCCCAAGAGCCATCTGCGTTCTTCACGGCATAGTAGTTTCGCTGGGATGCCACGTCTTCTGGTTGTCTTTTGAAGGGCCCTTTTCCCCTGCCATAACAGACGAGAAATCTCTCGCCCTTTGCGAGAAACCCTTCCAGGTAAGCCCGAGTTACGTAATGCTGTTGCTTTGGCCGCGCCACGTCTGCTCCGTTTACGCCTATATATTTTAAGGTCCTGCGTTTCGTTGCGAAATACCGAGAGCGGGATCAAAACCGGACTGCGTCCCACCCCCCGTCAGTCCGCTGCGATAAAATCGAAAGGCCGGAGTTTCTTTGTGCCGGGCGTGTGCGCCTCGCCTCCCGCGGCCCGTTTCCGCCGCATCTCTCCGCATCAAAAATTTCGCAAGGAGCCTTACTCATGGCGATTCCCGCCACCCAAATGCGTCCGGGCATGATCATCAAGCACAACAACGACCTCCATCTGGTCTTTTCGGTGGAGCACCGCACGCCCGGCAACCTGCGCGCGTTCATCCAGGCCAAGCTGCGCAACATCAGGACCGGCGCCATGTTCGTGGAGCGCTTCCGCTCGCCCGATCCCATCGAGCGGGTGATCGTGGACGAGATCCCCATGGAGTTCCTGTACAACGACGGCGACGATTACTACTTCATGAACACGGAGAACTACGAGCAGACCCACCTGAAGAAGGACACGCTGGGCGATGCGGTCGAATACCTGACCGCGAATCTGCAGATTCGGGTGTCGTTCCACGACGGCGTGGCGGTCGGCATCGAGCTGCCGCAGACGGTGGAGCTGACGGTGGTGGAGACCGAGCCGGGACTGAAGTCGGCGACGGCCTCGTCGGTGACCAAGCCGGCGAAGACGGAGACGGGGCTGATCGTCCAGGTGCCTCCTTTCATCAACGAGGGCGAGAAGATCCGGGTGGACACGGCCGAGGGAGCGTACCTGAGCCGGGCGTGAGTGAGGGTGCAGGGTGCGGGGTACGGGGTGCGGGCCCTCGAAAATCGATCGATTTTCGGGGGGTATCCTGGAGGGATGTTGTTGATTCTGCTGGTGCGCGTTGGTAACGTTTCCTTTGGAACCAGTGGCCAGTAGCAGTTGCCGGTTTGAGTCGTTTTGTATGGCGCAAGGATCACCGGCGCTCCTGTGGTTCAAGGAAAAAGCCCGCACACGGCGGGCTTTTTCTTTTTTCACTCTATAAGTCCAGAATACCAAGTTTGAAAGGGTTTCCTGCCAGTTTTGGGCGGGTATTTTGGCGCGGAAGTCCTTTGCTGCCAGCGTTCGTGACTTTGGTTTGGCGGCAACCCTCTTGACAAAATTTCCACAGGACGGGGGAAAACCGTCTAACGGCGCATCACCCTCGAATATCCGCTCCGCCCTCGGCCAGGAGCTGCCGCAGGATCGAGCGATGGCAGCGAGACTCGTCCTCGCAGTAGCAGCCGACGGCGAAGTTGGTCTGGTGGGAGAACGCTGCGAGCAGGTCGAGGAGATGGGCCGCCTCGGGCTGCTTCATCTCGGCGCGGAATTTGCGCTCGAAGGTCTTCCACC